>JBGARN010000035.1:0-32917 GCA_044230205.1 Bacteroidia bacterium
AAGTGTAGCTTACCGTACTTTTGATACACCTTCGGGCTTTACCACAAATACCTACCTGGCCTATTCATTTGATGGGGGATTTTCATGGGGTAATTTAAAAGTAAGTGATGTGGGGCACACAGTTGCTGCTATTCCGGGGTTTGCTACTGGTTATTGTGGTGATTATATCGCTAACACAGCATACGGTAACAGAAACTACATTGCATGGAATGACAACCGAACAGGGCAATGGCAAAATTATGTCTCACGTGTTGATTTTGACAAGCCGCTGGTTTATTCTTCAAACAACGAACTTAACCTGAATGGCCCTGTTGATCATGTATTACCTTTTTCAGGTGATGTTGATTATGAAGCGTCCAATAATATCAATACACCAATAGGCAGCACATTTACCATTCAGGCTGGTGCCAATGTTGAAATGCGAGCCGGTGGACATATCGTTTTAAACCCGGGTTTCAAAGCTGCTACAGGATCGCATTTTAATTCAGCTATTGTTACAGTTAGCAATTGCCTTAATGCTGTAAACCGTGATAATGTAAATGAAGAGATTCAGGATAAATCGGAATGGTTAAAGCCTGCCTATAAAGGTGATGCCACTATACAGTTTAAATGCTATCCAAATCCTGCAAATAATACTCTTAGCTTTGAATATCTGGTAACAGATGATAGCTATGTGAGTTTAATTATCACCGATGTACAGGGCAAAGAAATAAAGCGATTGATTGATAATTCAATGATGCAGCCCGGATTTGTAAAGAACACTTTTGATATTTCAACACTGCCAAATGGTTTACTTTTTTACAGGTTACAAACTAATAATTATGTTAAAACCGGCAAGTTCACTAAAGTTGATTAATCTTATTGCTAATAAAAACAGGCTGCTCGGAAGTAATGAGTAGCCTGTTTTTTTTTAGGCAAAACATTGATAGCAGAATTCTATTCTGAACTATTAATTAAATAAAAATACATTGATTATTGATTTAGATTAACATTCATTTTATTCAATCATAAAATGAAAACTAATTTAAGAGGCTCAGCCTGACAAATTGGAAATGATTAAGGCTAAACTAAAATCAATTATTAAATTTGCACCGCTTTTACAACAGGGGGTTTTGGCCTGTTAAAACTAAATAATTAACTAATTAAAATAACCGTATGTCCTATTTCAATTTTTCTGACCGTCATATCGGTCCTGACAATGAGCAAATCGCTCAAATGCTTGATACAATTGGCGTAACATCAGTTGAACAACTTATTGATGAAACAGTGCCGGCTACCATTCGTTTAAAAAGCGATTTGAACCTGCCTGATGCCATGAGTGAAACAGAGTATATAAAGCATATTAAATCCATATCACTTAAAAATAAAGTATTCCGTTCCTATATAGGTTTAGGATATTATAATACTGTGGTTCCGGGTGTTATACAACGTAACATTTTCGAAAATCCGGGATGGTACACTGCATATACACCTTACCAGGCCGAAATAGCACAAGGACGTATGGAAGCATTGTTAAATTTTCAAACGATGATTTGCGATTTAACAGGCATGGAATTAGCCAATGCATCATTGCTTGATGAAGCAACTGCTGCCGCTGAAGCTATGCATATGTTTTTCGCATCAAGAAGCAAGGAGCAGGAAAAGAATAATGCTGTTAAGTTTTTTGTTTCAGAAAAATGCTTTCCACAAACCATATCAGTACTGAAAACACGTTCAAATCCTATTGGTGTTGAACTGGTAATTGGCAATCATGCTACTGTAAAACTAGATTCATCATTTTTCGGTGCCATCCTTCAATATCCTGATATGGATGGAGAAGTTCACAATTACATACCATTTGTTCAGCATGCTCACGAAAGCCAGATAATGGTAGCAGTGGCAGCAGATATCATGAGCCTTGCTCTTTTAATGCCACCCGGTGAGTGGGGTGCCGATGCTGTAGTTGGTTGTTCTCAGCGCTTTGGAGTGCCGCTCGGTTTTGGTGGACCTCATGCCGGTTTTTTTGCAACACATGAGAAATTTAAGCGCGATATACCAGGTCGCATAATTGGAGTTTCAGTAGATGCCAATGGCAAGCGTGCCTTGCGGATGGCGCTTCAAACCCGTGAACAACATATTAAGCGCGAAAAAGCAACTTCTAACATTTGCACTGCACAAGTGCTGTTGGCTGTAATGAGCAGCATGTATGCTGTATATCATGGTCCAAGAGGAATTCGAGCAATTGCCGAAAATATTCATGAGAATACCTTCAGGTTAAAAGAAGGATTAGCTAACCTCGGGTATAAGGTTCTTAGTACTTATTTCTTTGACACCATAAAGGTAGATGCAGGTGGTAAAGCAGAAAAAATTCAAAAGCAAGCTATAGACCGAAAAATTAACTTCCGGTATAATGGTGATGGCACCATTTGCATTAGCCTGGATGAGACAGTTGATGCAAGTGATTTGCGCGACATCTTGAATGTATTTGAAGTTGCCGCAGGTAAAAACCTGGATGGATATGAATCTAAAAACCTTAACGGCTTGTTTATACGAAGTGAATCATTCATTATGCGCAGGCAATCAGCTTTTCTTACCCATGCTGTTTTTAATAAATACCATAGTGAACATGAAATGCTGCGATATGTGAAGCGACTTGAGAATAAAGATCTCGCTATGAATCATAGTATGATATCTTTAGGAAGCTGCACCATGAAACTGAATGCAACTACAGAAATGGCTCCATTAAGCTGGTCGCACTTTAGCAGCATGCATCCATTTGTGCCAGCAGATCAAGCTGCAGGGTATGGACAGATGATTCAAGAGTTGGAGCAATACTTAAGCGAAATAACCGGTTTTGCTGCAACTTCGTTGCAACCTAATTCAGGAGCTCAGGGCGAATATGCAGGCTTGTTGGTTATTCGTGCTTATCAGCATTCAAAAGGCGAGGCGCACAGAAATATTGTGCTTATTCCACAATCTGCTCACGGAACAAATCCGGCCAGCGCGGTTATGTGCGGATATAAGATATCAGTAGTTAAATGTGACGACAGGGGTAATATTGATATTGAAGACTTAAAGCATAAAGCGCATCATCATAAGTCGCACCTGGCTGCCTTAATGGTTACTTATCCGTCAACACATGGTGTATATGAAGAAGGTATTAAGGAGATAACATCAATAATACATGAATGTGGAGGCCAGGTTTATATGGATGGAGCTAATATGAATGCACAAGTAGGTTTAACATCACCCGGAATGATTGGTGCTGATGTTTGCCATCTTAACTTACATAAAACATTTGCCATTCCTCATGGCGGTGGTGGTCCTGGTATGGGCCCTATTTGTGTTGCTGCTCACCTGGCACCTTTCCTTCCAACACACCCACTGGCCGAAACAGGAGGCAAACAAGGAGTTGAAGCAGTTTCAGCTGCTCCTTGGGGAAGTGCCAGCATCCTTCATATTTCATATGCTTACATACGCATGTTAGGAAATAAAGGAGTTCGTAAGGCAACTGAAATGGCGATATTCAATGCCAATTACATGCAAAAAAGATTGGAAAGTTATTATCCGATTTTATATCGCGGAAGTAAGGGTCGCTCGGCACATGAGATGATATTGGATTGTCGTGCATTCAAAACTTCAGCCGGAATTGAAGTTACGGATATTGCCAAGCGTTTAATGGATTATGGTTTTCATGCTCCAACGGTTTCATTTCCTGTTGCGGGCACTTTAATGGTTGAACCTACCGAAAGTGAAAATAAGGAAGAGCTTGATCGTTTTTGTGATGCCATGATTGCAATTCGAAAGGAAATAGAAGCAATTGAAAAAGGTCAGGCTGATAAAAATGACAATGTTCTTATTAATGCACCACATACAATGGCAGAGGTTACAGCCAATGAATGGAATCATCCTTATTCAAGACAGCAGGCTGCATTTCCCGCACATTATGTGGCTGAAAATAAATTTTGGCCTAGCGTTAAACGTGTTGATAATGCATATGGTGACAGAAATCTTATTTGTATCTGTCCTCCGATTGAAGAATATGAAGAAGCTCTGGCCTGATAGATGTTTCAGGTAAAAAAAAGAGGCTGTTCACTTTTGTGTAACAGCCTCTTTTTTTTGGGGATTAACATCAAAAGATATTCTTTTGATTATTGCATCATGTGAAATGATTATTAGTCAACTCCCGAAAATTGTCGAAGGAAGCGCACATCATTTTCAGAAAAAATGCGGAGATCTTTTATTGAATACTTAAGCATAGTTATACGTTCAATACCCATTCCGAATGCAAACCCGGTAAATTTTTTACTATCAATATTGCAATTTTCTAAAACCGCAGGATCAACCATGCCACAACCCATAATTTCAACCCAACCTGAATATTTACAAATATTACATCCTTTACCACCGCAAATCATACAGGTTACATCCAGTTCTGCACTTGGTTCTGTAAATGGAAAGTAGCTTGCACGTAATCGTATACGGGTTTCAGAGCTGAACATTTCACGTGCAAAATAAAGCAGGGTTTGTTTAAGATCAGCAAATGATACATTGGTATCAACGTATAAACCTTCAACCTGGTGGAAGAAGCAATGTGCACGTGCACTAACCGCTTCATTGCGATAAACCCTTCCGGGTGAGATAGTGCGAATAGGGGGCTTTGTGCTTTCCATAACCCTTACCTGTACTGATGAGGTGTGCGTACGAAGACTAAAGGGAGGCAATGCATCTGGTGATTGATCAACTCCTTTTGATTCAGGCGTTGCAATAAAGAAAGTATCCTGCATATCGCGGGCCGGATGATTTGGTGCAAAATTCAATGCAGAAAAGTTATGCCAGTCATCTTCTATTTCAGGGCCCTCACTTATTGTGTAACCAATGCGTTGAAAAATTTCAACAATCCGGTTACGTGTTATAGTAAGTGGGTGCATACTACCCAATTCAAGCGGTTCACCAGGCAGTGTAAGATCAAGTTGCGGATCACTATCAGTAATTTCCTCAAGTTTTTCTTTCCACTCAGTAATCTTGGCCTCAGCATTAGTCTTGAGTTCATTAACAACCCTTCCAAATTCTTTGCGCAAGGAAGGATCAATAACCTTCATTTGCGCAAACAAATCGGTAAGCACACCTTTCTTCCCTAAAAATTTTATCCTGAAATTTTCAAGTTGCTCTTTAGCTTCAGGTTTAAAACTTTTAATCTCCTCTAACCACCTGTCTATACGTTCTTGCATAATATACCTTTTCGTGTTACCCGTTAATAAGCATCGGGTTACACTCTATACTGCGGCACTTGCAGCTTAATCTGCAAGGCAGCAATATTTTTTTAAAATTACTTTATAACTTTTACGGTCATTTTTACATCCTGAACCGGACGATCACCAGGAGCAGTTTTAACAGCTGCAATCTTATCAAGCACATCCATTCCTTCAATTACTTCACCAAATACGGTGTAGTTCATATCAAGAAAAGGAGTTCCTCCAACATTTTTATAAGTGGCACGTTGCTCCGGTGTATATTTTGTAGCTCTTCTCATATCAAACTGATCAAGTTCTGCGTCAGAAGCTTTTTGGCCCTGAACAATATAAAATTGGCAACCTGATGAAGCTTTTTCAGGGTTTTCGGTACGTGCAGCGCATAACGCACCTTTTTTATGAATGAGAGCAGTATTAAACTCAGCAGGAATGGTATATCCGATATCTCCGTTACCTAATTGTTGACCCGGTTTAGCAGTTTTTGAGTTAGGATCTCCGCCCTGAATCATGAAATTTTTAATAACACGATGAAAAAGTGTTCCATTATAAAATCCTTCTTTGGCTATTTTCAGGAAATTATCGCGGTGCTTAGGAGTTTCGTTATAAAGTTTAATCTTCATAACTCCATAATCGGTTGAAAGTTCAACCACGTGTTCTACAGGGGCTTTTACTTTGCCTTGTGCTGATAATTCAAATTCTGTTGACATAAAAATGATGCTTAAGAGTATTATTATTTTTTTCATTTGATAATATTGTTTAATTTCGGAATGCTGCAAATCAAACAAGAATATTTATACTTGCAATGATTAAAATATGAACCTTATTAATGGATAACATGAAACGCAACTTTTCCAAAGTACTTTTTGCCACTTCATTTCTGCTCCCCCTCTTATTGGTATTAAGCGGAAGTTGTAAGAAAACAAGCCCTGCAGATGCCAATGTAAAAGTAGTTGACAGCTTAAGCCGCCCTGTAAAGGGTGCTTTGGTTGTACTCAGGCAAGATACAGTCGTTAACCCGTCAACAGGTGTCCAAGCTGATATTTATGATGAAAAGACCACGGACATTAATGGCAATGCCTTCTTTTCATTTAAATGGGAAGCCGTACTTAATGTTGAGGTTACCAAGGGTAATCTAAAAGCATACGATTATATAAGGCTTGAGCAAAGTAACACTGTAAGCAAAACCGTAATTTTAAAGTAAGGTTTTCCATAAGCTTTATTAGGCGCCTGCTTACCTTAACCAAAAGACGGTTAAACTTCTCTTTCAAAATACTCCAGCACGGCCTGTTTTAGCAATAAATCCTGCTCCTTTAAGCTCAGTGGCGGCAACTTTTGCACCAACTCCCAATGCGGCCATCCTTCATCATCAGTGCCTTTTAAAAGATAATAGCCGTATTGGCTAAGCAATTTACATGTTGCAATGTGCATGAGGTCTTGCTTTTGGTCTTTAGTAAAGGGCTGGTATCCTTTTCCTAATTCCTGAACGCCAATTAAAAAAATCACCCCTTGCAGATCAAGGTCATTGTCAAATTGCTTGTTAAGTCTTTGAATTAACAATTGCCATTTTTCTTTCAGTTCAATTAAATCTTTTGCATCCATTTAGTGGCTAAAGTACAATCAATTGAATAAATTGTTTTAATTTTGTATAATGAATAATGATTGACCCCCGGTTAGATTGAGCCCCCTATGAAGCAATTTCTTTTTCTGTTTTTCATTTTACTGACTTTTAACTTATCAGCCCAAAAAAAATCATCAAAATTTTCTGATGACAACGTTTCGAAGGACATTGATGTAGTTTTTTGTCTTGATTTAAGTGCCAGTACCAACGGGCTTTTAATTGATTTAAAAGAATGCTACTGGAACCTGATCAATCATAGCTTCAGCCTTAAACCAGCAGCAAATCTGCGGCTCAGTTTGGTTGGTTTTGGAAGGCCAAGTTTTTCCAGTAAGAACAATTATGTAAAAATAATTGGCAGGCTAACTTCCAATTACGATTCGCTTTATGAAGCTATTAATAAATTAGGCGTTAATGTTGAAAAGGGCGATCAGTATGTAGGTGCAGCCTTAATGACCTGCCTTCGTGAAACGGAATGGAGCAAAAAGAAAGGCGCCACAAAGATGATTATCCTGATGGGTAATGGAACTGTAAATCTTGGTCCCTCTAATCTTGATGATGCATGTGAACTGGCTGCAGAAAAAGGAATAATTATCCATACTGCATACTGTGCAAATTCAGTGGTAGAAAAAGAAATAAAAGGCTGGGAAAAAATTGCTCATCTTACCAATGGTATCGGGTCGCTGGTTGTTATCAATAAACAAGAACCAAATTATGTTGTTCAAACAGTATCAGAATTGTGGAAATTAAACAAGTCATATAATAAAACTATAATTACTTATGGCGATAGTGGTACTTTAAAATGCAAGTACTTTACCAAAATTGACAGTTTAAGCGCATTTGCAGAATCAAAATGCCTGCATCACCGAATGCTTTATAAAATAATCAGCCCCGAAGAAAAAAACAAGGATTGGGACCTTATTGCTTACTCGCTCACTGATGGTTTTAGCCTTTATGATATCGACCGCAATACATTGCCTTTAGAATTTGCTTCAACGGTAGGTCCGGATATGCTGAACATTATTAATGAAAAACAGCAAGAAAGAACAAAGATTAGTAATGAAATTAAAACAATCTTGGAGCCTTTGTATAATGAGCTTGAAAGCAATCGTTTCGTAAAAGAAGATATAAGTGATGAAAGTATTTTTAACAGGATTGTAATTAAATCATTTATGAAAACTGCTTTAAGTAGTGGATTTTATTTATGAATTTTCCTCAAGATTTAAAGTCGGCTATTTTTCAGACCACATCGCTTAAAAATCGAATAATTTTTTATCCTTCCAAATCAAAACAGTAAGTTAATAAGAACTACAGATTTTATTTCATCCGGCAATACAGTTTAATTCATGTAACGCCTTATAAAAAAGTAAAAATTGAACTAATGTAGCTTTTCAGAATTTCAACTATTGCTTCCAGTTCAATTGGATTTTCTAACGATGTAAATTTTTAAGTTTCTATTTTATTGGTACTGTTTGAAGTCTTTTTATCCATTAGCTGCTCATCCATTTTGTAGTTTAAATTACAAATTATTGAACCAGGGTGCTAGTAAATAAATCATATTTCCTTGAGCAAAACTCCCATCTTATAGCCACTGCCATCTTTAATTAGAATTGTCCTGGTTTTATAATTCTCAGATCGGAGTATCAATAATTACAAAATGATAATGGCAATAAAACGTAAACCTGATATTTAAAACAATTAGCTATTTGCAGTTTAAAGTAAAGAAGCAACTTTGCGTTTTTAAACTATTACAACACTATGTCTTTTTTGTCAAGATTGTTTTTAGGTGGACTCGGATGGGCACTAGGGGGCCCAATCGGAGGAATAATTGGCTTTGCACTGGCATCTCTTGCCGATTCTGATGAGAGTATCCAACAAGTAAAACAAGATGGACGTCAAACACATCCGGGTGACTTCAGTGCCTCACTTATTGTTTTATGTGCAGTAATAATGAAAGCTGATGAGCAGGTTTTGAAATCAGAACTTGAATATGTAAAGGCCTTTTTTGTACGACAGTTTGGTGTGGCAAAAGCCAAAGAGCAATTGTTATTGTTACGCGAGGTATTAAAACAGGAAATCCGCTATCGTGAAGTGTGCATGCAGGTTAAAGCGCATCTTAATTACCCTTCGCGTCTTGAACTCATGCATTTATTATTCGGAATAGCTGCTAGCGATGGCGCAGTTAATGCAAAGGAACAACGCCTGCTTGATGAACTAGCTCAGTTACTTGGAATACAACAAGGCGATTTTACTTCAATAAAGGCCATGTTTGTTAAGGATAAAGAAGCTGCCTATAAAATACTTGAAGTACAACCTGATGCCAGCAATGATGAGATTAAAAAAGCGTATCGCAAAATGGCTCTAAAATATCACCCTGATAAGGTGCATCACCTGGGAAGTGAATTTCAGAAGGATGCCAATGAGAAATTCAAAAAAATTTCTGAAGCATATGAACTTATAAAAAATGAGCGCGGTATCGTTTAATTGCAGGACAGGTACATGCAATTATTTGGTTTTTGAAAATGGCCAGTAGTATGTTTTTATTTTGAATTTTATTTCAATATACACCAATGATATGATGTTCCATGATGACATGAAAATCATTGAACTAATAGCTGCACCGGTTATTCCATAAAGCGGTATAAATATGTAACAGGAAACAACATTTAATAAAGTTGCAATAAGCAGTATATTTTGAAATGCCCTGTGATTGCCGGTCATATTAAGAAAGCTACCCACTGAACCAGAAAAAATATTAAAAAATTGTCCGATCATATTGAGCAATAGAATGTCTGCACCAACTTCAAACTGTTCCCCAAAAATCCCCATAATAAATTTTCGGAAAATGATGATGCCGAAAAAAATTGGTATTGATGCCAGGAAATTAATTTTTGAGGTCTGTCGTGCAGCCTTGCCTAAGCCTTTCAAATCACCAACTGCATATAACTCGGCAAACTTAGGTGCGGCAACACTATTTACTGAAAGTAATATGAATCCGCAAACTGTAGTAACCTGAACAATTACCCGGTATATACCAACATCACCTTCACTGCTGTACTTTGCAAGAAACAAAGTGTTTACCCAACCAGAAATTAATATGAGGGAGCTGCTGAGCATCATGGGTACTGATGTTTTTAAAATATCCCGTTTGCTATATTCATTGGTCTCTGTTTGTGTGCGTGCCTTAATATATTTGAATATGAGGAAAGTGCTGGATACAGCAAGAATTGCAAGGCTTAATGTGAAAGAAAAATTAGGTAAATATTTAGCGTATGATTCAGGTATGCCATGCCCTAAAAATAAAGTAAGCACACCTAAAATAACGCATGAATACAGATAGTAGGAAACATTGCGACTGTAATTATATAAGCGAAGCTCTTTTAATCCCCGGTAACTGTCGGAGTTAATAAACCGGATGCTCATTGGAATAATTGCAAAAGAAATTAAGCGGAATTCGTATGCCAGGTGAGGTTTGTGAAAAAGTTTGTCAGCAATAAGGTCGGCACCGAAAAACAAGATAAGCGTAGTAACAATGCCAATAGGTAAAGAAATGCCGATAATTTTTTTATAAATATTAAGCACATTCGACCATTTATTAAGAGCAACATTGGCTGAAAATAGTTTAACCACAGAAGTATCCATTCCCAGCCTGGAAAAAATGGTAAACATGCTGAGCACAGTTTGCGAAATGGTTAATGCCCCTAATATTGATGCACCATAAAGCCACGAAATCATGAAGGTAAACACATAGTTAACCACAAGCCCGATCATGCGCATGATAAATGACGTGGCGCTGCCGGTGGCAAGTTCTCTGAAACTTTTATCCTTAAATTGTTTCTTAAAACTCTCTTCTAAGTGATCTAACATAAAGTGGTTAGCATTAAAGCCGGAAATTACTCTTCAAATTAAAAGCTGAAAACAGTGCTTGTTTACAAATGTAACGTTTTAACAGAAGTTAATTGGATGAAACCACAAACCAGGGATTCAGCAAATCTTTTTTGTTATAAACCATTGGAGTTTTCTGATGATAATCAATAACAGTACATCCGGCAATTTCAGCAATGGCCTGACCTGCAGCTGTATCCCACTCCATTGTTGGTGCCAGGCGTGGATAAATATTGGCTGAACCTTCTGCCACCAGGCAAAGTTTTAATGAACTGCCTTTCGATATTAATTCCACCTCACCATGCTTTTTACGCAGTTCTTCTATCAATGTTTCCGTTTCGGGTGTATTGTGTGAGCGACTGGCAACTGCAGTAAATTTAACTGGTTGAGTTGCCTTGTTCAACCTTCGTGATTTTGAAATTAATTCATCAAGAAAATCTGGTTTTTCAAAAAGTGCGTCTAACTCACTTGTATTTTCACATTTGTATGAGCCAGTGGCCACTGATGCAAAGTATAATTGCTTTAATACCGGAACGTAAATAATACCCATAACCGCTTTTCCTTGCTCAATCAATGCTATGTTAACCGTAAATTCGCCATTTCGTTTAATAAATTCCTTAGTGCCATCAAGCGGGTCAACCAGCCAGAAACGATCCCATTTGCTTCGTACTTCATAATCCATGTGTTTGCCCTCTTCACTAAGTATATTCAAACTGGTGGGTTGAAGGTATTCGACAATTTTATGATGCGAACGCTTATCAGCCATTGTTAGCGGTGATTTATCATCCTTTGTTTCAACTGCAATAGGCTGTGCATAAACATCCAGAATCTCTTTGCCTGCTTCAACAGAAGCTTTTATGGCAATACTTAAAAGTTGTTTTAAATCCATAATGAAAATTTTTGGGGGATATGTAAAAATGCAAATATGATAAAAAACAAATTGTTTGATGATAGTTTTGATTGTGAGACGGTTTACGGACGTAATACCAGCTTACCAATGTTTAATAATTTAATGATGATACTTTTCATTTCGGATAATTGTGAATGCCCTGTAAAGTTGTTCGGCAAAAATCAATCGGGCCATTTGATGAGTAAAAGTGAACCTTGATAGTGATAGCAAAAGGTCGGCACGGTCATACATTAGCTGATGAAAACCATAGGCACCACCGGTAACAAAAACCAGTTCATTAGATTGATTGATCAGTCTTTTTTCAAGCCATTGTGCAAATCCTTCTGAGGAAAATTCCTTTCCTTTTTCATCAAGCAAAACCACGAAAGCTGCTTTCGGAATTAGCTGAAGGTTCATTTCTGCTTCATCTTCGGCTACTTTTAAAGGATTGGAGTTTTTTTTACGAAGGGTTAGTTCTTTCCATTCTATCCGGGCATAATGATTTAATCGTTTAACATACTGGCTAATTCCCTCAATAATATAGGGTTCGGTGGTTTTGGCTGTTAGTAAAACTTTTATGTTCATGTAGTTTTCAGTATTTGTAATGAGGTAAAAATATTATCTTTGGTCTCACTCTGTTAACCCAATTAAATAAAATCGGCCTTGTTCCCTTGTTATCTTATTTAATATGGCTTAATTATTGAATAACTCAATTCATGAAAAAAAACATCCTTACCGTACTTACACTTTTCATCATGCTAACTAATGTTGCAAAGGCCGATGTAATTACGGATATAGCCAATGCAATTAGGTCTGGCAGCGCCCGCGAGATTGCAAGGTATTTTAGCACTAATGTTGATCTTACATTACTCGCCCAGGAAGATGTTTACAGTAAAACACAAGCTGAACAAATTCTACAGGAGTTCTTAAGTAAAAATCCTCCTCGTTCCTTCATGCTAGTTCATCAAGGCACAAAATCCGGTTCAAAATATGGAATTGGAAAATATACCAGTACCCAGGGAATAACATACCGTGTTTACTTTTTTGTAAAGCAGAGTGGCACTACTGAAGTTATTCAGGATTTAAGATTCGAAAAGGAATAAATTACAAAAACATATTTGCAAAACCGCCTCAAAGGCGGTTTTTTATTTCCTTAAAACCAACTTTTAAAGATATTTGCGCGCAAAAATTGATATGACCATCAGCCAATTTATTTATCAGGCTTTAGCAGAGGATACCGGAAGCGGAGATCATACTTCACTGGCATGTGTGGATCCTGAGCTTACAGGAAAGGCAATTCTTAAGGTAAAAGATACAGGCATAATTGCAGGGATAGAGCTTGCGCAACTCATCATTAACCAGGTTGATTCGCGCATAAATTTGAATAAATTTATTGAAGATGGAACAGCCATTAAGCCGGGTGACGTTGCATTTGAGCTCGAGGGTCCTGAACAAAAAATCCTGCTTGCAGAACGGTTAATTTTGAACTGCATGCAACGAATGAGTGGTATAGCAACGGTTACTCATAAGTATGTATCAGCAGTACAAGGCACATCAGCCAAAATTCTGGATACACGTAAAACAACTCCACTTAACCGGGATATTGAGAAGTGGGCTGTGCGTATAGGTGGTGGGTTTAATCACCGTAAAGGATTATACGACATGGTTCTTATTAAGGACAATCATATTGATTACTGTGGAGGCATTAAAGCTGCCATTGAAAAAGTTACAGCATATCTTATTGAAAAGGAGCTTGATTTAAAGGTTGAAATTGAAGCACGTAATATGGATGATGTTAAGCTGATTTGTGAAATAGGTAATGTAAACAGGATAATGCTTGATAATTTTACACCTGAATTGCTGGCTGAAGCGGTTATATATATTAAGAAAGCATATGAAACTGAGGCTTCGGGTGGAATTACTTTAGCTACTGTAAGACGCTATGCCGAAACCGGAGTTGATTTCATTTCAGTTGGAGCATTAACACATAGTGCTGTAAGTCTTGATTTAAGTTTGAAAGCTGCTAAATAACTTGGAAACGGTTAATAAAGGCAATAAAATTTCTTCCCTCAGAAAAATACACCTGTATTGGTTTGATGGAATTCCTTTATATGATGTGCTTCGTTTTTTTATCAAAGGATTACGAAGAGGTGATATTAATACACGTGCTCAAGCGCTGGCGTTCAGTTTTTTTCTCGCCATTTTTCCATCCCTTATTTTCCTTTTTACATTAATCCCTTATGTACCGATTGATAATTTTCAGTCGCAGTTACTCTTGCTCATGCAATCGGTTTTGCCTGCCGATGCATACAAAGCAACTCGTACTACTATAATTGATATTATCAGTATCAAACGATCAGGAATCCTGTCACTTGGTTTTTTTCTTGCATTGTATTTTTCTACCAATGGCTTTAATGCCATGATAAACAGTTTTAATAAATCATATCATGGTGCTGATTTACGCCCAGCCTGGCGCCAGCGGTTGGTAGCACTTTTTTTAACCGCGCTTATAGCGCTTATGATAATAACTTCAATTTTGTTATTGGTGGGTAATGAGCTAATTGTTAAATTTATTTACAAGCACAACTTTGTAAATAAGCATTTGTACAAATCCATACTTGATTTTAGTAAATGGATTATAATCCTTGCTTTATCATTTTTTGGAATAGCATGTCTCTATTATTTCGGACCTTATCACAGGAATAAATTCAAATTTCTTTCAGCAGGAGCAACATTTGCTACTGTACTGATTATTGCCACCTCACTCTTGTTTAACTATTACGTTTCCAATTTTGCCAATTACAATAAACTTTATGGTTCAATAGGGGCACTGGTAATTATTATGATTTATATTCAGTTTAATTCAATGGTGCTTTTATTGGGATTTGAATTTAATGCTTCAGTGGATAATGCCAAGAAAACCCATCATCATCGATTAAAGCAGCAGCAGGCCGAACTTATCGTACCTAAAAAAGAAGGCACTTAAGTAAAAATGATATTCATAAAAAAAGCTGCAAAATTATTTGCAGCTTTTTAATTATTTGATGGATAGTTATTGAATTACAATTTTCTTTATCCAGTTTTGATCTCCATTAGTAATTCTTAATTGATATAATCCTTTTGCCAAGCCAGATAAATCCAATTGTGATTGTTGCTTACCCTCCAAGAAAAACTGGTCATTAACATCTACGATACGTCCTGTAATATCAATAAGGCTAATTGTATAGTTGCCTTGTTGATTTATGTATAAGCTATAGGTAATTAAATCCTCTGCCGGATTTGGAAAAACTTCCAAATCACTTTCTGGAGAAATTAATTCATTGTTAAACTCACGTGCATTACTTCCGCAAGCAATAGCTGCTTGCGAGCAAACAACACCGAAAGTGTAATTAGTTATGTTAGCAACCAGGGCTTTACGTTTATAAACTGTTTTTACAGAATCGGGCAGCGTGGCAATTGTAATGGGCAGTATTGATTGTATCAATATATTATTAGGGCATAGGTTAGTACAGTTGGCGCCATTAAAATATGATTTAATCATAACACAATCGTTAAACGGATTGGTAACTACAGGGCTTACTGTATTACTGAATATTCTCAATCCAGGACTTGTGTTACCTGCGTTTGCATAATCAACACAATAGTTGTCATCTAAAAGAATAGCCTGTTGTGCCGGATAATCATACCAGGCTATTGGAGCATTACCTGCTCCTGCTGATATTTTATTTACAGAAACAAATATACCACCACCTGCGGTGTTATTAATATCTGGTCCTGCTATATAATATTCAAAAGCACCATTGGTATTTTGTCTTTCCTTAATTGAGTAGCCTTTACTTTCATTTATAAGTCCGGCAGCGGCAACATGGTCATACATAAAGGTATTAATCATTCCACATGCTGTATTCATTTCAGTTAACCAAATATGATTGAAGGTGCTGCCTGGGGTGGAACTTGAAGAGGTAAAGCCGCATATTGCCAAATCGCCATTTGATTTCTGTATAATATCATGATACTGGTGATCTACGTTTGGAGAATTATGGGCCTGTGCACAAAGTACAATACCTGCCGGGCTTAACTTAAAAAACAAGCCGGCATTAAATACAGCCGGTGCAGGAACAAAATCCTGTATATAGCCAACAACAAAAATATTTCCTGTTGCAGCATCTTCTGCAAGACCATATGCGCGGCAATTGGCAGTTGGTCCCGATGCAGCAGTCCAGGTTGGGTCAAACTGGTAGGTCTTAAACCAGTTAACTGTTCCGTTTGCCTGTATTGACATAACTATTGCATCATCATAAGTATTTCGATGTGTGTAGCCACAAACATAGTAGGTATTAGCGAACTGCGTAGAGGCAATAATATCTGTAAAAAAATCGGCACCTCCATTGGAATCAAACCTAAAACGTGCAGTGGGATTTCCTGCATTATTTACTTTGTAAAATAAGCCGTCACTTCCGCCTGGAACAACAGAGCCGGTTGCGAAGTTGCTTGAAACATTGCCAACAGCAAGGTAACCACCTGTACCCAGGCCATTGTTGATTTCGCATATGGCATGTCCATAAGTGTTGTGGAAAATTGCAGTGTTAACATCAGCAAATGAAGTTCCCGTATTAACTGCTACTGCAGCTCCTGTTTTTGAAGTTCGTACAAATCGTGCTTCATCTGTTGTTATTGCACCAACAGGTGAAAGAAAGGTTGCACCGTAACCTATATTGTAATAGTTATTGGGATTGGCTGCACCGTAATTATTACGTGTTCGGATGCCGTCATAAAATGTTTCGTTACTGGCATTGGCAGGAACCAGGCTCCTGTTATACCAATGATGAAAATACTGTGCCTGAGCGAATGACGTTACAAGCACTAATGAAAGTGTGAGTTGCTTTACCATGATGTAAGGTTTTTTAATTAGTTATTAATTGGGTTGAATAATACCGGGTGCTGTTTGCCTGACCACGGAGGCATTAATTTCATTACAATATTAACTAAAACAAACTGAGATATGCAAGCTGTTTTTTGAATTTAGCATAATCAATGCGGTAATCGGTAACTATTAGGATGTAATTGTAAAATAATTGGCTCTAAAAAGTGCGAAATACAATACTGTATTTGATATCACCTGAGTTATTAGTTATGTAAAAACAATCAATTTTAAATCATTGATTGGTATACCATTGTTGCAATACAATTAGTTGCCAAATGCGATTACATAAATAATCGCTTCCATTTTTCCATCGCTTTATTAACTCAGCTGTTGTGTCATAATTTAAAATGCCGGCTGACTCGATGGAATGTTTACTAAGATGGTTATCAATTAAAAAATGAAGCTCATTTTTTAGCCAGTTATTCAATGGTATTGAAAAGCCCTGCTTTGGACGGTCCAAGAGATTTTGAGGTATGTAGTCGTATAAAACCTTTTTAAGTAAATATTTTGCAACACCGTCTTTTAATTTTAATTGAGGATCAAGGTTGAGTGCAAATTCAACAATCCGGTAATCTAAAATTGGAACCCTAACTTCAAGAGAATGTTTCATGCTTGCACGATCTACTTTTACCAGTAAATCCTCTGGCAAATAAAATTTCAGATCAAATAAGGCCTGTGATTCTGCAGCAGACAAATTTCGATTAACCGGTGTTAATGACAATGAATCACTGAAAAATTTATCGTTATACTGAGAAGTAAAATTGGCGGTGAGCAATTTGCTTATTTCTTCAGCTGAGAACAGGTACTGCTCCTGCGAAAAAATATGAGAAGCAAGAAACGTTTCCTTATTATAATTCAGCATATCAGCTATTCGTTTATAGCGTGACGATAATTGTTTAAATACGAGGTGAGCCGGTTTTTTGCTTAGGTTATAAACAGTTGAGTTAAGCCTTTCAGCCCACTGATAGGCACCATAGCCAAAAAACAATTCATCACCGCCATCGCCTGATAATACCACCGTTACGTGTTTGCGAGCAAGTTGTGAAACCAGGTAAGTAGGTATGGCAGATGAATCTGCAAATGGCTCATCATAATTCATCATCACATCAGAAACCAATTGCAGTGCGTCATTGTAAGTAACAATAAACTCGTGATGATTTGTTTTTAAATATTTTGCAATGGAAGCAGCATGTTCAGCTTCATTATGCGATTTTTCTTTAAATCCGATTGAAAATGTGTTAATGAATTGTTTGGAATTTTTTACTGCCAGAGCGGCAACAGTGCTTGAGTCTGTTCCACCGCTTAAAAATACTCCGAAAGGAACATCGCTGCGCATTTGAATTCTCACAGCATCATTCAACAGCTCGTCTAATTTTTTCTTTGCAATAATTTC
The DNA here is from genome assembly GCA_044230205.1 of Bacteroidia bacterium. Lineage (GTDB taxonomy): Bacteria > Bacteroidota > Bacteroidia > AKYH767-A > OLB10 > JAEUTH01. Next base: position 17,938 of record JBGARN010000035.1, read on the forward strand.
ATCAGTTAATATTGAAGGACTGATGGCATCAGCCGGGTTATTAAAAAAATTTTTTTCCAAACCAGCTTTTGTAATTCTTAACCAACATCCCGCTTCAAGTTTATAAATGTTTTGATAACAACTTTGTGGTGCCGGTATGTACCCGAGGTGGAGGTAATTGAAAATTGCCCGTGTATTGGTTTCAAATTCTATTTGTTTTAGCTGCTTCAGTGCTTTTAATTCTGATGCAAATGCGAGATTGCCATCTTGCCAGTAATAATAGAGCGGTTTAATTCCAATTGCATCTCTGAAAATATATAATGCTTGCTCTTGTTTATCATAGATAGCAGTTGCAAACATGCCATTTAATTGTTTTACAGAATCAACACCATATAAAGCAAATGTTTCGAGTATGACTTCAGAATCGCTCGCGGTTTTTAATTCAAATACATGTTTTGATTTTTCATGGTTTGCAATTTCAATGTAATTGTAAACTTCACCATTATAAACCATCACATACCTGTTGTTATGTGAATGCATAGGTTGATTGGCGCCAGCAGAAAGATCGATTATTGATAACCGTTTATGCCCAAGTGCAACAGGCCCTTCAATAAAGAAGCCTTCAGCATCTGGCCCACGATGTGCAATTGCACCGGTCATTAATTTCAGGTCATTTTCACTGAAAAAATTTTTAGTAGAAAAGTATCCAGCAATTCCGCACATAATTTTATTCGTTGATTAGCTGATGATTAATGGTTTTTTTCTTCTTAAAGTATTTGTAAAGATCATTGAAAAAAATCAAAGTGTAAATTACCATAAAAGGTTCTGCATAATACCTCCAGCGTTCGCCCATAAAAAATATTATTGTAAGAAGATAACTGCCAATAAAAGGAGTTAATATAATAAGCAGTTTTAAAAGGTCAGCAAAGCCGGCTTTTTTCACTCTTTGTGGTAATGAGAATAATACGAATCCTATTGTGCCTAAATAAACCAGGAGGTTTAATGGATTAAAAATATGATTGAGATAATTATAAGGTAGAAAGTAAAGCGCTGTTTTACGCGCAGTAAGAATAAGTTCTTCTTTGGGGTGACTTAACATCCAGTTTTTTCCCAGCTGGAAATAAAAGTCCATCTCGTGCTTTTCGTTAAATGTATTCAAACCGGGTTCGTTATCAAAATAAGGTTTGAAATCATTAGCACGTACACTTAATAATCCATAATACCAGCTACCACGGGCAAACGGATTGTGCCCTTGTATAAATTCAGCACCTGCCTGAGTTGATAAAAAGAAGGAGCCGAATTTTTTATAATTGCTTATAAGTATAGGTGTATGAATAATAAAAACAAATGATGCAGAGATAAACACCAGCTTACTTTGGTAAAATGAGGAGCGGTTTTTAATGAAATAAGCTATCCATAGCAAAATATAAAGCGACAGAAAAATTAGATAAATAAAAAGTGTTTGTGGTCTGATAAGGCATGAAATGGCTACAAGTGTACTTATGCAAATAATGGCAAACCAGCCAGGTTCTCTTTCCTGATCAACCTGTTCATAAAGCCATGAAATTACTATTACTAAAATGGGCATGGCAATGTTTTCGAAAATGTCCAGAATGCCGATGTAAAAGAATATTGGTGGAAGAGTTAGGTATAAAACTGTTCCAATCATTGCCAATTGTTTTGAAAAAAGCAACAACAAAAGCTTGAGAAAGAAGAAAGCAGAAACTGCAAACAAAATTGTTTTAAGGATGCAAATAGCCAATCCATAATTATTAAGATAAGAGCGTGGCAACTGGCTGATGTTCTCAATCTGCACACCGGTTGCTTTCATATATTGTTTGAGGCAGATTACATGCAGATACACATTAAGCCTGGGGCGAAAAGCTGAAACAATCAGAGAGTCCTTTCTGAAAGGGTGATCCCGCAAAACCATCATGTACTCATTGCGGTTGATCTTATATAATGCAGTTGTAATCATCTCTATTTCATCATTGTTGATGAAGCCTGCAAAATTTTTATCAAATGAAAAAGAAACCGGGATCAGCTTGTTGGTAAATTCGTCTTTAACCGACATCATTCCCACTATTGATTTTAGCAACAACAGTGTTGTAAAAAGAACAGCAAATGTCTTGTGCTGTTTTAAAAAAAGTATTGCATAATGCATTTTACAAACTGATATTTATTGACGATTGAGAATGAATTAAGCATAGAGCCGCGAAGCCACCCAGCACCTGAAAACATTTTCACTTTGAATTTCATTAACCAGGCCGGTCTTTTTTAAACTGTCTGTCACTTCAGGACTGATTATTTTGTTGGATTCAAGTATTTTTAAATCAGCTATCATCTTTTGTTTTACCTTCTCATTTTTCATCCATTTAACAAACGGTGTTTCGTAACCAATTTTATCTTTTCTCCAGCAGATAACAGGAGGAAGCAGATCGTTAAAAGTTTCGCGCATCAGGTACTTGGTAAAACCATTCTTAATTTTAAATTCTGAGGGCAGCGTGAATAAAAATTCAGCAAGCCGGTGGTTTAAAAATGGTAAACGAATTTCACGCGAATGAGCCATTGAATTTCTGTCGGCATATTTTAGCAGATCTTCAAGTTGCCCGCTGCTGATACTGTAACTAAGATTCTGATTTAGATCATTAGACAGGCTACCTTTTAAGCGGAATGAATTTGAGGAATGACTTTTAATATACTGTTTATCCAAATAATTGTTTTGAGACAGGGAACTGCTATACTTAACTCTTATAAATAAATTATACAAAGATGGTACATACGCATAAAGCCAGAAAAGGTAACCTTTAGTAAAAGGCGCCCCATAAAGTGATTTGAAGGCTTTCATTTCTTTTCTGAAATTTAATGGATTGTAGCGGGCCTGTTCTAAAAAGAAATGATAAAAAAGATAAGAATAGCCTGCAAGCAATTCATCTGCACCTTGGCCGTCTAGGAGTACCGTTACATTGTTTTCTTTGGCAAGTTGCATTACTGCATATTGAGCAGTTACGCTTCCGGTACCAAAGGGTTCTTCAATGTGATAAGTCATCTTGTCAAAAGCCTTAAGGAACATTTCAGCATCTGGATATACAAAATGAGGATCAACATTAGTTTGCCTGATAACCTGTTCAATGTACGTTCCTTCGTCTTTGTCAAAATCTTTAAATCTTGCCGAAAAGGTTGACTGTTTGAGATTTTGATTTTTCCCGAGCTTATCAATCAGGCAAACAATTAATGAACTATCTAATCCTCCGGAGAGACTTGATCCAACCGGAACATCAGCACGAAGACGCTTACTCACTGAGTCAGTAATAAGCTCCCTGAATTTTTCGCTGGCTTCTTTGAAACTTATCTGATCATTTACATTTTCAGGATTAATTTCCCAGTATTTTTGCTTCTTAACCTTACCCGACTGATCAATAAACAAATAATGACCAGCCTCAAGTTTTTTTACGTTTTCATAAAAGGTAGATTGACGGTTAAATGGTTCATATAAATGATGATGTGCAAGGAAATTGAAAAGCTGAACTTCGTCAACTTTTTTTGGAATTGCTGCCGCCCATAAAGCTTTAATTTCTGATGCAAATACAAAATGAGAGCCTTTTACATAATGATAGTAAAATGGTTTTTCTCCAAATCTGTCGCGTGCACAAAAAAGCAACTGAGTTTCCTCGTCCCATATTGCAAAGGCAAACATGCCATCAAGATCATCCAGGCATTTTTCTTTTTTCTGATGAAACAAAGCAAGCAGAACTTCTGTATCGCTGGAAGTTTTAAACTTATAACCTGCCTTTTCAAGTACATTTCTTAGTTCTATGTAATTATAAATTTCGCCATTATAAGTAATAGTATATCGCTGCCCGTAGTGCATGGGTTGTTTACCGCCTTCACTCAAATCAATAATTGCAAGCCTTCGATGAACCAATCCTAATTTCTGACTTTCATGAATCCAGAATCCTTCACCATCGGGTCCACGGTGCGCAAGTGCATCACCCATATTTTTCAGCGTAACATGATTAACATGAGAACCGTTAAAATTAAATACACCACTGATGCCGCACATGCTTTATAGCTGATTAGTATTGATCACCATTGTAAGTTGAATTATCCGGCAGTAATTGCTTCATCATAAAAAGTTCTTACCCTTTTTACAATTGCTTTGCGCGAAAACCTTTGCATAAAATCATTTCTGATGGTTTCACTATTGTATTCTTTGCTTCTTTCAATCATCCTGATCATTGCATTGGCAATTGCATCAATATTACCAACTTCAACCAGTAACCCGTTATTTTCATTAATAATATCTGCAGGGCCTCCGCAATTCGTTGCAATAACCGGTTTTCCGCTGGCAATAGCTTCAATATAAACAACACCAAGACTTTCTGATTTACTTGGCAGGATAAAGCAATCGCATTGTTGATAACATGCAGCTACCTGAGTGCGGTTAAGCGGGCCGGCCCACTCCAGGAAGGAATCAATTCCAAGATCTTTAGAAAGCTTTTTATACTCATCTGCCTGGTTTCCTGTTCCGCCAATTTTAACTCTGATTTTATAATTCTGTTTTATCAGCTTATTTACAGCAAGCAATAAATCCCTTATACCCTTTGACTCATTTATCCAAGCAAGTGTGAAAAATGAAAATACAGGGTTGGCAGGTTTTTCAGCTACTTTAAATAAGGACTCATTTACAAGATTAGGTATAAGGCTAATGTTGTTAAGATTCAGTTTTTCTAATTCCTTAATATGAAAAGTACTTAATGCTGAAATTTTTCTTGCATGATGATAAGCATCCATCATCTGATCTTTTAAAAGATATTTTTCAAATGCATCCTGAAGCAGCACAGTACCCGATTGTTCTGATATCACATAAGGGACTTTAAACTTTTCACCTAATTGCCGGGCAATTACACCAGCGGGGTAGCAAACATGAGCATGAATAATGTCAGGTCTCATATTTCTTTTTAGCAGCAACTCAAAATGTTGAACGGAAATGGCAAGTTGTTTTTTAATGCGCAACCCGAATAACCGTAAGTTTCCAACAAGAATTTTCGATTGATATTCTAACAGATTTGAACTATGTCTTATTTCATGTACAGAGGATAATGATTGATAGTGCAATGTATTTTTTAAAAATTGAATCGGCTCTCTAAAACTCATGTCAAATTGCAACTGATGGAAGTTGGAGATGATACAAATGTCATCAGTATTAATTGCAGCATAGGCTTCAATTAACTCTTTTATAAAAACACCTGAGTACGGTGACTTTGGATAAGGATACCATGACGGCACATGAAAAACAATCATGTTTAAAAACCGGGTTTTACAAATTTTCTAAACCCCAATAATATTGTTTTTAAAAGAAATCTCTGATAATGATATTCTTGTAGTGAAATTATCCTGAAATATTTGAAAGTGTTGAAGTGTTTTGAAACTAAATGCAAACGACTAAACCAGTTTAATAAAGTTATCGAAAGGCTTGTCAACCGGGTAAAAACATACCAGGCCATCTTCAGAAACGGGCTTTTCTAACTCCTTAAGCTGGCAGTTATTCAGTATTTTATAGGGTTTATAATTTTTATCGGTTAAAAACTTAAATACTTCTTCTTTTGATGTTCCTGCAGGAATTAGCGTTTCATCAAGCACTTCAATCAAAATAACGGGACGCATTTTATCTATGGTACTTGTCATCCCTTTCAAAGTAAATAGTTCACCTCCTTCTACATCAATTTTTGCAACATCAAGATTTTTTATGCCATTGGCTGCAATAAAATTATCTACAGAGGTTGCCTGTACTTCTTCTGAAAAACCTTTTAACTGATCATTTACATTTATGCTTGACATGCCCCAGTTGTCCTCATTCCCTGAATTGATTATTAACTTCCGATCATCGTCAGACAATGCAAGTTTGCTTAAAAGGATGTTTTGAAAATGGTTTAATTCAATATTGGTTTTTGCCCGGGTATAAGTTCGGCTTACCGGTTCAAATGCATAAATTTTCCCATCATGTTTAATTCTTTTGGAAGCCAGCAAACTGAAATAACCAATATTGGCACCAATGTCAAATATTGTTCTTTTATTTAAAGTGATGTTTTTCCAAAAAGCAGTTTCAGCCAATTCAAAATATCCATAAATGAAAAGGCATTGTTGAATCCATTCCTTTACGGTTAACAGCATTTTAAGGTTGTCAGTTATCCGGTAATATACTTCTGCATCTGGATTGTTTTTAATCCAGTTTAATGAATAGTAGTAATGCAATCTTCTTAAAACAGGAATTTTCCTAAACAGGTTAGGGGCAGGAGGCTGCGGTGCTTTCATTAAGTAAAGCTATTTGTTTGATGTAATGATAGCCGCAATGATATAAAATTAAGAGCAGCATAAAGCTGAACTTAACGGGGTAGTTACTCTTTAATAAATTTTGAATTGAGAGTAATGGAAGAGTTTGAAAGCTTCAGATAGTACAAACCATTACTGAGGGTGTTGGTTGTTACCAGTATATCATTAAATCCTTTTTTTAGTGCCAGCTGATCCTTTCTAACCAGTTTGGACAGGTTGTCAAAAATAAAAAGCTCAATTTGCTGATCGAATGGTGAATTGATATACAACTGAACATCACCATCAGTGGGATTTGGGATGATATTAAGCAAATCAAAGGTGTTTTTTAAAGATTTGCATTGCTTGTTGTTATCAGGATTATCATCAAGACCATTTGGTTTTTTCACTTCAATGCAGAAGTAACCCGGGTTAAAGGCATCAGAAATTTCAATTTTACTTTTGAACGAATAAATAACAGAAGGCGATGCTACTGTAATTGGTAAATTACCTGATTCAATTAATGAAGGTACATCGTCAATGTATGCAGTAAGCTGGTAATTGTCGATGTTTATATTTCCAAGGTTCAGTAATTTTACTGTTAATGACAGCAGGTTGTTTTGAATGGTGTAACCAACGTCTCCAATTGCTATTTCAAGATTTGGAATTAAAACATTATAGGTTTGAATAATCGTATCCGTGCAGCCTTTGTCACTTATTGCTGTTAGCATAACCTGGTAAAAACCGGTATCGGCAAAGCTATGAAGCGGATTTGATACTGATGTTGTGCTGCCATCATTAAAATCCCACCAGTAACTTGAGGCAAGTTGAGATGAATTATTGAAGGTTACAGTTTGATTTGGTGATGCATAATAAGGAGTGGCGGTAAACGAAGCAACAGGATTTGCATAAATGGTAACCGGTTTTACGGCAGTTGAACTACAGCCTGAATTGCTGGTTGCAGTTAAGGTAACCAGGTAATTACCGGGACTGTTAAATGTATATGAAGCTGTTGAGGAATCAGAAATTTGCAAAGAACCTGTTTCCCATTTCCATTGTTTAATTATGTCGTTAGCAACCACCGAAGTATCAGTAAACAAAGCCGGATACTGTTCGCAGGGATGCGAAATAGTGAAACCTATTACAGGGTTGGAATTAATAGTTAACGTATCAGTTAAGCTGTTAAAGCACTGGTTGGTATCGGTAGCGGTAACAGTTACCATATAGGCGGCAGGCTGCTGATACTGATGAACTGGATTTTGTAATGTTGAGTTAGAAGAACCCAATTCACCAAAATTCCAGCTCCAGGCATTAATTAGCCCTGTGGATGGAGATAAATCGACAAAAGTGAAATGAGTAAGATTTCCAAAACAAAGTGAGTCAGCAGTAAATGAAGGTGATGGTGAAAGTTTTACAAGCACTGGCTTCACAACGGTATCCCTGCAGCCTTTAAGCGTTTGAGCTATGAGTTGCACATTATAATTTCCTGGTTGCGAATAATTATGTAAAGGATTTTGAAGTGTTGCCGTTTGCGTATCTCCAAAATTCCAACTCCATAATGTAAGTGAATCGTTACTGTTAACGAAAGTAAAATCAGTAAACTGCAGTGCGCTGTCACTGCACATTATAGCAGGTGTAATAAAATTGGCAACAGGCAATTCATATACCTGAACAGACTTTGTAATCGAATCGCTGCAATTTTTAGTGCTTGTAATGTGCAAGGTTACATTATACGCGCCCGGTATGTTGTAAGAATGATATGTTGAAATTGAATTAGAAAGTGCTGTGCTGTCTCCAAAATTCCAGGTGTAAGCAGCAATGTTATCACCGGGTACCGGAACCGAAGTGCTCACCAACAGGTTGGAATCGTTTAGGCAAACATTAGTAAAGGTAAAATCAGCTGCAGGATTTTCCAGCACAACTACTGTTGCATATTTAATCGTATCACAATAGGTTGGGGTAACTATGGTTAATGCTATAGTTGCAGTGCCTGCCTGCGAAAAAGAATGAATTAATGTGTCGCTGTTTTCCAAAACAAATCCATCACTGCATTCCCAGCGCTTATAGATGATGGTATTATTATTCTGTGGCACGGAAGTATTGATAAATGTTACAGGTACATTTTTGCAAACAGTATCGGCACTAATTGTAAACGAAACGAGTGCCGGATGACTTATGGTTACCGTATCAGAATAAACAGTTTGGCAGCCATTGGACGCTGTAGCTGTAAAGGTTACATGGTAAGATGAATCAACAGGAAGATATGAATAAGAAGGATTATCAATCTGTGAAGAATCGCCATTTCCAAAAAGCCAGCTATAAGTTACATTCGTATTGCCAGCGCTATCGGTTGTGTTACTGAATAATACTGCACCGCCAGCACAGGTACTGGTGTGCGTAAAGGAAGCAAGAGGAGATGAAAGAATTTGTATAGCTCTTGTTATGGAATCGATGCATCCGTTTGAATTGCTTACAATAAGCTGAACATTATAATTACCGCTGATGTTATAAATATAGTTTGGATGCTGAGTAACTGAGGTGTCGCCATTATCAAAATTCCAATTCCAGCTTACTATGCTATCATTACTTGCAATGGAGTTATCGGTAAACAGAATAGGATAGGTTGAACATTGTGTAAATGTTGAAGGTGTAAAATCTGCAACAGGAAGTGGTACTACAGAAATATTTTTTGAATAAACACTGCTGTCACCATTTGCAGCATATACGGTAAGTGTTACAGTGTATTGACCACCGGTAGTGTAACTATGAACAGGATTTTGTAATGTACTGGTGTTACTATCACCAAAATCCCAAAACCATCCTGTTATATTTCCATAGCATATTTGCGAGAGATCAGTAAAGCTTATAGGCTGGCCCTCGCACGTGCCGTTATTAGTAAATAGAGCTTCAGGTGGTGGAATGCTTACATACACGCTGTCATAAAAAACCCAGCTTATGTGGTTGGTATCTTCACCATAAACCGAGAAGTATTGATATCCGAGCGAAGTGGGTTGAAAATTAAATGTTACTGCACCAGTATCTTCAAACCACCTTGTAGGTGAAGTAATGCATGATGAATCCACAAAATTTATAAATGCAAAATTGGCGCTCGGAAAAACCCTGGTTACTGAACTGTCAGTAAACACAGTAACACTATACGGATTTAAGGCTGCATTAATCGTATCAACCATTAAAACAGGAGAAGCAGTAATTGAATCGAGGCTGAACTGCAGATAACGATGTAACGGGCCAAAATTATTAGTAAACAAATACCACTTGTCTTTAATTTTTGCAACATCTATCCCAATCGTTTCGGAGTATGTGCTTGCAATTATTGTAAATGACGGATTGTTATTTGCCAGCGAAGGCCCGAAATCAATGCGTATTATTTTATTAAAATCATCAGCTATAAATCCGTAATAAGCATCGGCATCGCAATCATATTCAATGTCGATAGCATAGCCATAGGTAATAGGCCCGGAGATGTTTACCACTGACAGTATATTTTGAAAATCATTGTCAAATTCAATGCGCGTAAAAAATGCCGCTTCATTGGCTACAAATAAATAATTGTCAACTATTTTACAGCCTTTAGCTAAACTGAACTCAGGAACATTATAGTCAGTAGGAGTAGGGTTGGGGTCATCAATACTGTCAAATTCAAGTCTTAATAATTTAGTGTCATCAGAAGCTGGCATTAAAGCAATCCACTTGCCTGAACTGATTTTTACCATATCGGACCCGATATGCTTATTTACTGATCCAGCCGGAATGGGAGCTATTGAAGTGGTACCAATATTTACAAAATCAGATGTGAATTCAAACTGATTCATGTAAGCTGTTCCGAAAACCTGCCCGAAAGCAAAATATCGACCGTTCTCTTTAATGATTTTAAACTGGTAAACGTTTGTTGCAAAACCTGGATTTATAACAATGTTATTTTGATTTTGAGGAATGGCCGTGCATAAATTTACTTTAACATTGGAAAGAGAAGTATTTATAACAATGTCTTGTAATGGACAAACTGAATCGGGTAAATTTAAACTGCACTGGCCGTAAACAGCATTAACATAAATGATGAATGTTAAAACTGAAGAACAAATAAATTTGAACATAGAATTTAAAATTGCTGGGGGACACAAATTGGAGTAAAGCTAATATATGTTATCCATATAAAAAAAGCCCTCAGCTATAATCAGCTGCATTATACAAATCATAAGGTATTCTTTTTTTATAAACCAATTGATCAGCAAATGCAGCGGCCAGCAATGGTGCAAGTAAAACGCCTTTTGTTCCGAGGCCATTAAATATTCCAATATTTGGTTTGGATGAGCTCATTCCAATAACCGGACGCCTGTTTTTAATTGTAGGTCGTATACCTGCTGAATGATCAGCAAGCTGATAAGGCAGTTTTACAATGCTTTCGAATTGTGATTTAAGATATTCCAAGGCACTTTCTGTTGCAATTTCATTTAACGAATCCCATTCATAAGTTGAACCAACACGATACAAATTGTTGCCTAATGGTAATATAAAAATTGATTTGTTGATTATGTAGTCAGCATTTAAATCATTACTAACAACAGTAATGATTTCACCTTTTGAAGGCTGAAAAGGAATAGATGGAAAAAAAAGATTTGTGTGTGCAGAATAGCCTTCGCAAAAAATTAGTTGTGAAGCTGTAAAATCATTGTATTTAATATTGTTCTCATCTGTATAAAGGTTACTTGAATTTATTAAACACTGTATAAATCTGTTTTGCTTTTGTAAATAATCGCTGCTGGCATTAAGGAGGTTTTTAATTTGTAAAAATCCTGAACTATTAATTTTTATCCCACCATAAATGCAGTTTATACCGGTATTAAAATCAGGTGGTAATTCTTCACCAATAATATGCTCAAAACCGGGAACAGCACTTCGTTCCAGCCAGTCGTTTCGGTTTTTAACAGATGTGAATAATTCCACTATCGGCCACTTGGTAAATAAACGGGTGGCAAATTTTGCTTCAAGAGCAGAATAGGTTTTCATCGCTACCGGGTAGGCTGTATCGAAAAGCCAGGTTTTTACCAGGCGCCTTCCGGTTATTGGATGAATAATTCCTGCGGCAACATTTGAAGACGAGTTCCTGTTGTAATGGTCTACAACTAAAACCGATTGCCCCCTTTGTTCAAGTTCGTAAGCAAGCAAAGCACCTGCCAAACCATGCCCGGCAATGATGTAATCATATTTTGCCTGCATAAATATTAAAAGTAAAAGCTGTTTGAAGCATCAGGGCAATTTACCTTTATAGGTTACTACGGCAATGTATTTGCTTTTAGGACTAACTGCAATGCGATAAAAATTGCCGATGCTCTTTGAAAAATCTCCAATTAATTGCCACCCATTTTGTTTGGCTTTTGTATCAAACATATACAGCTTGCCGTTTTTACCTGAAAAAATCTTTTGATCATTGGTCCATGCATAATCCTGGCTGTTTACCATTAACTTGCAGATTTCAGAGCTTTTCATTGTTGCACAATCATACATCATAATAGTAAAGGTGCTGTCGCTTGTTTTCTGAGTGTAGCTAAACTGGGTTAAATGGGCAGGTATATTCTGAATGCATCTACCAGGATCAACAGCAATGGTGTCTAACACTTTTGCTGAATCAAGGTTATAAAGAATCAACCTGTTTTTCTTTCCAAGTACAAAAAGCACATAATTACTTTTGTCTACAGCGCAGAAATATCCGACTGAATCAACATCGGTTATGAGTTTTTTCGGGAAATTACCGTTCCGTGCATAAGTATATAAATACTGTGATGAATCGGCATCTACTCTAACACATCCTATATATTTATTATCTTTTAACGGGAAAGGTGAGTATTCACTTTCGGGAGTGCGTGTCGCCTGGAAATTTCGCTTTGCACCTATGTTATACAGATAAATTTCAGTTTGAGTACTGTCGGGTTGAGAGGTGTAATAAAGCAGGTCAACATAATTGTCGAATCGGGGTTGATTGTTATAGCAGCTTCGTTCATTAACTTTTACAGGTTCACCAAATTTAAATTTACCACTGTCATTTTGCATTGTAAAAAGGTAAATGTCATTTTTGGTTAGCTGTGCACATGAAGGATTAGTAGCTGAAAAAATTAATAGCAGGACAACTATCGATTGTAAAAAGATTCTCATATCAATTGTTATTTTTTAATTTAATCTGATTTTTTTCAAGCAATACAGCAAGGTCAACCGAAACATCAGCGCTGTCTGCAACACCCTGCTGGCTAAAGTAGCCACGCAAAGTAACAAGTTTGTTTGGTATAAAAGATAAAGTTTTGATGGAGTCGAGTTGATTTGCAAAAACCAAATCGCGGGCAATGGTTTTATTAAAATAGCCCAACTTTTGAACGATCTTATAATTTGCAGGGCCATTACTGTTACCGATAAATGATGACTGCTTATCAAGAAAATAATTATTCTTAATAGTAAAGCGGTCGTATTGTTCAACCATTATTTTACCTTTTGTAATTATCGAGAATAAAGTTGAAGGAGAACTGACAAAAAGAAAAAATGAAGCGGCATAAATCCCAAAATAAATCTTAATAAGAATATTCATTTTACTTCTCAGCATTAAACCACTTAATGCCACCCCGCTGCTAAAAAAGCCTAATGAGAAATATATAATTGAACCTTCACCAAAAGCTGCAAAATTTGCCAGTATTAAAGCAATAATAAAAACAACAGCAATTAAGAGGTGAATGAACAACGATTTTTTGAAAACATTCTCACCTGCTTTTTTTCCAACAATCATAAGCAGCAGGCCTATTACCAGTGAAAGAATGTAAATGCTGATACAGGTTATAAATTGTGCAGGTGTCATTGTTCAGAAAATGCGAATATGCATTATTAATTTATTAAGGAATGAACCTGTATTACAGTAAAAAGCATCCTTTAGAATTGGAGCGAACTTAAAGGTTGCTTCAAACAAATAAGTTATTTGGTTAAGCACAAAAGGTGTTTACAATGGAAATAAGTTTAGTGTCAAACCAAAGTAAGTTGGTTCTAAGCTAATGAAATTACCATGTTGCTCTAATCACAATTCATTAAATGGGAACTGAAATTAATATGCTCAAAATAGATTAACTGGCAGCCAATAGAGGTCAAATTCCAAAGTCATTGATAAATAAACTACTTCATATTTCCATAGAGGTTAATTAATAAAGAGCAGCATTAATTATTGCCGGCAGATAATTAATGAATGTTAAGTAGGCAGAAAGAAATGAATACAGATAGGTTTGAAAATAACCTTCTATATAAATTCAAAATAATAATTTATTGCTGATTCTTTATTTTCTTATCACCGATTATGGAGTGAAAAAAATTGAAGACAATTTGTAATAAGGATCAAGTTATTTCAATTGCCAAGATTTTAAATCGAATGTTAACAAGAGCCTTATAGCTGATCAATATTTTACTTAAACCTGTATGCCAATGAAAGATTAACAATCCTTGTTTTTACTTCAGACGAACCAGAAGAAGCCAAATCTGTTAAGCCATACTGATATTTTAAATTAAGTGCAAATTTCCATAGATCACATCCAACGCCACCTAAAATACTACTGTTACTTTCACCCACACCGGTTGCATCATATTTTTCACCATTAACAGAAAAAGAAATGTCGGAATAGTTATTATAGTTATAACCTGCAAAAAGCCTGAGATTTGCATTCTCTCCAAGGCCAATTAATTTTAATCCCAAAATCAAACTGGCATCAAGTCCCTTAAGTTTATAAACGGAGTTGATATTATTCCCATTATTGTCTAAAGTAACTGAAACACTTTTTGAGCCATAGTTTAGTTCAGCTTCCGTATAAAGCATTAAAACTTTTACACGGACAAAGCCTCCGACATTGTAACCGGTTCCGGTAACCTGGTCTTTAACATCTGAACCGTTACTAAGTGATGTTCCAGTCATAGAAACAATTGGCCCATAGGTGAATGGTAAAATATCCTGTGCTATACATGGAAGAGTTAATGCCACTAAGCAGATTGTAATTAATTTTTTCATAATGTTTGATTTTTAAATTGTGATAAAATTTACTTATTTCTTAAAATTGAATATCTGAACAATTTTATTGAACTTTTGTTTCTGATTCAATAGAGTGATTTTTTTGCTTTTTAAATTAGCTTAAGGTTATTCAAACCTCACCACTTGAAATCTGCAATTAAAAACCTGACTTCTTTTTAAATCTTAGTCTAAGATTAGTCACATTTTTACATTTTGCACATACTTTTTTGTGTTATTTGAATTTTTCATAACATTACCCTCTTAAATTTGAGGATATGAGGAAAAGGTTACTACTATTACTGTTCTCGGCTATAGCATTTGTAATAAATGTAAATGCCCAATGTGTTCCCAATACTTCCATTACACAGCCCGGTATTTACCCGGATAGTGCAACAGGCCTGATGCCTGGAACCCTTAATCAGCCTTACAATCAGGTATTACAGGTTAAAGTACCAACTGATACTAATGTGGTTATTTTAGGAAGTTTACAAAATGTAACAATTAATTCTATTACGCTAACATCGTTTACCAACCTTCCTCCCGGCATAACTTATGTTTGTAATCCTGCCAATTGCATCTACCCCGGAGGAAGTAATGGCTGTGCATTACTCTCAGGTACTCCAACACAGGCCGGCACATTTAATC
>JBGARN010000036.1:0-32851 GCA_044230205.1 Bacteroidia bacterium
TCTATTGTTAATTCTTCCCCCCGGTTCCGCAAGTTTGAGTACCCCCCCCTTGCTATTGTATTGTATCTATATTCTGCTTTGGTAAAGCACCTTACACACCTAATTCAATTCATTTAATAGCCGGGTATTTATGGAATTTTATAATTGCAATCATCTTTCCTGTGATTCACCTTAATGATTTATAATTAGATTAAATACTTTTAGACAACTTCTCTGTGTCAGGTATGATTAAAGCAATCTTATTTTTTCTCCTATTTTTTTCACTTCATCATTTATGTGCTCAGCCGGGCGGTGGCGGTGGCCTGATGATCAAAAATTTATATGATAACTATTTAAATGCAATTGATTTAAAATCCCCGGGTCTGAAAATCAGGAATTTTGTTTTGAATGGAAATTCAGTCCGTGAAGAATTATATGATTTCAGACCACTTCATTTAGAACCTTCAAAATGGAATTACTATTCCGGTATAGAACAACCCAATTCTGATCAGCGACTGCTTATTCAATTCAATGGACAAACGATGATTGTTGACCTGATCAACATTATGCAGGAAAATGGAATGGGGATACGTGATTATATGGATTCCCTGGTTTTTTCAAGGGGCCATTTTACAGTGATTACCAATCATCACAATAATGAAAGAACTGATAAATGGCAGACGCTTAGTGCAATACTTAACAATGGCATCACTCCATTTACTAGAACAGCTTTAGAAGAACCCGGATGGATAAAATCCGGCAATGAAGTTAATCTGCAATTTCTTTACGAAAACAATCTTTCATCTCACTTTATTTTGAAGCGCGGAGTGAATGATTTCAGAAAAGGAAAATACAATAATGCAATTACGGATATTGAACGTGCCCTTCAGATTGGTTTACAAGCAGTAGAAAAAGAAGAAGCGCTTGCAACATTATCATCATGCTATTCGAAAGTTTACGAATATTATAAAGCCCTTCAATTAATAAACGAAATAATTCAATCGCGAACTGTATTTGACAACTACAGGCTTATGAATTATTACAAGGCTCGAATAGACATATATACAGCAATGAAAAATTATGATCTTGCTTTAAGCGATTATGATTACATTATTACAAACACCATTGAACATCAGCTTGCGTTTATTGCTGAGAAAGCTGAATACAAAAAGAAATACTTATCAGATTGCTTTTCGTCTATCCAGGATTTTGAAAGAACAGTAAACGATATTCCTTCCAACCATCTCAGCGACCGGCCGGGTGGTTGGTCAGAATATGCAGAAACTTTTTTTGCTTATGCTTCGCTCTTATATTCCTGCGGATATAAGAATGATGCTTATGATAGCTGGCTCAAGGCAATGGAATTTGGTTATGGTCAGACGAGCGCTGACTATGCAGTTTTGCATTTTGATTCCATCATCAGGTTGAATCCTTATGAACCCAGGCTTTATCTTTCACGCGCCATTGCATATTATAAGCGGGCGCCTTACCTGGGCTGGGGCGATCAGACAAAAGAAGTTTTATATAATTCTGTTCTTGATATTGATAAAGCTGAAAGCTTAGGGATGGGTGATTTCAGAATTAACCTTTACCGTGCACAATCGCTCAACCTTTTAAAAATGAATGATGATGCATTGGCAGACATCAACATTGCGATTAAAAAAAACAAGGATGATCCGCGTGCTTATTCCGTTAGATACCGCATCCTTACCGACCTTGGAAAAACAGTCTGGGGACAAGATCACCCGGATTTGATTAAATACAGGGAGTTGTCTGAAAAATGGAATTTTCATGAGAAATGAATTTATTAACTAAGTATCCGAACCTTTACAGTCGCTTATGTTATCCAATGTCTTTTGACCGCTTTAGTCAAGTTGGTTTACTAATTTTCTTTGAGCTTAACCTATAGGATTTTATAACTTTAATAAATCAGTCAATTGGCGATAACATTTTGTTTCAGATTTTAATGGGAGTTTACCTTGAGAAAAAGGAGCAAAAATTATTTTGCCAATTTAAACCGGTGTATCTATGGCATCATAATGGTAAATTCATAACTAATTGCTAAGCTAATGCCCCTATTGACAATTTCATTACATTAATTACCCGCTTTTTAACCTTTTCTGCATGCAATTTGCCTTTTCCCACTTTAAGTGTTTTTTTCGCCCCCGCGTAAACAAATCTGTTTGCATCCTTAGATCATAAAATTGAAATGAAAAGATTCAAAATAAAAGACCTGCTCAATACCTTTGATGTTAACCGCCAGGTTACTGTAAAAGGATGGGTGCGCACGTTCCGTAATTCGCAGTTCATTGCATTAAATGACGGTTCCACCATCAACAACCTCCAGTGTGTTGTAGAGTTGAATGCATTTGATGATGCAACTCTTAAGCGAATAACTACAGGTGCTGCATTAAGCATTACAGGTACATTGATACCTTCATTAGGTAAGGGACAGAAGGTTGAATTAAAAGTGAGCACCCTGGAAGTACTGGGTGACTGCGATGCTGAAGTGTACCCGCTTCAACCAAAAAAGCATTCGCTGGAGTTTTTGCGCGAAATTGCTCACCTGCGTTTCCGTACCAATACTTTTAATGCAGTATTTAAAGTTCGTCATGCACTGGCTTTCTCAATTCACAAATTTTTTAACGACCGCGGGTTTGTTTACATGCATACGCCAATTATTACAGGATCGGATGCTGAAGGTGCCGGTGAAATGTTTCGGGTTACAACGTTGCCGTTTGATAATACTCCGCGCCTTGAGGACGGTAGCATAAATTATAAAGAAGATTTTTTTGGAAAGGAAACCAACCTTACCGTAAGCGGTCAGCTGGAAGCAGAACTTGGTGCCATGGCCTTTAGCGAGGTATATACTTTTGGCCCTACCTTCCGTGCAGAAAATTCGAATACAGCGCGCCACCTTGCAGAGTTCTGGATGATTGAGCCTGAAGTGGCATTTGCCGACCTGGATGACAACATGCAGCTAGCTGAAGATTTACTGAGGTACGTTATAACTTATACACTTGAAAACTGCAGTGAAGAACTTGAATTTCTTAAAAACAGATTGCTGGAAGAAGAAAAACAAAAGCCGCAGGATGAGCGCAGCGAAATGGATTTAATAGCAAAGCTGAAGTTTTGTGTTGAGAATGAATTTCAACGCCTGACCTATACCGAGGCTATTGACATTCTGAAAAATTCAACTCCAAACAAAAAGAAAAAATTCAAATATCTTATTGAACAGTGGGGTGCCGATTTACAAAGCGAACATGAACGATTCCTGGTAGAAAAGCATTTTAAAAAACCGGTCATACTTACTGATTATCCGAAAGACATTAAAGCATTTTATATGCGTATGAATGATGATGATAAAACCGTAAGGGCAATGGATATTTTATTTCCCGGAATAGGAGAAATTGTAGGAGGTTCGCAACGCGAAGAACGGCTGGAAAAACTGCAACAACGTATGCAGCAAATGCATATACCCGTTGATGAAATGTACTGGTACCTGGATACAAGAAAATTCGGAAGTTGTCCCCATGCAGGTTTCGGACTTGGTTTTGAACGCCTGGTATTATTCGTTACCGGAATGACCAATATCAGGGATGTTATTGCATTTCCGCGTACACCAAAGAATGCAGCTTTTTAGTTTTAAAAACTACAGTACGATGACTGGTATAAATTAGTTGCATTTGCCGTATTGCCTTAAGCAAGGTAGTTTCAACCCCAAAATAATCCTGATCAAATACCCGGTTTGAGGGCTTGAGAAAGAAATTCTATGGACAAAAAAATTTTTTCACAACTTTAGTTTTTATTTTGGTTAGATGTTAAAACAAACGCTTCAGCAAAAGCTGTTACAAAAGTTATCACCTCAGCAAATTCAACTGATGAAACTGCTGCAGGTGCCAACTATTGCTTTGGAGCAACGTATCAAAGAGGAGATGGAAATTAATCCTGCTTTAGAAGAGGGTCGTGATGAGGGGGATGAAGATGATGAAGAACTGAACAATGAAACGAATGATGAACTGCAGCTGGAGGACGAACAGGAAGAGGAACAAACAAAAGACAAAGAAGAAAAAGAGGACGATTATCTTGATGATTATAAAGAAGAGCCTAAGGAAAAGGAAACGGATGATTTTAATATAGATGATTACATGGAGGACTATGATTCATCGCCCGATTATAAATACAATGCCAATAACACCTCAAAGGATGATGAAGAATATGAAGTGCCTGTTACTGTTTCTACTACCTTCCAGGAGCAGCTAATTTCCCAGCTCGGACTTATTTCATTATCCGAAAAGCAACACCGCATTGCACTTCATTTAGTTGGCAGCCTTGATGATGACGGCTACCTGCGCAGAGATCTTTCCTCTATTGCCAACGATCTTGCCTTTACGCAAAATATAATTACGGATGAAACAGAACTGCTGTCGGTTTTAAAAATAATTCAATCGCTTGAACCACCGGGCATTGGTGCACGCGACTTGCGCGAGTGCCTGCTCCTGCAATTGCACCGCACCGATGACGGTTCAAAAGAACATGGCAAAGCCATTGAAATTATTGAACATTACATGGAGGAGTTTTCCAAAAAGCACTATGCTAAAATAGCATCGCGCTGCAACCTGGATGACGATGAGCTTAAAGAGGTAATGCACATAATCATTAGATTAAATCCCAGGCCCGGAAACACAGCTTATGAAGGACAGCGAAGCATACAGCATATTGTACCTGATTTTATTGTGAATAATAACGAAGGCGTGCTTGAACTTACACTTAACAGCCGAAACATGCCTGAATTGCGCCTGAGCAAAACCTATATGGAAATGCTGCAAACCTATTCGAAAGAAAAATCAAAAAACAGGTCAAGCCGCGAAGCACTGACCTTTGTGAAACAAAAAATTGATTCGGCTAAATGGTTTATTGATGCCATTAAACAGCGTAATGATACATTGCTAACTACCATGACCGCTATAATGAATTATCAATATGAATATTTTGTAGAAGGTGATGAAAAGCTCCTCAAACCTATGATATTAAAGGACATTGCCGATATTGTAGGTTTAGATATTTCAACGGTATCGCGTGTGGCAAACAGCAAGTATGTGCAAACCCAGTACGGCACATTTTTATTAAAGCGTTTGTTTAGTGAAGCAATGCAAACGGAGAGTGGTGAAGAAGTGTCGAGCCGCGAGGTTAAAAAAATACTTGAAGAAGCTATAGCAGGTGAAAATAAACGCAAGCCATTACCTGACGACAAATTGATGAAACTGCTCAATGATAAAGGCTATAACATTGCACGCAGAACTGTTGCCAAATATCGGGAGCAATTAGGAATACCGGTAGCGCGCCTCCGCAAAGAACTTTAAACACATAGCAGTACTTTTAATAAACGGGTGAACACAATCAGCTTAATGCGCAAATTTTCTTCATTAGTTTCCTACCTGCTCCACCCGTTACTCATGCCGCTGTATTGCATGGTGCTGATTTTCTTTAATCCTAATTATCTCTCAATAGCAGTAAGGCCACGATTGCAGATTCTTATTTATATCATCGTTTTTATTACCACGTTTTTAATGCCCTCTTTATCAGCCTTGTTTTTAATATACCGGGGAAATGTGCAATCGCTGCAAATGGAAAGGCGCGAAGAACGCACAATGCCTTTTTTAATAACTTCAATTTACTTTATTATCTGCTATTACCTTATCCGACAATTACCTATACCAGTAATGTTAAGTTCAGTAATTAGAGGAGCGGTGCTTTCAACAGTGCTTGCATTGCTCATTAACTTCAGGTGGAAAATCAGCATTCACATGGTTGGAATTGGTGGTGCAGCAGGAATGCTATTGGCACTGAGCAGGTTTATTTATGCCGACTATTCATTACACCTGATTATAATTTTTCTTGTAGCAGGAATTCTTGGATCAGCCCGAATTTATTCTGGCGGTCATTCACCTGCACAGGTTTATGCAGGTTTTTGTACCGGTGCAGTAATAGAATATATGGCTATAATTACATGACCTTGTTAAGACAGTAAAGCCATAGAAAATACAAATACAACAAACTAACGTGAGTGACCTAATCAATCAATCACATTCAGTTTTACTGTATTGGCACGTCCCCGATCCATTAATGGAGTACTGAAAACATGTATAACACGGTCGCCCCGCTGAACAATATTGTTACTCTTAATTATCTCCTTAACATCTTTAATGTTTTCATCAGTGCTTTCGTAACGGTCGTAAAAGAACCCGCGTAAACCCCAAACCAGGTTCATAGATGTAAGCAATGACCGGTTATCAGTAAAAACAATAATGTCGGCATCGGGTCGCTGGCTGCTAAGTTTCATTGCACTGTAGCCACTGTGGGTCATAGTTACTATAACTTTAGAACCTGTCTGGTCAGCCATTTGGCATGCATTGTATAAAACCGAATCGGCAAGATAAGTAGGAGAAGTCTGTTCGGGCTGGTGCTTATAGGTGTATATGGTATCGCTTTCCTGCACAGCATTTATAATTCTCCACATGTTACGTACTACGTTAACCGGATCTTTTCCTACCGAAGTTTCAGCACTTAACATTACAGCATCAGCACCATCCATCACAGCATTTGCCACATCTGTAACTTCTGCACGTGTCGGGCGCTGGCTCGTAATCATACTTTCCATCATTTGTGTTGCAATAATTACCGGTTTGGAATGCCTGATACACTTCTTCAGAATTTCTTTCTGAATCAATGGCACTTGTTCCATAGGTATCTCTACACCCAAATCACCGCGTGCCACCATTACGCCATCTGTTGCTTCTATTATGCTGTCAAGGTCGCGAATGGCTTCGGGCTTTTCAATTTTAGCAATCACTTTTGCAGGATTGTTTTTATAACGGATTATGCTTTTTAATGCTTCAATGTCTTTTGCTGATCGCACAAAAGACAATCCAATCCAATCCACATTATGCAGTAAGGCAAATTCCAGGTCGGCCTTATCTTTCTCAGTAAGCGATGGCATGGTAATTTTTGTTGACGGAAGGTTAACGCCTTTTTTGGATGAAAGTTCACCTCCATAAACTACTGCAGCCCTTACGGTATCCACCCCGTTATTGCTTAATGCCTTTAATTCAATCTTGCCATCATCAATCAAAATAGTGTCATCAGGTTTTACATCCTTAATAAATGACGGGTATTTGATGTAAAGCCGCTTGTCGCTTCCCATACATTCCTTAACCGTAAGTTCAATTTCACTCCCGGCTTCCAGCTGCACTGAATTATTCATAACCTCTCCTATACGCAATTTAGGTCCCTGCAAATCATACAGAATTGCAGTATTGGTATTTTTCTCGGCATTAATAGTTCGTATGTTATTGATTATTTCCAGTTGCTTCTCGTGATTGCCATGTGAAGCATTCAGCCGGCAAACATTCACACCAGCATCTATCATTCGTTCCAGCACTTCTTTGCTTTCTGATGCCGGTCCCACAGTGGCAATTATTTTTGTTCTGTTAAAACTCATTTCGTTGTAGTTCTTATTCTTGTTATTGTTATTCAAATTTTAATTGAGCAGATTTTGTCTTGACTTTAATGATTTAGGATCAAACAAAAAAGCTGCACTTACCAGGTCAATTGCCTTTATAATTTTTAAATACTCATCAGTATCTATCCCCTCTGCCGGATCAATGATCAGTAAAAAGTCAATCATATTTAATTCGGGCAATAAAAGCTGCTTTTCATTGCGATTGGCTATTAATGTAAATGACTGATCGTACTCGTTAATAAACCTGAATTGTTCATACTTAAGCTGTGAATTGTTTTTTCCTACCAATAAAGTATGCTCGGCAATTCGCTCAAGACTGATATCAAGCGCCTTATTCAGTTCGTAACAAATACGATAATCTTTAAATCCTGTAACAATGCCGAACAGGAAAAAATCCATCCCGTCATCGTAATTTATTTTCAGAATTTTCTTTGCCATTATCTTTTTTCAGGGTGTCAAAAATACACTAAGCATTCCAATTGAAAAACAAATAAAAGTGTTATCAATTGTTACTGTTTATATTAAGTTATTCCTTATTATCCTCCAAAACCAAATCGGTGGCAATTGCTTTTCGTGTAGCGTCTTTTAATAATAAAATATCATTTTCAGTCATACCCTTTGTTTCAATAGGATGATGAATGTAAATTGTTACCTTATGTGGTCCCGGAATACGTTTACTATCAGGTATTATTTTCCATGTGAAGTTATAAGTAATTGGTACCAGCGGTATCTGGTTTTCAATAGCCAGCCTGAATGCGCCATTTTTCATTGGACCAAGCTTTGGTGCACATGCTGGTACCGTAGCCTCAGGAAAAATACCAATGCTGATTCCTTTCTGTATGTCGTTATGTGCTCTTAAAAATGCGCGATGCGAAGCCCGAATGCTGCCGCGGTCGACAGCAATATTCATGCGTTTAAAAAAAATGCCAAAAAGCGGAGCTTTACGCAACTCAGCCTTACCCATAAAATGAAAATATTTTGGAATGCTTACATAAGTAATAACGGTATCCAGAATAGAAGCATGATTGGGGCAGAATACATAGGCCTGATTTTTTTTGAAGTGATAATTCTTTTTGATCTCATAACGTATTCCCGAGCCGAATAAAATCCATCGCGCCCATATTTGCTTCAGTTTAAATACATACGGAAACCACTTTTCCCGGCTGATGAATATTAATACAAGCGGGTACAAAAACAAAAAAAACAGGGCGGCATTGATATAAAACCAGGCCAACCAGATTTTTCCTGCAATACTTCGCAACTGCTGCATATATTAACTACTATTATTCCGGGGGTGTTTGTAAAAACAGGGTGCAAATGTATTTTTAAATTCGAAAGGGCATTAAAGTAGTAGACTTGCTATTTCCTAATTTCTATTTTCGCAACCTCAATACCAAAACATTTACATTTAATATGGAGCGAGTAGTTAGTGGCATACGTAGTACCGGAAATTTGCACCTGGGAAATTATTTCGGGGCGGTAAAGAATTTTTTAAAGATGCAACATGAATATGATTGTTTTTTCTTTGTTGCCGATTACCATACTCTAACCACGCACCCTGTGCAGCCCGATATTTCTGATAAAGAACGACAGGTGGTAATTGAATACATTGCCTGCGGCCTTGATCCTGATAAATGCACACTTTACCTTCAAAGTGATTTGCCACAGACTGCCGAACTGTACTTGTTTTTTAATATGCTTGCCTATAAGGGCGAACTGGAGCGTGTTACCACTTTTAAAGAAAAAGCACGAAAACATCCTGATAATGTAAATGCCGGTTTACTCACCTACCCTGTGCTTATGGCAGCCGATGTTTTAATTCATAAAGGAACCAAAGTACCTGTTGGTAAAGATCAGGAGCAACACCTGGAAATGACACGAACATTTGGTAACAGGTTTAACAGGCTGTACAATGTCGAATATTTCCCTGAGCCTGTAGCTTTTAATTTCGGAACCGAACTGATAAAAGTGCCCGGCCTTGATGGTTCAGGAAAAATGGGAAAATCGGAAGGCGAAGGAAATGCTGTTTTTCTGGCTGATGATGCTGCCACCGTTCGAAAAAAAGTGATGCGCGCAGTAACTGATAGCGGCCCTACCCAGCTTAACCAGGAAAAACCTGAAGCCATTAAAAATCTTTTTACGCTGTTGAAAATTGTTTCGGATGAAAATACAGTTCAGCACTTTGATGAAGCTTACAATGCGATGACTATCCGCTATGGTGATTTAAAAAAGCAACTGGCTGAAGATGTAATTCAATTCCTTGCTCCCATAACTGCCAGAATCAATGAACTTGCTGCTGATAAAGCGTATATTGACAAGGTTATCAATATAGGCAAGCAAAAAGCAGCGGCAAGCGCAGATAAAACTATAAAGGAGGTTCGTGAAATAATCGGGTTTAAGCCACATTGAGCCACTTTTTTCAACAGGCAATGATCTCAGATTTTTTATACAGGCACCGGGTAAAATTTATTATAAGTGCTTTATTGTTTTACCTGGTGTTTATTACTGTGCGAATTTTAAATGCAGGCTTGTTTGAAAAAGAAAATGCACGTAATGCAATACATGGCGATGGATACAGCGATATAAACACCTATTCCGCTGCAATGTTTTTTAAAGATTCCGGCTTTACAAAATCATGCTTTTTGCCCATGTTCTATTATGCTGATGATAAAGGCATACATCCTGATCCGGCTGTTTATACTCATTATCCTGCAGTACCTGATATACTTGCAGGCAGTTATGCAAAACTGTTTGATACCAGGAGTGCAAAAACGCTGCGGCTGATTCCGGTGATGCTTAGTCTGGTCTTTTTTCTAATTATTTTTCATGCACTTCAGCAAATAATACCTGAAAAGAAAAGTGCGCTCATTTCATCACTGGTGATTGTATTATCCAATTATTTTATTTTCTGGGGCGATAATCTTCATAAACATTTATACGAAGAGTTACTAAAATGGCTTTATACTATTGGACTATGGAATTATTACCGGAACGCACGATATAACAAGTGGCTGTTGGCTGGTCTTGCTATTTGTTATGTTATCGAAACCAATGTTTCTTTTGAACCAGTGGTTTACCTTGCCATTGTTACCGTTGGAATAGGATATATCCATACCCGCAGACTACTGCTGCCTGAAAACCTGCTTTTATTGATGATGCCTGTGGCCGGATTTGCAATACATCTTTACCAGAATTACTGTTGGTATGGGTCTTGGCAAATGGTTATCAATGATTTTAAAGATGCAGCTGTACTGCGCACTAAAGGCGGCAATGACATCCGCAATGAACTGCAGCGTAATATTCAGTTTAAAGATTTTTTAAGTATTCCTTTTATTTTTTTAAACCGTATCGAACGATTTTTCCTTTTCCCGGGGTATGCAATGCTGATATTCGGATACCTTGCCTGGCAGCAATGGAAAAACCAGCCGCAGTTAAGGCAATTGATGTTAGTGCTGCTTATAGCAACACTTTCGTGGAGCGTATTGATGACACAGCATTTTACTGTTCATGCATTTACAGGGCGGCATGCAGGTTTATTGTATGCATTAATAATCGGAACGGGACTTATGGCGTATGAACAGCTTTTTCGAAAAAACATAAGTGAAAAGAAAACCACTTATATTATTTTGCATGTTTTATTTATTGGCTACAACCTGGCCATGCTTATTTCGCAACAGGTACTTGATATTTTCAAGTACGGCTTTCTTTTATGAGATAACAGCTTATTGTAAAATCAATTTACCATGCTGAATAGCCTTACCATTTTTAATTACTTCATAAAAGTAAATTCCCTTTTCGGTATTCCTGCAATTAAAAATAACACGATCGTAATTACTCTTTAATAAAGCAACTTCACTTCCGGTGATATTTACTATTCGAATATTAATATCATCACCTGAACCGGGTACTGTAAAATAAACATTCTCCGTTGCCGGATTTGGGAAGACATTTATTTTTTGTTCCTCATCATGGTTAATTCCAGTTCCAAGCGGCACCAATTGTACATCTAAAGTGGTGAGCACCCCGTTCGTCAATACTACATTACTGAAACTCTTGGTTGCATACCCGGTTGCAATAACACTTACCGTATAGGTTCCAGGGGTTTTTGTTCCTGTTTTATATTGTCCTGTAACATTTGTATTTTGTTGCAGGTTAACAATACTCACCTGCACTGAGGCATTGGCTAAGGGCAGTCCGGTAATGCTATCGGTTACAATTCCTTCAAGGTAACATGCACGGATAAAATTTGCACTCAACACATAAAAATTTCCATCCATATCGCCTGCAATAATATTACCCGAAGGAAAGTATGGATCGGCATCCCAGCATAGGTTACCTGATGTCGGGTAAGAACCAATTTCAATTAAATTATCGGGCCTAGCTGCATCAACTATGGTCATTTGGCTCCCATAACTCGGGCAAATTAAAAAATCATTCAGTACGCGCACGTTGTGAACTTCTGCTGCAGGAATATTTTCTGTAAAATAAGTATCCAGCAATTTGATATTAGCAATATCACTTATATCATAAGCGCCAAGAGGTGCGCCACCTACCTCATCAGTTGTAAAAAGCACCTTACCATTATCGCTGCGCCAGGTATTGTGATTAAAGTTGCCTGGTGTAGGCTGTGTTTGCAACACTACCGGGCTTGCTTTATTGCTCATATCAACAATGGCAAAGCCCTGCCCCAGCTCACTGCTGATCATGGTATCATTATATACAATACAATCGTGCACATAGTTATTGATGTAATTACCAACAAAAACAGGGTTCCATGGGTCAGCCAGATCAAAAACCAAAACTCCACCAACCGCTCCATTTGCAAGGTG
The DNA here is from genome assembly GCA_044230205.1 of Bacteroidia bacterium. Lineage (GTDB taxonomy): Bacteria > Bacteroidota > Bacteroidia > AKYH767-A > OLB10 > JAEUTH01. Next base: position 12,331 of record JBGARN010000036.1, read on the forward strand.
GGTTCCGTTAACATACATATAACCATTATCGCTAACTGTTACCGTATGCGCACGCAACAATAAACTGCCCAACAAGCTATCGCTGTAAAATTTATAGCTTACACTGTTAGGTAATCCGGCCAGGTCAATTATCTGTAAACCATCGTTAACACCTGCAACACCTGTTCCGGCCTCAGTTGTAACATAGGCATAATGTCCATACGTTTTTACTTCACGCCATATACTGGCCTGGCCCGGCACCGAGGCCACTAATTGCGGTGAAGCAGGATTGGTAATATCATAAATCCGCATTCCATCACTTGCACCTGCAAGTGCATACTCATTAAATGAATTATCAACATAATGCCAGAAACCAGAAAACGATAAGCCGGGATAACTAAGCTGCGAAAGCAAACTGACATTCACCTGTGCTAATAAATTAAGATTAACTTTTAATAAAAGAATAATTAGTAAAACGATTTTTCTCATGCTGTTATAATAATTGTTTAAAATCTAAAAGTAAACATTTGTTCATGTTGAATGCATTTATTTTAAAAAAACACAAACAAGCTACAATTCCTGGCTTACCTGGCTATTAGTTTTTTGCGTGAAATATTAATGAATACACTTTTAAATACGAATCAGAATTAATACTGCTTTAAACAATTATTCATCTTTCTGCTAAGTTTGGCACTTTAATAGCTTACCAGATTAAAAATTTGTAACTATTATATATTTAGACCATATAACTATGAGTATCAGTAAATCAATAACCATTGCATTAATAGCAGCCAATGTTTTTAACTTTTCGTGCAGCGAAACAAAGTCATCTGCACAACATAAAGAACAGCCAAAAAAGCAAAATACCAGTGTTAAGCAGGATGCAAATACCAATTATCAGCCGGTTGCAGATGAAAAAATTACCTCCACATTTCAGGCTGTTGAAGTTTCAGATGCCGGCATAAATCCGGCAATAGTTAAGGGTTTGCATTTGTGCACCAAATGGCGAGGAACCCTGGATGCTGAGGCTTTAAAAAATCCTGACTTAACAACGGTAACATTATTTGCATACTGGAGTGATTTAAATCCCTCCAAAGGGCAATATAACTGGGAAAGACTGGATGGCGAATTGAATCGTTTTGTTGCTGCTGGCAAGAATATAGGCATTTCAATTGCAGCAGGTGGAAAAAGTCCTGAATGGATCTATAATGAAGGCGTTCGTCATTTTACTTATACAGAATTCCAGCACCAGGGAAAAGGTAAAAAGTCAACTGTTGAACAATCGGTAGTTTATGATAAAGCTTATATCGAATTGTACTCAAAATTTATCCGCGACCTGGCTGCTCATATGAAGCAACAGAAGTACTGGAGCAAATTAGTATTGATTGGTGGAAGCGGCATTAATCAAAGCACGGCTGAATTGCATTTGCCTGCCCAGGTAAATAAGGAACAAAATGGAGAAAAGAGCTCAGATGCTGTGGCCCTTTGGAAACAATTTGATTATGATCCGAATAAAGTGATAAGTGCCTTTAAGCAAATTATGAATGTTGTTGCTGAATCATTCCCAAACCGAATTATGGTAATACCGGTGTTTAATATGCAGCAAACTGCTTTTCCACAAATTGGAACAGCACAAGTAGGACTTGAATGTTTAACCTGGATGAAACAAACTTATCCAAACCGAATGGCTGCTAAATTTACTGTACTTCAGGCTAACTACACCCCAAAAGGATTTGTAAAACAATTGCTGGATATTGGCATTCCGGTTGGTTACCAGCTAAGCCAGATAAGACTTGAAGACAATGCAGATGATGCAGACTTTCAACAAGCTATCCAGGCAGGTATTGATGCCAATGCTTTATTTATTGAAGTATTCCCTGCTAATGCTAAAAAATTTCAGTCTTCAATTAAGAAGTTATCACCCAAAGTACAGTATCGCAAATAAGGCAATTGAAATAATTGTCTTTAAAACTATTGAAAGAATTATTGAGATGTTACAACACAAGTAACAATAGTATCTTGAAAAAATATCAGGAAGTTGTACTTTTGCCTTCATGAAACACTCCAAAATATTCAGCATACTCTTTTGCCGTTGCCCTCATTGTCACCAGGGAAAAATGTTTAAGCCAGCCTGGCTGTTTAAATGGTGGGATTTTGGACGTATGAACGAACGCTGTGATGTTTGCGGACAGTCATTTTACCCAGAGCCTGGTTTTTATTTTGGCGCTGCGTATATGAGTTATACTTTCGGAGTGGCACTAGCAGGAATTACCTGGATTATAATGTGGAAACTACATATTGACAGTACCAAAAGTTTACTGTTAACCATCCTCACTCTGCTTTTATTTTTTGCTCCTTATAATTATAAGTTATCCCGATCCTCTTGGCTTAACCTATTTGGTAAAATCAAAAACTGAGACATTGTTAAAAGCTAAATTGGGTAATGGAAAAAAAGTCCTGCTTATTTTTCATCCTTAGTTCAGCAAAATGCTTTTTATTAGCCGTATGAAAATACGAGCCCTATCATTTCTTTTTAGTCTGACTTTATTTACTATTTCCTGCAATAAAAAAAACAGTGATTCTGTTGTTCCTTCCTATTATCTGCAGGCTACTATTGACGGACAAACCTGGAAAGCTGATGCATCGCTATTTGCAGATCAAGCAATTGTCATGACTATTAGCGGTCTTAGTCAGAATGGATCGAGCCTTACCCTGGAACTGGATGACTATACTCCCGGTACCTATTTGATAAAAAATTCGCGTAACCATATTTTGTACACAACCCAAATGGCCGATGCTTTTGAGTCTACAGATGGCAACCCTGGAACACTCGTAATTATTTCGAACGATCAATCGAAGAACCTGCTGAAGGGCACCTTTACTTTTACAGGTCAAAGCCCGCTAACAGGCAATAAAACTATTAGCAATGGCACTTTTGAAGTTTATTACACAGAATAAAAGCACAATTATTTAAACCAATAAGTTTACAGAAAACAGCATTATTCTATCTTAAATGAAATTATATTGCCTGCTTTTGATTATTGTCAAAAATGTGAAATGCTGATTTTAAAATCCACAAAATATGAGTAACTTAGTAAATGACTTTAATACCTATCGCCAACGCATGAATGATAAAATTCTTGAGCAGGATAACCTTGTTATTAAAAGGTTTTTCAATCTCGATACCCACACTTATGCAGAAGGGGAGTTGTCCACACAGGTAAAAGAAATGCTTGGCCTTGTAGCATCGATGGTTTTACGTTGCGATGATTGCGTAAAATATCATTTGGGAAAATGCCATGAGCAAGGTGTTACCACTCCCGAAATTTTTGAAGTTTTTGCAGTAGCAAATATAGTTGGCGGCTCTATTGTTATACCCCACACACGCAGAGCAGTTGAATTTTGGGAAGCACTAAATGAAAAACAATAAAATTTACTGCAGTTATTTTTAAAGCGCATATTTTTATGCGAGCATCAAAGTGAATTCAAAAACCCGGTTACATAATATACAAGTATTATTTTGCAGCCCAATGATAAGGGTTGCAGTTTTCATGTTGGTTATGTTACCGGTAGTGCTGAATGCACAGGTTACAAAGGTTAGCGGCAAAGTAACAGATGCATTAACCAACGAACCGATTCCTTTTACTGCTGTTGTATTTAAAGGCACTACTGATGGTGCTAACACTGACTTCGATGGAAAGTACGATGTGTCTACTACAAAAATTGTTGACTCAGTGATTTTTACATGTGTTGGCTATAAGCGTGTGGCTTTTAAACTTAAAAAAGGGCAGGCACAGGTAATCAATGTAAAGCTAACTGTGAGTCATAAAGAAATGGGAGAGGTGGTGGTTAAAGCCGGTGAAAATCCTGCTGACATTCTTTTCAGAAAAATTGTAGAGAATAAAGACAACAACAACAAAAAGAAACTTCAATCGTACCAATACCAGGTTTATAACAAAGTAGAGTTTGATTTGGCCAACATCAGCGAAAAATTTAAAAACAACAAACTCATTAAACCCTTTGCATTTATATTTGATAAAATTGACAGCAGCGAAACAAACGAAAAGCCGTTTCTACCCATTTTTATAACTGAAAACCTTTCGGATTTCTACTATCAAACTGATCCTAAAAAAAGCAAGGAAATAATTTATGCCAGTAAAGTAAGTGGAGTTGAAAATTCAAGTGTAACACAGTTTACCGGTGACATGTACCAAAGCATTAATATTTACGATAATTTTATTGATGTCTTCGGTAAAGGTTTTGTTTCACCTATTGCCAACATTGGCCAGCTGTATTATAAATATTACTTAACCGATAGCACATTTATTGATGGCAACTGGTGTTATAAAATGAAATTTAAACCCCGCAGGCAGGGTGATTTAACCTTTATTGGAGATTTCTGGGTTCACGATACCACATTTGCAATAAAAAAAATTCAGTTACGGTTAAGCGAAAAAGCAAACATCAACTTTATTGAAGACTTAGCTCTTGTTCAGGAGTTTACCTGGGTAAACCAAAGCCAATGGATGCCTCGCAAAGATTTGCTTGTGATGGAATTTGCCCCTATGAAAAATCAGGAGGGCATGAGTGTTATAGGTCGTAAAACAACTTCATATAAAGATTTTATTATTAACCAGCCTATACCTGATAGCATTTTTGCAGGCCCTGATAATATAATAGTAAAAGAAGATGCCATTGATAAAGAGCTGAGTTTCTGGCTGCAGAACCGGCACGATAGCCTGAGCGAACGCGAGAAAGGAATTTATGCAATGGTGGATACTATTAAAACTTTACCGGCATACAAAACTTATGTTGACATTATAACCCTTTTTTTTACTGGTTATAAAGATGTTGGCCCGATTGATTTAGGACCGTATTACACGGCTATCTCATTTAACTCGGTGGAAGGAGTTCGTTTCCGAGTTGGCGGGAAAACCAATTACAAATTCAGTAATAAAGTCCAGTTTAACGGTTACCTGGCTTACGGTACTAAAGATGGGCGGTTTAAATTTAACGTGGGCATGGATTATTTTTTCTCTAAAAAGCCGCGTGAACTTATTGGTATTTCTTACAAGGATGACATTCAGCAATTAGGTCAAAGTGATAATGCCTTCCAGGATGATAACATTCTTTCGTCCATCTTCAGGCGCGCACCAAGTGATAAACTTACTCAAACTGTTATTAAGCGGATTTATTACGAAAAAGAATGGTTTGCAGGACTTAGCAACCGCATTACATTACTTAACGGAAATATTAATCCATTAGGCAGCCTTAGTTATGCCTATTATCCAAACCCTGAAGATACTACCGTTTCACGCGAAAATATTATTCAAAGCCAGGTAAGCTTGTATACCCGTTTCCTGCTTCATGAAAAATTTGTTGAAACTAAAAACGGACGCACCAGTCTTGGCTCAAGGTTTCCATTAATTCAAACCAATGTTTCGTTTGGTGTTAAGGATTTATTTAAAAGCGATTTCAATTATATAAAAGCTGATATTAAAGTTTCTGATAACGTTAAAGTAAATCCGTTTGGCTATGGTTATTACATTCTTGAGCTTGGAAAAATGTGGGGACAGGTACCCTACCCTGTGCTTTTTGTTCATCCCGGCAACGAAACTTATTTTTATGACTATGCAGCATTTAACATGATGAACTATTACGAGTTTGTCAGCGATATTTATGGCAGTGTATATTATTCTCACCATTTTGACGGATTCTTTCTCGATAAAATACCACTCATGCGTAAACTGAAATGGCGCGAGGTAGCTTCCATAAGGGCTGTTAGTGGAGCGCTGGGCGCTAAAAATCGCGAAATACTTGTGAACCCTAACGTATTCAGTAGTCTTACCAAACCCTATGCTGAGCTTGGTCTTGGAGTTGAAAACATCCTTAAAATTATCAGGGTCGATTTCCTTTGGCGGATGACTTATATTGATGAAGATTATAAAGCACTATATGTAGAACGTTTCGGGCCTGACGCATTAATGCCTACCCGCTTTGGTATTAGAGCAAGCCTTCAGCTTACATTTTAGAATTACTTGTAGGAATAATTGCAATAACATTTGCTCCGTTTACCTTTACAGCATGAAACTAATTGCCCGACATCTGGTTAAACGATATAAAAACCGCACAGTGGTTAACGATGTAAGCATTGAAGTTAACCAGGGTGAAATAGTTGGATTGCTTGGCCCTAATGGCGCTGGCAAAACCACAACTTTTTACATGACTGTTGGTTTAATTCGGCCTAATGAGGGACAGATTTTTCTTGACCAGACAGAAATTACTACGCTTGCCATGTACAAGCGCGCAAGGATGGGAATAGGTTACCTGGCCCAGGAAGCCAGTGTGTTCAGGCAGCTTAGTATTGAAGATAATTTACTGGCAGTGCTTGAGTTTACTGACCTGAGTAAAAAACAGCAACGCGAAAAATGTGATGCACTGCTTGAAGAATTTAATCTTACACACAAGCGTAAATATATAGGCAATGTGCTAAGCGGAGGAGAAAGACGAAGAACCGAAATTGCCCGTGCTTTGGCCGTAAACCCAAAATTTATTTTGCTTGATGAACCCTTTGCAGGAGTTGATCCTATTGCAGTGGAAGATATTCAAACTATCGTTGCCAAACTCAAAACTAAAAATATAGGTATACTAATTACCGACCACAATGTACACGAAACGCTTAGTATCACTGATCGTGCGTATCTGTTATACGAAGGCAAAATTCTCAAAGCTGGTTCGGCCGAAGATTTGGCCAACGACCCCGAAGTGCGCAGGCTTTACCTCGGACAGAATTTTATTTTACGTTAATTCATAAAGGATACCACGGCAGGCTCTGTTTTTTGGATTTGCACTATCTCCAGCAATTGTTCTATTTACAAGATATCTAAAGACCTGGTTGTTTCAGTTTTATACAAAGAGAAAAAATTTACATTATTTATAACTCTTAGGAATAAACTAGCAATTATTATTAAGAACCACCCATTCACAGTCGAAAGGTTGAAAAATTCTCCCCACCTGTACTATTAAGCCCTCCAAAAAGTCCTACCCTTGCATCATAAATACCTATAAAAGTATATTGAAAAGATGAACTGGCTTGATGGAATAATAGCAATACCCTTATTATGGGGAGCTTACCAGGGTTATAAAAAAGGCCTCGTATTTATGGCTTTAATGGTAATAGGCATGATATTGGGCTTATACCTTGGCTTTAAGTTTTCAGGTCTTGTAGGCAACCTTCTTATCAACCATTTAAGTGTAAGCAAGGGATTATTACCTTACATAGGGTTTGCAATCATCTTTGCAACCATTGTACTTCTCGTAATTTTCCTGGTAAAATTACTTGATGCCATATTAAAAGCTTCATCATTAACTCCGGTAAACAAAGTTGTAGGCTCCCTGCTGGGAATGGCTATTTGGGGTTTAATAATCAGCGTATTTCTATGGATGTTCAAAGCACTGGAACCTTCAGTAGCTGTAATCCCCAAAAAGGCTCAGGAAGAATCCTTAAGCTATCATTTTGTCCTCAATTTCTCCACATTTATTACCCCAACATTTGAAGAAATTAAAGAGGAATTTGATCAAAATCTTGGGCATGTTGACAGTGTAATTAATGCACAATTGCCCGACAGCCTGAAACAATAGTGGAATACTTTTAAAACCGATTACTTAGATTAGGTAAGCTGGTCATTTAATTTTATTGGCCATGCAACTTTTTTTTCCATATTTACATCTTACTTACAATATTCCACAAAACTCACTTCACTTATTTGCTAATATTATTAACATGAAAAAAATTCTACTTGCAGCCATTGCATTAATACTGTTTGGTGCCAACGTAACTAAAGCCTCACACATTATGGGTGGCGAGTTAACCTATCATTGGGTTAGCGGCAACAGTTACCAGCTTACACTTACCTTGTATAAAGATTGTATCGGTATACCGGCACCATCACCCACTACTGAGGTGTATGTGTATTCATCATGCGGTGCGAACATGACAGTAATGATGAACGAAATTTCAAATACTGACATAACACCAGCCTGCGATACAACACTTACCTGTATTGTTCCAAACGGTTCAGGTTCACCAGGTGTTGAAAAGCATGTTTACACCGGAATGGTAACCTTACCAGGCACCTGTGCTGATTATGTTTTTTACTGGACAAGCTGCTGCCGCAATGCTGCAATTACCAATCTTAATAATGCTTCCGCCTATGGTGCTACTTTTTATGCAACCTTAAATAATGTAGTTACACCTTTTAATAATTCACCTGTATTTGCTAATGACCCTGTTATCTATTTGTTTGCAGGACAGAATTATCACCTTAATAATGGTATGTATGATGTTGATGGCGATTCTTTGGTAATCAGCATGGTTAACCCTATTGCAGATAATGGTCTTGGTGGACCAATTACTGCATTGCCCTGCACCTATAACCCTCCTTTTACCTATACAAACCCTGTTACATCAACTCCGCCACTTTCAATCGATGCTACAACCGGTGAAATTCTGGTAACTCCTACGAATGTAGAAGTTGACGTATGGGCTTATAAAGTTGATGAATACCGTAATGGTGTTTTAATCGGAAGTATTACACGCGATGTGCAAATGATCATCAATCCGGGGGCAGATCAGCTACCTGAACTTTCAGGAGTTAATGCATATCCTACATTCATAACTAATGTTTGCGCTGGTGATAGCCTTATCTTTAATTTCTATACTTCAGATCCTGATACTGCTGACAGCACATTTGTTGCTTGGCACTATTTCGGCCAGCCAAACTATACCTTAACGGTTAATGGAGGTCAGAATGAAAGTGGAACTTTTACATGGGCAACTGACTCTACGCTGATAAGCCCTGAGCCCTACCTGTTATACGTTTCTGTACGTGATAATGCCTGCCCATATTATGGCTTGCAAACTTATGTTTACAAGATTTATGTAAACCAGTGCATAACTAATGACGTTTGGCCAGGTGATGCCAACTCGGATTTACAGTGTAATATGTATGACATACTTCCAATAGGAATTGGTTATGGTCAAACCGGAGCGGTTCGCGCTGGAGCTTCATTAACATGGGTTGCACAACCGGCATTACCATGGTTAAATAACCTCGCAAGTGGTGTTAATCTTAAACATGCTGATTGTGATGGAAACGGAGTTATTGACTCACTGGACCTGAACGCCATTACACTTAATTACGGAAGCACACACAATAAAGGTGGCGTTGCCTCTAACCCTTACATTAATACACTTTCTGATTTAAATATTACTTATTCAGCAAATCCTGTAGCACCAGGTTCAACTGTAACAGCTTATATAAATTTGGGAAGTGCAAGTATGCCAATCAGTAACATTTATGGACTTGTATTCAAAGTAAATTATGATCCCAATATGTTCCAGTTAGGCAGCATGAGCTTTAATGATAGTTATTCATACCTGGGCAACAGCAGCAATATGCTTCGTTTAACCAATGGCATAATGGATTATGGCTCATTTAACGTTGGTATGGTTCGTAAAGACCATAATTCAGTAAATGGCAACGGTGAAATTGCTCGTCTACAGTTTACCGCCAATCCGTTAATACAAGGCAATGTTACTTTCAATATCGATTTCAGTAATGTTACTGTGGTTAATGAGCAGGGTGAACAAATTGCTGTTAACATTATCAACAATAACCCGATTACTGTTTCTCAGTCATTAGGCATCAATGACTATAATGCATCTAGTCATTTTGTAGTTAAACCTACACAAGTTAAAGACCTATTGAACATTGATTATACATTAACTAACCAGGGCAATGTAAATATTGCTGTATATAACATCATGGGCGAGTTGGTTAAGCAAGTACTGAATGAAAATCAGGCTGCAGGCAATTATCATTTCAATACTAATACTTCAGGCTTAACGCAAGGCACTTATTTAGTTCGTATGACTACAGCTGATGGTGTTTCTACAAAACGTATAATTAAACTCTGATACTATTTTAGCGCATTAATTTAAACCGGATGGCTTTTCAGCGATCCGGTTTTTTTTATTTGTTTTGGGCTAAAGCTTGCTCATGAAATATATTGTTTTCAGTTTACTTTTATTATTGTCTTTTAAGTTAGATGCTCAAGACCCCAATGTTATAATTGAAAAATCACAAAAGGCTATAACTTCTATTCAAACATGCCGTTACCTGATCTATGGTAAATACAGAGTAACCGGGATGCGTGATACACTTTATCATACCGGTAAATGCCGGTTTAGTGTTGAAAAATCAGATACCCTGCTTGGTCGTTACATAAGTGCTGAAAATTTTAATGGTGTTACCGAAGTTTATAATGGCACCGTTTATTTCAAATTGCGTAAAACTGATAGTACTGTTTATATATGGAATGCTTCTGAATATAATTTTTACAGGCATCAGTTCAATACTAACCCAATTGTTTACAACCCTTTGTTTAATCGAAAAAATATTTTTTCGCAATTGGCTAATGATAAAGATACTGAACATGCTTTACTTGCTGACACCTTGGTTTTTGGCGATAGTTGTTACCATGTTAAAACTAAAACAGCTAAGCTGAAAGGAAATGCACAAACAGGTATTACAATTTTTACAGATTTATTTATTCGAAAAAAAGATTACATGCCTGTAGGTCATGTTCAGTTATTGCAATCCAGTGCAGGTAGCATCAATAATTTTGAATCATTTTTCCTGGATGAATTGGTGATAAATAGCCCGATTGATGATAATAGTTATGCTATTCAAACTACTCCTGATAATTATACTTTTAAACAACAAGACCTGATCAACATAAAAAACTATATTGTTTCCAAAGAACAAATTCCTGATTTCGATTGGCAACTGTTGCAAGCAGAGAAGGCAATAAATGATGTAACACAGAAAAATATGATGCTGGTAGTATTAAAAAACAGCTCGTACTTCCCTTGCAATGCATTATTGGAATATTTAAGTAACAACTATTTTAAAAATTCAATGCAATGGCCGCAAATCATTTTTATATCTGATGAAAATGACAAATTGAAAAAACACAAGTTTATCTCTTCTAATAAAAATAAAATTATTGAAATAAATAATGCTTCTTCAATTATTCAAAAATCAAACATTACAACTTTTCCTACCTTTTATCTTTTTGATCAATCGGGCAGGCAGGTTGATAAATTTGAAGGTTTTGGCTTACCGGTTCAACTTGAATTAGAACAAGCCTTGCAAAAATTAAACTCAAAATAAATTGAAACTATCAGGACTTTATTTACCTGAAATAATATAATTATAGCATTTTGACCAGCACACAAATAAAAGAATCGCTAACACCTTATTTACCTCCGGCTTCACTCGATTTTTGTATTGATCTAATTACACGATTTAACATTAATATTAAAATCACGCATGCACGCCTTTCAAAGCTTGGAGATTATCGTCATCCACATAACGGACATACACATCGCATTAGCATTAATCATAACCTTAATCCGTTTGCCTTCCTTATTACATTCATACATGAAGTAGCTCACCTTACAACATGGAACAACCATAAAAATAATGTTGAGCCACATGGCAGGGAGTGGAAAACCCAATTCAGATTATTACTTCAACCATTGCTTGATCAACAGATTTTTCCTGAAGATATACACCATGCTTTGAAAAGTTCTTTACATAATCCTTCAGCAACCAGTTGTGCTGATGAACTGCTTTATAAAGTTCTAAAGCGCTATGACGCTAAGAATAATTTTCAATTACTTGAAGACTTACCTGAAGGATGCCACTTTGTAATTAAGGGCTACAGTAATATTTTTATAAAGGGTAAACTGCTGAGAAAAAAATTTCATTGTAAAATGAAAGATTCAAGACGAGAGTTCAGGGTAAGCGCTGTTGCTGAAGTTCAACAGGTAACTCTATTTTAAATTGGCATCAAAATAATCTGTTATTTTCTGAAACAGGTGAACACGATCCTTTCCCCTTACATTATGCAGGTGCCCGGGGTAAACAAAATAATCCACTTGCTTTCCTTTATCAATGCAAGCTTTCAGAAAATTAATACTGTGTTGCCATACCACCACATCATCACTTGTGCCATGTATTAGCATTAGTTTACCCCTGAGGTTATCTGCAAAGCGGGTAAGATTATTTTCATCATAGCCTTCCTTATTAGTTTGCGGGGTATCCATATAACGCTCGGTATACATAATTTCATAATAACTCCAGTCAATAACTGGTCCACCAGCTACTGCTGCCTTAAAAATACCGGGATATTTCAGCATCATACTGGTAGTCATAAATCCGCCATAACTCCAGCCCATAATTCCCATTTGCTGTTGATTAATGTAGGGTAAAGTTTTTAGATAGTCCACCCCAGCCAGCTGATCCTGTAATTCAATTTTTCCCAATTGCCTGAATATTGCCTGCTCAAAATTTGCACCCCTGTTTGCACTGCCTCTTCCGTCAACTGTAAAAACACAATATCCACGTTCGGCTAAATACTGAAACCACAAATCGCTTGCGCCTCCATTCCAGCTGTTGGTTATCAACTGCACATTAGGTCCGTTGTACTGATAAACTATAACCGGATATTTTTTTGTTGAATCAAAATCAACAGGCCAGTATTGACGGCAATATAAATCAGTGCCATCTGATGCTTTTATAGTAAACAGTTTCATCATTCCAAGTTTATAATCCTTTAATGGATTAGGTGATATGAGCAGGTAACGGTTTTTTCGTTCCATGATAGCATCCGCAATTAACACTTCTCGAGGTGAAACTGTACTTTGATAATCATCAATAAAAAAAGTGCCTGCATCATTAAGTGTCACTGTATGAACTCCGTTAGCTTCAGTAAGCTTAAATGTTCTACCCGATTTAAAATTATAACTATACAAATCGCGGTTTAAAGGACTAACTGCAGTACTCATAAAAAACACTTTTTCTCCTTTTGCATCAAAGCCTTTAATTTCAGTTACCACAAAATTACCTTTCGTTATTTGCTTTTTCATTTTTCCGGTAATGTCGTACCAATATATGTGGTTGTAACCATCGCGCTGGCTGAGCCATAAAAACTGGTCTGGCTTATTTTTAATAAATAAAACAGGATTTTTAGGATGAACGTATTTTGCATCATGCTCCTCAAACAGAGTTTTGATAAAATTTCCATTTGCTGCATCATAACAGTTTAGCTGCAAATGGTTTTGATCACGATTTAAAACTGCGATATAAATCTGCTTATCATCCGGACTCCATGCAATATTAGTCAGGTATTGTTCAGGATCGCCTGTAGTTTTTACTTGCCATTTTACCTTCCTAATCCTGTCGTATATCCATAATGTTACCTGGTGGCTTTTACCCCCGGCCATTGGATATTTAATGAGATTTGCCTGTGCTGGCTGCTTTGTAAAATCAATAACCGGATAATCGGTAACCATGGTTTGGTCCATTCGGTAAAAAGCAAGCAGGTTTCCTGATGGACTCCAATAGGTCCCCTTAGTAATACCAAACTCATCGCGATGGACTGAATGTCCGTTGATAATATTCTTGTCTGAATCAGAGGTTACAACTAACCGTTCATTAGCAAACCACACATACAGATTATTGCCAATTGTATAGGCAATTGCTCCTGAATTCGGGTCTGTATCTTCATGTTCTGCTCCTGCACCCAGGTTAGGTGCAGATACTACACCAAGCGATTTCGTTCCTGTATCATAAACAAACACTTTACCGGCATTAGTAAACTTAAAATGCACAGCATCTGTCCAGGTTATGGAAGGAAATTTTGCAACTGTATCCTGCGAATTGCTTTTTATTACTTCGTTTAATTCGGACAATGTAAGAAGGGCTTCGTTCTTATCACTTGAAGTATTACCCCGCATTAATTTTTCAGTCCCGCCTGTAGTATCAATAAACGAAAACTGCTCGGTACCCTTTATCCATTGAAGTTGGGCTAGTTTCCATGGACTTAATGTTGTTCTATATTTTAAAAATGCATCATCAAGGGTAAGAAGTTTGGTTTGAGCCAGCGTACTAAATATGATGAAATATGCTACTGCAAGAGTGAATAATTTTTTGCTCATATGGGATAATATTTTACCGTGGCTAAAATAGAAATAGGATCAATAATGCGGCTGCAATTGATGTTAGTTTTTAGCTAAAACAGTTTCAGGAATATCATATTCTCTGATAACAGTTAACTTTTTGTTCTTTATAAATTCAGGATCAAGAAGCAAATAATAATAGTTGTAATTTCCATGATCATAGCCATCCCTGCTTACAGGATTAAGCCATTCTAAATCATTTGTTGTACGATAAAAGGTAATTGATGGCTCAAAGAGCCAGGTAATGCCTAAATTAACTTTGTCGTTTGCATTGGATGATGCTTCAAAATCGTTTTTTAAGTCCATCAGCATTTCCTTAGTATTTGCTTCATATATCCAATCATAATAATAATTTGGATTAAAATTGATTACAAATACTAATACTAATAAGAAAGGATAGAGAGAAAAAATAATTCGTGTCCTTAATGCATTGACGGAATTCTTTAAGAGATCAAAATAGAGATTTAGAAAACATATATTAAATAATACAATGTAAAAGAGACCCGTGCGATTTTCAAGAAACTGCGTGTTAAATAGATAATGCTGTAAAACAGTGCTGAAAGCTGCAAAAAATAAAATCAATAAAAATAGATGATTAGCTGATTGAAGAGCGTTCCATCTTTTCTTCAGTAAATCATAGACATAATAAACAACTGACAAAATGAAAATCAAGACAACAAAGTAACTGGGAAAATCAATTAGCAACCCATTTTTAAAACGAACAGTTGAATACACCAGTGAACGAATCGTGTTATGATAAAAACCGGCTTCTGGCCCAAACAAATTACCTTTAATGATTGCTAACGGAGTTGAAATTAACCAGTACAAAATGCATGTGATTACAATTAACGGAAGGACTTGGTAGATAAACAGTTCAACTTTTGGTTTACCTTTTTTTCCTTCAGGTAATATTTTTAAAACCAGAGCAATCATATACACCAGAAGGAGAGCAACATAATAATTAAGAACAGTGAAGTTGCTCCATACCGCTAAACCAGCAAAAAAGAATGACAACCAGCTATACTTTGATTTCAGCGTTTTGATTAATTCATAAGAATAGTAAATGCTAATAAGCATAAAGCTTACCGAAAGACCATAACCTCTTGCTATTGAAAAGAAATCGAGCAGATATACATTTACATTAAGCACAATAAAACCAGAAATTAATAAGGTGGTATCATTAAATTTCCTCAACCACAAAAAAGAGAAAACCATGTAGAGTAAATGCGCCAACAGGTTTGGAAGTCGCAATACAAACTCTGAATTCCCAAATAGGGCCTGGGCTCCCTTCATTAACAGTGTATTGAAAATATGGTTATTCGGAATATCCGGACAGTTGGTGTAATTGATTATATCTGAAACCGGAATGTTAACATAGTTATTATAAGTAAAACTCTCATCATGTGTAAAGGATGAGTTAAATGCTTTGTAAAAAGTATAAGCCGCCAATAAAACACCCAATGCTATTAAAATGAAATTAGCGTAATTGTTAACTTTCATTTTTGATTTATATGTTTTTTAATTAAGGATGCTGTTTCTTTCATGAAGATAAATTTCCATTATAAAATCTATCAAACTAAATTATATTATTGAATAAGTTTAATCAGCCATAATTTTATCTTGTTTACTAAAAACTTTACTATTCTGGGCAAACCTATAAAGAAATCTCAATTGGAATTACTTACTACATTGGAGAATAATAATGTAAAATGCAAAAAGGCCGAAACACAATGTTTACAAGGTTTTAAGCTTATCAACTCATTTATAAGGCATGCTTATTTTGAATTTGGCGATACAACCCTCAATAAAGCTGAGTCGATGATATTTTTTTACATTCGCGGCCAAAATTAATTTAATAGAAATGAAAAGAGTTTTCACATTCATCACCACCATTTTCACAATATCAATTTTTATTTCAGGATGCGGAGAGGATGAGATGGATCAAAGTAGCAGCGGATTATACTATTTTACTAATCTTGACCAGTATTATGGGTTCCTGGAACCTTATTCCTTAAATAAAGTGGCCTATGCACATTCAGGCGATTATGTCAGCAAAACTGATCCGGGATGTATTTATAGTTTTGCTTTTAAACGTAAAAGGTCTGAAATTACTTCAAATCCATTAAAGTCAGTCGAGGTAAACTGCTATGTTTATGCTGAAAAAAGTAATCCAAACTGCGCTCTTGTTTGTGTAGCAAATATAGGTGATAATCCTCCCTTGTTTTTTACAAGTTATCCATTAAATGGTGTTGTTACCACTCCTAAACAATGGCAAAAAATAAGTAATGTTTTTGCATTGGATAATACTATACCACAAGATTCTTATATAAGCGTTTTTCTAATGAACCAGGATAGCTCAGCGGTATATCTTGATGATCTTTCAGTTAAATTTATCGAGAAGAAATAAATGCGGAAAGGAGTAATATCTTTTGCGGCAATTCTAATTTCATGCTTTTTCTTAATCAGAACCGTTACTACTGATAAATTCTGGAAGATTGATTATGTAATAACAGGTGATCAAAATGGTTATTACGAGTATTTACCTGCTGTATTTATTTACAATGATCTTCAATTGCATTTTGCAGATTCATTGCTAAAGGGTAGAGCCGGAATTTATGTTTATGAAATTTCGCCTACCGAAAAGAGATTTATTAAATACAGTTGTGGGGTTGCATACTTAAACATACCATTCTTTTGGGGAGCACATGTTTATTGTTTGCTTTCCAATCAGGCGGCAAATGGGTTTTCAGATCCATATGAAATAGGTTCAATCATCAGTGCCATATTTTATTTAATCATAGGATTATTCTTTCTGAGAAAAGTACTTCTTAATTATTTTAATGATTTAACAACTGCCTGTACCTTACTGCTTATTTCCATAGGTACAAATTTATATTACTATGCCACTACCCAACCTTTAATGGCGCATGTTTATAGTTTTTGTGTCGGTACTGCTTTTCTTTATTATGTAATTGAATGGTATAAAAAAGGAAGTTTGTTTAATAGCATTGCAGTGGGAATTTGCGCTGGCTTACTTGTTCTCTTAAGACCCGTGAACATTCTGTATCTGCTTGTATTCCTGTTTTTCAATATTACAAATGTTGCAGATATAAAAACAAAAGTCCAGCTTTTAATAAGCCGTAAAGTAGCGATCCTTAGTATTATTTGCAGTGCAGTATTAGTATGGATACCACAACTTTTATATTGGCATTATGTATCAGGCAAATGGTTTTATTTTAGCTATGGCCAGGAAACATTTTATTTTTCAAACCCCGCTATCATTAAAGGGTTATTTGGTTTCAGAAATGGCTGGCTCATCTATACCCCAGTTATGATACTGGCTCTTACCGGAATTTATCAACTTCGAAAAACTGTAGCAACATTTTTCGTACCCCTGTTGCTATTCACTCCTCTTTTTATTTATATTGTTCTAAGCTGGTGGTGCTGGTGGTATGTGGGTTTTGGAAATCGGGCATTTATAGATGCGTATCCATTATTCGCTTTACCTTTTGCATGCACAATAAATCAATTACTTGCTTTTAGACTTTTACCTAAAATTATACTGATTTTAACCATTTCATTCCTCGTTTATTTAAACTTGTTTCAATGCTGGCAAATGAAGTATGGCTTATTGCATTGGGATAGCATGACGCCTAAAGCTTACAAAGCTATATTTCTGAAAGAATACTTGCCTCAGGATTTTAATGACTTACTTATTACTCCTGATTATGATGGTGCAAAGTACCGGGGCAAGGATCGTTGATTCAGTCAGCCATAAAAAAATGGATTCTGAGATGTATTTATTTTAGGTTTGCAAAAAAATTGATAGAGTTACTGTAGAATGCTTAATAAGATCAAACCTCATTTATGGCTGTTACCGGTGTTATTGTTTTTTGGAACAATATACTGTCTTGAATCACTTTATAATTTTGTAAATTTAAGGAACTATGGCTGGGATATGGGTTTATTCAATCACCAGATTTATTCCTATGCACATTTGCATTTGAATAACCCCACCTTAATGAGGCCTAATCCGCTTACAAATACCCTGGGTGATCATTTTGATTTGATTCCTGTTTTTCTCTCACCATTATATTGGATTTTTGGTGAACCCACTTTGCTGTATGTTCAGATAACTATGATTTTGTTAGGAGGCATTGGAATATATACTTTCTTTTTCAAAATCTCGTCAGACAAAAAATTTGCATTAATAACCGCAATCTATTTTTATTCCATTTGGGGAATTTACTCAGCACTTTCATTCGATTACCATGAGAATGTAATCTCTGCGATGATTGTTCCATGGCTTTTCTATTTTGTTCATTTTAATAAATGGAAGCAGGCATTCATAGCATTAATATTTATAATTATCGCTAAAGAAAATATGGCCTTATGGGGCACTTTTATCTGCATAGGTATGATGTTAGTTTATAGAAAAGATAAACCAAAATTAAAGCCTCTTGCTTTTGGAGCAGCATTTACCCTGGTGTATTTTTTAACCATAATGAAAATTGTAATCCCTGCTTTAAATTCTGGCGGACCTGAATATTATCATAATTCATATAATGTGCTGGGGCCTGATTTTGGTGAGGTAATTAAAAGAATTATCAAAGACCCCGGATTTGCATTCGGGTTGCTGTTTGAAAACCCAACATCTAACCAAGCTTTATTTGGTATCAAAACACAATTGCATTTTACTTTTTTAGTTTCCGGAGGGCTTCTGCTTTTATTTAAACCTGAATTTTTTGTTATGCTTATTCCAATCTATTGCCAGAAACTATGGAATGATGATCCCGGGAGATGGGGAATTGAAGGTCATTATTCTATTGAATTTGTTCCCGTTATGGCAATAGGTATTTTTATGTGGATTTACGAATTGGGCAGCAAATGGAAACAATATGCATTAGGACTTATTACTGTAGCCGCCTGTATGTTTACAACTTATAAAATTATAACAAACTGGGATCATAAATCCTTTAACGCTGTAAATTATAATTTTCTTTCACCTGAACATTACAAACGACAGTTTGATGTTAAGGCAGTGAAAAACGATTTGAAAAAAATACCTGCAGATGCCAGTGTAAGTGCACAATCGGTATTAATTCCGCCACTTGCATTCAGAAAAGTGATTTATCATTTTCCTTATGTAGGTGATGCGGAGTATATTGCTTTAATTCCTGTTGATGAATCAGTGTACCCATTAACAAGACCAGAATTTGATAATGAAGTTGCAAAACTAAGATCAGATAGTACCTGGCAGATTTTTCTGGAAACTAATGAGTTGCTGATTTTAAAACGCAAGTAAACTGCACTAATATTGCTTACAGAATGAATGGATCACCAAAAGAATAGTTGGCTCAAATATTGGTTTCGTTTATAATATATAAAGGCCGGTTTCTCACATTATCACTTAAACGGCTGATGTATTCTCCAATTATTCCAATGCCAATTAACTGGACTCCTCCAATAAATGTAACTGCAAGCATTAATGATGCCCATCCGGGCTGATATTCCTTAGAAATAAAACGTGAGTAAAGCGCATATAAAATCAGGATGAAGGATATACCTGAAACAACAAAACCTGCAATAGTTGCAAAGCGCAATGGCAGGTTTGAAAATGAAGTAATTCCATCTAAAGCAAATCGAATCATCTTTCGGTAAGTATAACCGGTTTCACCTGCGTTACGCTCATCGCGCTCATATTCAATAAACGTTTGATTGAAACCAACCCATGAAATCTGACCTCTTAAAAATTTTTGCTGCTCCGACATTTGCTTCAATACATCAACAACTTTCCGGTCAATAATCCTGAAATCACCGGTATCAACAGGTATTGAAATTGATGTAATTTTGCCAAGAATACGGTAGAATATTTTGGCAGTAAATTTTTTCATAAATCCTTCGCCTTTGCGTGATTTACGTTTTGCATATACCACTTCATAACCCTCTTTATATTTTGCATATAAATCAGCAATCAATTCCGGTGGATCCTGTAAATCAGCATCAATAATTACTACGGATTGTCCTGTTGATTTGTCAAGCCCTGCGGTAACAGCTATCTGGTGACCAAAATTACGCGAAAAGTCAATATACTTTATTTCGGGATAAGTTGCTGCAATCGCTTTAATCAGTGCCAAAGAATTATCCCTGCTTCCATCATTAATAAAAATATACTCAGCATTTAACGCTGTTGAAGCAATAACTTTTCTTAACCGTTCAAACAACAGATTAATATTCTTCTCTTCATTGTAAATGGGTATGATCAGCGAGATATCTTTCATTGAATAATTTGCTTCAATTACTCCTTAGTAACTGCAAAGAAAATAAATGTATATTGAAATCAGCTGCAAATAGAGCAGTACTATAAAACAGGTAAAATTCAGCTTCATTAGCAGGTAATAATTCAACAATAAATTTTATTAAGGAAAATTCAGAAAAACTCACGATTCTAAA
>JBGARN010000180.1:0-4253 GCA_044230205.1 Bacteroidia bacterium
GTTACTTTATTACCAGCGCGTATTGTTAATATTTAATTATGATTGCTTAATTCATCGCATTTCAAAAAATCTACTTTTGGCAGCCGATTCCAAATCCCTGTTATGAACTTAACCGATTTCAGTTTACAATTTAATGAAACCTTGCTGAACTATATTCTAATCGGGTTTTTCGGTGCAGCAGTTTTAATACAGCTTATTTATTTTCTTTTTATTTTCTCACGGCTTATCCGTTATAAGCCTAAACAAAATGATGCAGTTAAGCCGGCCGTTTCAGTTATAATTTGCGCACGCAATGAGATAAAAAACTTAAGAAACCATCTTGAAAAGGTATTGGAGCAAAATTATCCTGTTTTCCAGGTTGTGGTGGTAAATGATTGTTCATGGGATGAAACCGAATTATATCTTGAAGTTTTGGAAGGCAGGTATGACAATTTAAAGGTGGTAACTATTAAAGAGCAGGAACGATATCGTCATGGGAAAAAATTTGCTTTGGCGCTTGGTATTAAGGCTGCCCAATACGATTACCTTTTAATGACTGATGCAGATTGTATTCCGGCAAGCGAAAACTGGATAAGTGAAATGATGCAGGCATATACTGATGAAAAAGAAATTGTTCTTGGATATGGCGCTTATCAAAAGCAACCCACCTTCATTAATAAATGGATCAGGTTTGAAACGGCCTTCAACAGTATGATGTTCCTTAATTTTGCATTAGGGCGCAATGCTTATATGGGTGTAGGCAGAAACCTATCCTACAAAAAGCAATTATTTTTTGAGAGCAAGGGCTTTGCCAGTCACCAGCATTTATTGTCCGGTGATGATGATTTGTTTGTAAATGAAAATGCCAATAGGAAAAATGTAGCGATATGTGTTAAACCCGATGCTTTTACCTACTCAGTGCCTAAAACGAGTTGGAGTGAATGGTTTAATCAGAAAAAGAGACACCTTAGCACCAGTTTATTGTATCGTGCTAAGCACAAATTTGCCTTGGGATTATTTCACTCCTCGCAAATTATATTCTGGTTAATTGCTATCGTTTTACTGGGGCTGCAGGTTCAGCTGCCAATAATAGCTTCGGTTTTTTTATTCAGACTAATAATAGCCTACATCATTGTAGCCATTAATTTTAAAAAACTTGATGAACTGGATACCAGCTGGCTCGCACCATTTTTCGAAATATTTATGATCTTTTTATATCCGGTAGTTATGATAGCCTCCAGGCTGCATAACGACAGAACATGGAAATAAATCCGTGTAATCAGCCGGTAAAGTGAATATCCTCATTATTGCTAATTTTGCAGCATAATTATTTACTATGAAAAGTGAGAAGAATAAACTGGATACCATTGAATCAGCTATTGAAGACATTAAGAATGGTAAAATTGTTATTGTAGTTGATGATGAGGATAGAGAAAATGAAGGTGACTTTGTAACTGCAGCCCATAACGTTACACCCGAGATTATCAATTTCATGGCTACACATGGCAGGGGATTGATTTGTGCACCACTTACTGAAGACCGGTGTGATGAACTGAGGCTGAATATGATGGTAAGTGATAATACCAGTGTGCATGAAACACCTTTTACCGTATCGGTTGATTTATTGGGCCACGGATGTACAACAGGGATTTCTGCAAGCGATCGCGCAAAAACAGTTCAGGCGCTTATTAACCCTGAAACCAAGCCTGAAGAATTAGGAAGGCCAGGGCATATATTTCCTTTGCGGGCACGCAACGGTGGTGTATTACGCAGAAGCGGGCACACTGAAGCTGTAATAGATCTTGCACGACTTTCAGGTTTCGAACCAGCCGGTGTTTTAGTGGAAATTATGAATGAAGACGGAACAATGGCCCGGTTGTTTGACTTGTTTAAAATTGCACAGAAATTTAACCTGAAAATTATTTCAATTGAAGATTTAATATCCTACCGTTTAAAAACAGAATCGCTAATTGAAAAGGAAGTGGTTGTACAAATGCCAACTGCTTATGGTGATTTTGTTCTGCATGCTTACCGCCAGGTGAATACGGGGGAAGAGCATCTTGCGCTGGTAAAAGGTGAATGGAAAAAAGATGAACCCGTTTTAGTGCGCGTGCATTCGTCATGTCTTACCGGAGATATTTTTGGCTCATGCCGATGCGACTGCGGACCGCAATTGCACAAATCAATGGAAATGATTGAACAGGCAGGTAAAGGCCTTATAGTGTACATTAACCAGGAAGGCAGGGGCATTGGATTATTAAATAAACTTAAAGCCTATAAACTGCAGGAGCTTGGACGTGACACAGTAGAAGCTAATCTTGAACTTGGTTTTAAAATGGATGAAAGGGATTACGGAGTAGGAGCACAGATAATTCGCGATTTAGGCGTTACCAAAATGTTGCTGATGACAAATAATCCTACCAAGCGTGCAGGTCTAATCGGGTACGGACTTGAAATAGTTGATAATATTCCGATTATCATTAAATCAAATGTTCACAATCATCAGTACCTCAGAACCAAGCAGACCAAAATGGGGCATATACTAAAAATGGAATAGCAACCCCGGTCAAATTAATTCTGATTTTTTAAGTTCATCCCCATAAAAATGATGATTTAATTTTGGTATGATACGTTTTAGCTTCATTTAATGAACCATTATACAATTATTCCATTCTTCATCGTTTAGGAAATCATTATAAACTATTCAATTGCAGATTGCCTGTTTATGAAAAAATTTTATTTCGGATACCTCTTATTTATTGCCACAATTAGTGCTGCTCAAACGCAACCGAAGTTCAACATCTATAAAGGTGATACGATTAACAGGCGCGATGCAAAAGGAATGCGCCAGGGCGTTTTTATGAAGTTTTATAAAACGGACAGTGTTTTTTCCAAAGGACAGTTTCGCGATGACAAGCCGTATGGCACTTTTTATTTTTATGCTGCTGATGGAAAGGTAGAATCGAAAATGGAGTATGAGGCTAAAGGTAACAAAGCCAGGTTTACTGCTTATTATGCAAGTGGCAAAAAGAAAGCAATGGGCAATTACATCAATCAGAAAAAAGACAGCGTGTGGAATTATTATCTCGAGAATGATTCATTGGCAGCCCGTGAAGTTTATAAAAACGGACTTGAACACGGTGATTGGATAATTTATTATCCAAACGGTAAAGTTTCAGAACTTACTACATGGGTCAATGGAAAAAAACAAGGACCATTCAAAGCTTATTTCGAAACAGGGAAACCAAAAACAGAAACAACTTATAAAAACAACCTGTTAAATGGTTATTTTAAATCATATTATTCAAATGGTCATGTATATACCGAAGGCCCTTACAAAAACAACCTGAAAGAAGGACTTTGGCGATTTCATAACGATGACGGAACCATTAAAGCACAGTCAAATTATAAAGCAGGAATTTCTGATAATCCTGCTGCCGAGGATGAGCAATAAATTTCTTTGTGCACTGACGAATTAATTTACGTTCAGCTTTCATTCAGTATTTTTTATATCATTGTTGAGGCCATTTTAATTTAAACCTCATGACTGAAATCTCATCAAGTTCGGAACAAGTAGATTACAAAGAAGTTCATCAGGGCGACCGGTTTTTTAATTGCCACGCACATTGTTTTACAATGGATCATGTGCCCGAATACTTTTTTAGCAAAGCACTTCCCGTTAATACATTTTTAAATAAAAAGTGGGTAAAGGATTTAGTAAAAAACGGGCCCGTAACAGGCAAGTTACCATTTGGCCTGCGACTGCTTTTATATTTTTTAGGAAAATTAAACCTGATGTCTTCCAAAGAAGTTATCAGGTTACTTGCTATGATCAGGTTCGGAAATGCTGACTCACAGGAGACAGTCATTAAATCACTGATGCAATATTATCCGCGATATACCGGGTATGCGTTGCTTACCATGGATATGGAGTATATGGGAGCAGGTATTCCAAAGCAAAGGTTTAAAGAACAGGTGGATCAGCTTGCTGCATTAAAGAAAAGCCCTGCGTATGCTGATCGAATTTTCCCTTTTATTTTTATTGACCCAAGAAGAATTCTTCCTCAGTCAGAAGCAGAAAAAAAAATTGAAGACAAATATTGCGGACAAGCATTTATAAATGATGTAACCGATAAAATCAATAACGGTTCATACAACGGGTTTAAATTTTATCCTGCTTTGGGTTATTATCCTTTTGATAAGCGATTGAAGCCTGTTTATGATATGGCAATACAAAACGATTTGCCATTGGTTGCGCATGTAACCATGGGGAC
>JBGARN010000181.1:0-4231 GCA_044230205.1 Bacteroidia bacterium
CATAATTTTTCCATCAACTAAAATATCGTAGCCATAGCCGCCTAATGTGCTATCGTTTGCATAAGTCTGAACAGTGACATTGTTGATTAAGGGGGCTGGAGTCTTTACTTCAGCCGGCTTATTAGTGCAAGATACAATGAATAGTATCGAAAAGATAAAACCTATTATTCTCATGTCTCAAAAATAAATGGTTTTATATAAAAGAACTCAAACTTTAATAATTTTGATTAACACAATTTTGTCGGAAATACCGGTTGTAATTCTGACTAAATAAACACCTTGTGAAAGCTGTGACATTACAGGATTGTTAATTGTGAATTTATTCCCTACATCAAGTTTTCTTTGAGGAAAATATTTTACCACACAATTGCCGTTCATATCAAATATCTCTACAGATTTAATCTGAACTTGCTCCGAAAAAATAATTGATGGTCGAGTTTCATCTGAAAATAAATTATTCTGAACTAAAAATTCATTGTCCTGTACTTCAGTAACTGCTGTTTCTCTTTTCACTATTTTACCAATTATCATATCAGCTAATCCAACAGAAGCTAATTTAATACTATCCAATTGCAGTGTATCTTCCATAGAACCTGCAACTAAAATTTCATTGCTAATATTAGTACATAAAGCATTGAATGAATTTTTTGCAATATTGGATGCTTGTTTATAAGAAATTATGTTACCATTATAATCAAACCAACTTACCAACCCACTTTTATTGAATACATTGATTAAAGTATTATTTAAAAATGCAGTTTGATTAATCCAGGCCGATGCAACTATTTCACTATTGGAAACAAAGGCAACATCAGAAAAACGATCATTTCCTACACTACCTAATTGCTTAGCCCATAAAAAATTACCGGAACTATCCAGTAGTGTTATAAATCCATCCATGCCTCCATAACTAATCAATGTTTGTAGTCCAATTGTCATTGTGTCTTCAAACTGTCCAACAACGCAAATTTTATCTTGTTGGATTCTAATCTTTACACCTATATCATAAACTCCACTTCCAAAAGTTCTGCTAACCCATTTGAAATTACCGCTATTGTCATATTTTGCTACGAAAGCATCATCGCCTCCACTACTAATTAATGTTGCAATATCAAAATCTGCAGTTGATGAGAAATATCCGGTAATATAAATATTTCCGAAATCGTCTAATGCAACACCTCCTCCTGAATCGTAGCTGCTACCTCCTGCCCGCCTAGACCAAAGAACATTTCCTAAGCCATCAATTTTGGCAAGAAAAATATCATGACTACCATTTGAATATACTGTATTCGGGGCTGCAAATAATTGATCATAAAAATAGCCTGTTAGGTAACAGTTCTGATTCCTGTCAACCTCCAATGCATAACCAACACTGCCATTTGTTCCTTGAAAATCATTTGCAAACAAAATATATCCGGTAGGGTTCATCCTTACTAAAAACATGTTATTTACAAACCCCGAATTCAATGTGATTAAATCAAATTGTGCTGAATAACTGTAAGCACCCGTTACATAACAATTTCCAATTGAATCAGCCTTAATATATAGACCATAACCATCATTTCCAGTTCCACCAAAACATTTAGTCCAGAGAATGTTTCCATTCGGACTATACTTAACTACATAAATATCATCAAGACCATAACTATACAATTTATTTGCTCCACTAAAAATTGAATCTCTGAAAATTCCGGCAACAAAAACATTACCTGCATAGTCTGTTGAGACAGAAATAGCAGCATCATTATTTAGCGATCCATCTGATTTAGCCCATTGCCACATTTGCCCCTCTGCATTAACTGTACTCAGTAAAATAAATAACATTGCGGAAATTATATTCTTAATTCTCATAACTTTTCAAATTTCCCATTCATCATTTTACCAATTCCTTCAATGTTGTAAGAATAAATTCCTTTATTGAGTTTTAGCGGTATTTGCTCCATATCTGAATAGCATTGTTGCGAATAAACCATCTGCCCCGACAGAGAAAATATTTTTAATGTTGATTTCTTATTCGCCAATCCCGTAACCGTTAGTGTTGAGTATGATTGATTATAATAAACTTTAGGTTGAGTGCTTGCCGCTTCGGGCAATGCCGTTACATCAGATAATTCCCAGAGGTCGTTCAAAGTACTTCCAGTTGCAGAAATCCCACATGAAACATATCCTTTATTATTAATAGTAAATGAAGCACTATGTCTTCTTATTGCTCCAGTAAACTGCGGAATATTTAACCATTGATTTATTGGAGGCGAGTATGCATATCCATCGGTAAAATAATAAGTACCGTTTCCTCCAGTTGTGATAACACCTAAACCTGACAACTCAAAACCAACAGCACCGTATCTTGGATTATTTGGTAATGACTGCATCATTGTCCAAGTATCTGAAAGTTGATTATATCGCCATAATTCATTTGAAGGACTTGAAGTCAGATAACCAGACACCATATAAGCAGTATCATTGACTACAAAGGAAGTTGCACTTTGACGTGGGTTACCCGGAAACCCGGATTTTGAAAACCAAACATTATTTATTGGATTATATTCAAATACAGAACTATTCAGAGGATATCCAGAGGTAATATAACCTAAGCCTCCAACAGCAAAACCAATAGCTGTATAAATTTGTGGTCCAATAAAATTTGCGCGCGCTGACCACTGATTAGCAATGGGATCATATTCATAAAAATCACTCAACCCCTGATTAGAAGAACTCCATCCTATTCCTGCATAAGCTTTACTATTAATGACAAATACACTAGCTCCATATCGTCCACTTCCAGGAAGTGAAGCAACCTGCGACCATACATTTGTGCTTGGATCATATTTCCACATATCGTTATAGCAAGTTCCATTATTAAAACCAGTTGCTATATAACCATACTGATTAATTGAAAATCCTATTGGTGAATGTCTAGTACTACTTGGAATATCTGCTTTCTGAGTCCAGACTAACTGTTGGCCATAACCATTAAATGAAGATAATAAAATTGCAATGAGAATCTTTTTCATATAATAATTGCTTCAAAGCAAATTTATAATTAAAGACTATTAAAAACAATAAATCAAGAAAATAAATTCCGCAAACGAAGTTTTATCCCATTAAGTAATACGGTAGATTGTGCTATTTTTTCAGTTGTTTCATATTCCTTCTTAACTTTAAAAACAAACCACCCATAATCAGGCATTGTGAAGTACAAGCAATATGTTTCCATTGTAAAAAGGAAAAATCCATTTGAATACATTTTATCAATCAACACATTAGCCTCAATATCCTGATCTATAATTTGTAATAATTCAGGTTTGTTTTTTGCCAACCATCTAATACTTCTTGGGTCAGGAAGATTAATGGCTACTTGAGAATTAGCATGAACTAAACCACTAATTGTTTTGAAAATATTATCATGTGCTTCTACAGGAATATGCTCTAATACATCAGGGAAAAGAATAAAATCAAATTTTTTATTGATTTTAAAATCAGTCATATCAGAAACATGAAATGAAAGATTCTTCACTTCACTGTATTTCTTTTTTGCATATTCAATTGATGCCGGGCTAATATCAACTGCATCAATACTACCTGAACTTACTTGAGTAGCGAGAAAATTAGAGAGTGTTCCAACACCACAACCAATTTCTAATAAGGTTGAATTTTTATTGAATCCGGCTTTCTTCAACTTGTTCAAAATGACTCTGTGTCTGCTATTGACACCAGCCATTGACTGCTTTTCAAGGTCTGCCCATAATTCGTCATAATACTCAGCAACTTCCTTATAACTCTTAGTCATTAAAATTCAATTTAAAAATAAATTATGCCTGCGAAAATAGTCTAAAAATTCAAACCTTTCCCTTTGTGCTAAAATAAAGCAGTTAGGTCTATGCTTTAAGTAAATTCAGCAATGCAAACAGCCTTTCTTTCCTTATTTCAAGAGAATAGTCTTTGATGATATGTAGCCTTGCTGCTTTCGATAGTTTTTCTGAATCAGAAGTCAGTGCTTTTTGAATGAGTGCAACCAGCATGTCTTTATTTTTATGCTGTAGAACAAAGCCTTCAGCAGCAATTTCGGGCAGTGCATTAACATTAGAAACTACAGGAATACAACCACACAGCATGGCTTCGCAAACAGCATTAGGAAAACCTTCGCTTAACGAAAGCTGCATATAAAACTGATGCGATGAATAAAGCTGCTGCAGTTGTTTCTCGTTTTGCAAGGGCAATGCTTTTACAT
>JBGARN010000182.1:0-4200 GCA_044230205.1 Bacteroidia bacterium
ATATGTGCTGAACAATTACTTGAGCATTGCAGAGAAGAGCAAGAATCTTATTGGGGCGAAGTAATTGACTTAATTCATAAGGAATATTAATATGAACTGCTCCATCTTCATACGGACCTATCACAAAGATTTAGTTTGGCTGAATTACGCCTTACAATCTATTCATAAATTCGGTAGCGGATTTAGTGAAATAGTAATTTGTATTCCCGAAAATCAAAGGCATTTATTAAATCATTTAACGGCTGAAAGAATAGTAACCTGCCCTGTGTATGCTGATGATTATATCGGGCAGCAGGTAAGCAAGTTGAATGCACATAAATACTGCAATGGTGATTTGATATTGTTTACTGATAGCGATTGTGTGTTTACTGAGCCGTTTAAGCCTGAAGATTTTATGCGTGATGGCAAACCATTGCTTTTAAAAACACATTATTCAAAGGTAGGTGATGCAATAGCATTTCAGCCTGTTACCTCTGAGATATTAGGCTTTAAAGTAGAGTATGAATACATGCGCAGGCATCCTTCGCTGTATTACAAAAGCACTTTATTGTCGCTTGATCATTACTTAATACTTGATGCAGAAAACAAACTGCTTAACCGCAGCCCGGTAGGCATAAGCGAGTTCAATATAATTGGTGGCTACACTGATATGTATGAAAAGGAAGATTACTGCATTATTGATACCGATATGGAAGTACCGCCTGCCAAGCTGAAACAATATTGGAGCTGGAGCGGATTAACAGAAAATGAAAAAAACGAAATTGAAAATTTATTGAAATGAAAAAACTATTGGTGTGCATTGCGTTTCATTATAATCCTGAACTTGACAGGTTTAAATATCTTATGGGTGTTATTGGTAATTTTATATATAATTATAAGGATTTTGATATAAATATTATAATTGACACCAACACGCCAATTAATTTTTATGAGATATTTTCACGACCTGATTCAATTGTAAGGCACATTGCTCATCCAAACCTTGCACACCCATTCCACCTCACATGGATGCACCGCAAGCACATTAAAGATAACATTGACAACTATGATTACTTCATGTATTGCGAGGACGATATGCTTGTGCCTTATGAAAACTTTTTGAATTACATTGAAACATTTGAACGGCTATGGCCTTTATATGTTCCGGGATTTATAAGGGTGGAAGAATTTGAAGGTGTGCAATATTGCAGTGATGTAACACAGCAGCATAAATGCATCCCCTACAAATTTGGCAACAGGCAATTTTTTGCACTGCCTTATTTGGAAAACTATCACGCATTCTGGATTATGCCGCAAAAGCAATTAAAAGAAACCATTAAACCTGATTTTGTGAAGGTTACTGATGGGCGCGAATTTGCTGCCATGTACACCGGATGGGAATTAGGAAAGCCATGTTTAGTTGAAATTGAGAATGGCCAGGTAAGCCCGAAATGCTACAGCTATCACCTGCCGAATAATTATGCAAACAGTAGAAAATTGATTAAAGTAAATGAAATATTTATCTGAAGAAGA
The DNA here is from genome assembly GCA_044230205.1 of Bacteroidia bacterium. Taxonomy (GTDB): domain Bacteria; phylum Bacteroidota; class Bacteroidia; order AKYH767-A; family OLB10; genus JAEUTH01. The sequence goes on from JBGARN010000182.1 coordinate 1,513, forward strand.
AATTGAAAACAATTACCGCGAGGCTTGCAATAAGCCCAGCGACATTAATCAGCACTTACCCAAGCTGCGCGAATATGCGGAGCAATGCGATCACATCACTGAATTAGGTGTGCGCGGTGTGGTGAGTACATGGGCTTTTTTAGCATCTAAAGCAAAGCGTGTGGTTGCTGTTGATATTCTTAATGTGGCTGTGCCTGCTGTTGAAAAGCTGCATTTCATTTGCGCTGATGACCTCACCATTGAAATAGAGGAAACCGATTTTCTGTTTATTGACACCCGCCACTGCTATGAGCAATGCATAAGGGAATTGAATTTACATGCTGGCAAGGTCCGTAAGTTTATAGGCTTCCATGATGTAGAAATATTTGGCATTAACGGTGATGATGGCGGTAAGGGTTTAATGTTTGCTATTAATGAATTTTTATTTTTCAATAAGGATTGGAAAATGGATTATATAACTGATGTTAATAATGGTTTGGCAATAATTAAAAAGATATGAAACATTTTATTCAATTAGGTTCCACACTGGATTTAAAAGAGGCTATTTCTATTTCTGAATTAAAACATTTTAAAGATAGCGGAAAAGGGTATATTACTTTAGAATTTAAGAATGGGCTTTATACCGCGATTGCGGATTCTGATGGCAAGGTTATGGATCAACTAATGAAAATAACAATCAAGTCAAGACAAAGCTAAATGAAAAAAGTATTAATCTTAGTTGTTTCCGTTCAGGCACCACCATTCGGCAAAATGATTGAAACATCATTGCGCACATGGGATTCCATTGATGTGGATGGAGTGGAAACTGTTTTTTATTGCAGCCGGCCTAAACTACAAAACACCGAAAAGATAATTTATATTGATGTAGATGAATCCTATTTTACAATGGGTTACAAAATGCATGCTGCTTTTGATTGGGCATTGGCTAATAAAGAATTTGATTACATCGCCAGGGTGAATGCTTCCTGTTATGTTGATAAAAAACAATTGATTGCACAGGTGCAGGATATGGCTGATAGTAATTTATTTTCATGCCTGGAAGTAGCTGCCACACCAACAGAGCAGAAATGGAGCTGGGGAGGCGGGCAATTTATTTTAAGCCGCGATGTGGTGGAGCAGATAATAAAGCACCGCAACTTATGGAATCATTCCATCATGGAAGATAAGGCATTAGGCCACCTGATGAACCTGTTAAGCATTCCCTATACACGCGGTAAGGCTTGCAGCATTGATAAGCTGGAAGGTGATAAATGGCGCTGCCTGTGTTATGATGCTGAAAGTTTTGAATTTACTGACTTTGCCGATGTAGCTTTAAAATCAAAAAACTATTTCTACCGGGTAAAGCAGGATTATGACCGCAACATGGATGAGTATGTAATGAATGAACTGTTTAAACAATTAAATAAATGACCTGTAACACAATAAACATCAAACAGCAGCAGCTTGCAAAAGGCTACTTTGAAACCGGCTCAGGCAATGAGAAAATATTTATTCTTGGATCCTGCCGCGTTGCTCCTTACGTTGAATACTTCAACAAATGGAATGAGCAGAACGGAAACCGTTTTACCATTTATTCTATTGATCCGTTCAATTGGTCATTTGATGAGGTGGATAATCGTATTGACCGCGAGGCAAAAATATTATCACTTGAAACACATCAGCCATTGATTGATATGTTTAAAAGCTGTGATATTTTCATCCATGAATATTATGCCAACTTTGGAATGTTTAATGTGGACAAAAAAAGTCCAAAAAATATTTACCAGTTTGGCATGGATCCGAAGATTGATATTTGCCTGCCTAATTTCAACGACTTCTTTATCCTGTTTGGTGATATTGTGCAATTTGATACTGCTATCAGGAAAATGGCAATACAGGATTATAATGTAATAGGAAAGCTATCTGATGAAACTATTAATGCAGTTCTTGATATACGCAAGGCCAGCTTGGATAAGTTTTACAATGTATGCAGGCTTTCAGATATTCCAGAAATGGAAGGCTATTTTAAGCATGATTACAAGGCGATACGGTTCTTCTGGAACTTCAACCATGTAACAAGGGAATTTACCTGCTACCTGTTAAAAATGATGAATGATAAATTTCTTGGGCTGAATATTACGAATGAATTTTACACCGAAATTTACCAGCATGATATGTTTGCCAATAACTATACCTACTTAACTGAATATGATGTGCAAACCGGATTTGAATGGCAGGAAGAAACTAAATTGCTAAAAGAGAAACTGTAATGGAGCTTAAATTAATATCGCCAAACGGCAGCGCAAACAGGAATGACAGCGAAACTATTTTTGATGTCAGCACCTATTTAAACATATTTGTTTATTCGCCTGACATAACAGAAAATCCAGAAATAGGGATTGATATTGCAATTAATAAGTACCAGAAAAAAGGAGCTGCAGAGGAATTGAATTTATCTGAAAATGACATTACAAAATTAGAGGCTGTTATAAGTTTTGAGGATGCCGCTATTTTAGGCAAATATCTTATTGAGGTATCAAATCAATACAAACCATTGAGGGATAAAGTTTGACAATACTTCACATCATAGCTGTTATTGTGCTTGTAATTCTTGGAAATTGCCTGCGTATATGGATTAACTCTAAGCGGAAACCTTAATTATGAATACTGAATTAATGTTTAGCAGTAAAACTGATTTATGGGAAACAC
>JBGARN010000037.1:0-31444 GCA_044230205.1 Bacteroidia bacterium
CCGTTATTATTTATGCCTTGAGCATTTAGAAAATAAGGTACCAAAGCAAGGGTAATTTGCAGTAGTTTTTTCATTTTGATTCGGGGTATTGGATTAGAAAACTTATATGTAATTACAATGATTAATTAATCACTGTAACATCAAAAACAACATTTGATCCCACAGCACGTGCTGTTGCATCTGTATTAGTAAAGACCATCGTTAAGGTATTAGCTGCACTTATATAACTATAAGCAAGACCAATGCCTGTTGGCAAATTAGCCCTTGGATTAACTATTACACTTGAATTAACTGATGCTCCGGTAACAGTTGCTGTTATTACTCTAATAGCGGTATAATTAAATGTAGTGGTATTTGTAACCGTTACACTTGTCTTTAGCACTTTAGTAAGTACAGTTCCGCCATTACCTAATTTAAAATTGGAATTTACATCTAAACCTGCAGTAGGAGTAGCAGTGTTAATACCTAAGCGTGTATTGGTATTATCCCAACAAAATAAGGCACTTCCGGCTAACTGTCCATTGGTATTGGCCGAATAGAAAACTGCACCTGTTGAATTTATTTTGGGGAACAGAACATTATTTGATGTGCCTCCAATAGTTACATTCTGGTTAGAGGTTCCTGTACCGATATTTACAGCACTATTTGTATTTGCACTAATATTTACAGAACCTAAGCTACCACTGGTTGTTCCTCCACCCACTAATATTAAATTTCCTCCTGTACCAGAGCCTGAGGCAGCACCACCCTTTACTGTTAGATCTCCTCCGTTAATGTTGGTTCCACCTGCATTAGGTCCGCGAAGCGTATTGCCATTCGGATTGGTAGCACCATCCCTGCGGCCTATCACTACATTTCGTGTTGAGCAATCAATACGCATAGCCGTATTGGTAGCAATTTGTCCGCCTCCAACCAAAAAAATCAAATCGGAGTTACTTTCAGCAGTACCTACAAGTAAATGCCTTGAACTTGAATATAAATATGCATCATTTGGTCCTCCGAAGTTTTCTACACCCGGAGAATAATTGGAACTGTTAATACCCATATCAACATAATAAGTGCTGTCAGTTCCATTATCTGCTGTTGCAATAAAATCAGTAGATGCATTAACGCCATCGCTTTGATTTTGCAGGTTCAATTCCAGGTAACTATCAATACTGCCTTTAAACTTTGCAATTGTTGAGGAAGATGTAGCACCATAATCAACCATAAGTTTTTCAGGATTGGTTAAACTAAAAGCAGTTGAGCCAATTCCTACTGCACCATTATTGGTAATTCTCATTCGCTCCACACCATTAGTTATAACAGGTAAATCATAATTGGATATCGTACCAATTGATTTAGTTGAACTAACAGTATTACCATCAGGAACCCATGCAACTGTGCCGGCATTTCCTGTTAAAAACGAAACCCAACCTGAACCATCATAAAAGTAAAAACCACTAACACCATCTGTTTGAAATACCAACAACCCTGTTGCCGGAGAAACAATGGCAAGCCTTTCAACTTGTGTTAACCTGGGAACCAAAAAGCCTTTAGAGGTTGAATAAACATCTAAAACTGCTGAAGCGTCAGGCGTATAGGATACATCACTTATTGCTGTATTTTGAGCATTTGCAGAAAAAAACGAAATGACAAAGCATGCTGACAGAAAAGTAAATTTTAAAAGTTTCATAGTAGGGGGAGTGTTACAAATATGAAAAGCTATAAAGTTGGCTAAACAAACAATTATTTGGGTGTATTTATATTATTACGGGGTTAAAATTAATAATAAACTTTTTGTCTTACAAGAAAAATGAAAAATAATTTCAGAAAAGCTATCGTTAACCTAGTCTTTTTTATAGTGATTATTCGCGTCCCGGTTGATTAATGGCACAAAAAAAACCGCAGCAGACACTGCGGTTCATTATTAAACTTTTAAATTTAGTAATCTATTGGTTATTGCACAGCTGCAATATCTTTATTGGAATGGCAAACTTTGCAGGCAACAACATTTTGAATTTGCTTTTCAGTTCCAATTTCATTCAACTTAATAACACTGTTTGGAACTCCTTTTTGAGCAGGACATATATTAATGCCTGCAGTTTGTTCAATTTTTATTTCTTCTTTCTGGCAAGAAACAGTAACAGTGATGATTGAGATAATAAACATTAAGGTTACAAGTTTTTTCATGAGTATATCTTGTTAAGGGTTCGAATTGCAATACCAAATATAATAACATTAGTTAAAGTAATTTTAATATGAATAAGTATGACCAAAATTTGACACTTAGACTTGATAGACGTTATAGGGCAATTGATAGTTAACACTTGTAAATATTATCACTTTCAGAAGTGAAAGCACATGCAAAAACTGTTTCTTTCGAAAAAAGAATACTTTAGTACAAACTTTTAGTTATGATTCCACTACGTCACCTTTTAAGTTTAGTTTGCATTATATTCGCCTCTGCTACTTTTATTTCATTTACTATCTCCCCCACTGTTAATATGGATACAGCGTTACTGAACGATTCAAACACCACTTCAGAAGTCATTAAGGATAACAAGCTTATCATTTATCAAATGATGACAAGGCTTTTTGGCAATAAAAAGAACACCAACAAATTTTATGGAACTATAGAAGAAAATGGTACCGGAAAATTCAATGATATTAACGATGTGGCACTTCAGGAATTGAAAAAATTCGGAATTACTCATGTCTGGTACACGGGCATTATTGAACATGCAACACTAACTGACTATAGCAAGTATGGAATTAAGCAAGATGATGCAGATGTTGTAAAGGGTCGTGCAGGTTCACCTTATGCTATTAAAGATTATTATGATGTTAATCCTGATCTTGCTGAAGATGTAATTAAACGTATGACCGAGTTCGAAAATCTGGTAACACGAACGCATAAGAATGGATTAAAAGTAATTATTGATTTTGTACCAAATCATGTGGCTCGTACGTATAATAGTGATGTTAAACCAACAGGCATAAAAGATCTCGGAGAAGGAGATAACAAAACTGAATCATTTAATCAGCAAAATAATTTCTATTACCTGCCCGGCAAAACATTCATGGTTCCAAAGGAGTTTAATCCTTTAGGTAAGGCTATTGGGAATGGTGAAGATGGCCGTTATGCTGAAAATCCTGCTAAAGCTACCGGTAATGATATTTTTACAGAGGCACCTACAGTAAACGATTGGTTTGAAACCACCAAGCTGAATTATGGTGTGGACTTTCAAAATCACAGAGCTAAACATTTTACTCCCATACCAAATACCTGGGTTAAAATGAAAGACATTTTACTTTATTGGGCCGGAAAACAAATTGATGGATTCAGATGTGATGTTGCAGAAATGGTTCCGGCAGAGTTCTGGAATTATGCTATTCCACTGGTAAAGAAAGACTACCCGGAAATAATTTTTATAGCTGAAATTTATACGCCCTCCAGTTACAGAAAATATATTGACGAAGCCCACTTCGATTATCTCTATGATAAAGTTGGGTTATATGATGCTATCCGAAGGCTTACAACAGGCAAAGGAACTACTCATGACCTGACGAATTGCTGGAAAAATGAAACCCGGAATATTTCCAACCATATGGTTCGATTTATGGAAAATCATGATGAACAACGCATAGCCTCTGATTTTTTTGCGGGTAATGCTTATGATGCAATACCAGGAATGGTAGTAACAGCCACAATGAATTCAGGGCCATTGTTAATTTATTTTGGACAGGAAGTCGGGGAAAAAGCTGAAGACGCTGAAGGTTTTTCTACTGCTGACGGGCGGACTACAATTTTTGATTATTGGGGGGTTCCTGCCCACCAGGCTTGGATGAATGATGGTAAATTTGATGGAGGTAAGCTTACAGAAGAACAAAAAAAACTTCGCAACTTTTACAAAACTCTCTTTAAAATTTGTTCTGAAAATAAAGCTGTACGCGAAGGTGGTTTTTATGAACTTCAGCAGGCACAGCAGCATAATCACTACTATAATGATAGTCTCAGGTTTTCTTATTTACGATTTACTACGGATGAAAAATTACTGATTGTTTGCAATTTTGATAAACAACATTCATTTGAAGGAACAATAGTCATTCCGGAAGAAGTTATAAAGCAGTTGTCTATAAATCTGAACAGTGATGCTATTGATTTACTAAATGATAAAAACCTAAAATGCAATAATCAAGGCGTTCAAGTTAAGTTACCTCCTATGCAGGCCTGTATTATTAAACTCAATTAACTTTCAACAACTTTATTTTATGACACAACAATCAAAACCAAAACTCAGTTTTTTGCAAATATTCAATATGAGTTTCGGTTTTCTTGGCATCCAGTTTGGATTTGCATTGCAAAACTCCAACGTAAGCCGCATTTTTCAGACTTTAGGTGCTAACCAGGATGAAATACCCATTTTGTGGATTGCTGCACCCGTTACCGGTTTGCTTGTTCAGCCTATAATTGGTTACCTGAGTGACAATACCTGGCATAAGCGCTGGGGAAGACGCAGGCCTTTCTTTTTTATTGGTGCAATGCTCGCTTCAATTGCTTTAATATTTATGCCTAATTCATCGGCACTATGGATTGCAGGAGGCTTACTGTGGATTTTAGATGCTTCCATAAATATTTCAATGGAACCCTTCAGGGCATTTGTTGGCGATATGTTGCCCAGCCGCCAGCGCACGCTTGGATTTGCAACGCAGAGTTTTTTCATTGGCATTGGCGCTGTTGTAGCAAGCATATTGCCATGGATGTTTGCTAACTGGTTTCACGTTAGCAATACTGCTGCAGAAGGAATGGTGCCCGATTCAGTAAAATACTCCTTTTATATTGGTGCTATAGTTTTCTTCTGTGCTGTACTCTATACCGTTTTAACTACAAAAGAATATCCTCCGGGAACAAACGGCATGCATGAAATTGAGAAAAATAAATTATCGCTCTCGCAGTTTCTGAGCGAAACGTTTAAAGGCATTTTACAAATGCCGAAAACCATGAAACAACTTGCAGTTGTTCAGTTTTTTACCTGGTACGCTTTGTTCTGTATGTGGATTTACACCACCAGCGCTGTAACCAGCAGCATATACGGAACTACAGATCCTACTTCAGCGGCATTTAATAAAGGAGCCGATTGGGTTGGAATTTGCTTTGCAGCTTACAGTGCAGTGGCAGCCCTTGCTGCTTTCTTTCTGCCACCATTGGCCAAACTATTTTCCCGCAGAATAACTTATATTATATGCCTGGTTTCAGGAGCGCTGGGATTAATTTCAATAGCATACATTAAAAACCCTGACTTATTACTTTTAAGCATGGTAGGCGTTGGTGTTGCATGGGCAGGCATTTTATCAATGCCTTATGCAATTCTTGCCGGGGCATTACCATCAGGCAAAATGGGCTACTTTATGGGAGTGTTTAACTTCTTTATAGTAATACCGCAAATTGTTGCATCCTTTTCACTTGGCCCGCTTTTAAAACATGTGTTTAACAATCATCCCGAGAACATGCTGCTATTTGGAGGTTGTTCCATGTTGCTGGCTGCTGCAATTTGCCTGACGGTTAACGACAGTGATGATATCAAAACCTCTGCCGTTTAATTTCACTTTTGCATTGAAATGACTGAAAAGGTATTACTTGCAGGCAATGGCATTAACAATATTGACAGTGATCATGCTTACAGATGGAGTGATCTTGTTAAAGACCTGATAAAAGAATTTTCCGGCAGTAAAAAAATAAAAAGTGACGGTAAACCATTTACGCTTTTGTATGAAGAAATTGTTTCTGCTGCACTATGTCATGGCAACATTAAAGAAAACGATATTAAAAATTTTATTGCTGATAAAACTATTGACATCATTCACCCTAATGAAATACATCAAGCCTTAACTGAACTGAATTTTAAAAATATTCTTACCACCAATTATGATTATAACTTAGAATTTAACTTAAAATCAGATTATAAAAACTATATAAACCTGGGTTTTAAAAAAGAGAAACTATATAGTTTATACAGGCATCATGCAATTGGCGAAACCAATTTCTGGCATATACATGGAGAGGCGCGGAATCCGCAATCCATCAATCTTGGCTATGAACAATATGGCGGTTACCTTCAGTTTATCCGCAATTATATTATTCATGGAATTGAAGATGACAAGGGTAAAAAAATCCTGAAACCACTCATACATCGTTTACACTACCCGCTTAAAGACATTTATTCATGGGTTGATTTTTTCTTTAGCAAAAACATTTTCATTACCGGGCTTACACTGGACTTTAATGAAATGCATTTATGGTGGTTACTCTCATTCAGGCAAAGGCTTAAGCTAACAAAATTCAATCGCCTTGATAATTCGATAACCTATTTCTATCCCAAAAAGTTTACTAACAAAGCTAAATGCGATTTACTCCAGAGCCTGGGGGTAAATTCTATTTGCATCAATGCTGATGAAAAGAAGTTTTATGATAAAGTAATTGCCCTTCTAAAATCATCTTCCTAAATAAAGAATAAGTTATTCAAAAATAACTTCAGCTGTTTTGGTTATGAAATTACTTTAAGAGTTTTCATAATTTTATTAGCGCTGCTTAAAGCAACATCCAAATTTTTATTCACTACAGTTACATGTCCCATTTTACGAAATGGTTTGGTAATTTTTTTTCCATAGAGATGAATGTATGCTCCGGGTATTTTTAATACATCATCAAGTCCTTCATATTTAGCTTCACCTGTATAATTTTTCTCTCCCAGAATATTTACCATCGCGGCTGGTTGAGTAATTTCAGTGGAGCCTAAAGGCAAATTAAAAATTGCACGCAAATGCTGCTCATATTGCGAAGTTATATTTCCTTCAATTGTTTGATGGCCGCTGTTATGCGGCCGTGGAGCAATTTCATTCACTAAAATTTTTCCATCGCGGGTAACAAACATTTCTACAGCAAGTATTCCAATCAGCCCAAGCTCGCTGATTAAACGCAAGGCAATGGTTTCTGCTTCACTTTCTATTGCCGGTGAAATGGCTGCCGGGCTGAATAGCAGTTCCACTAAATTTGCTTCAGCATTAAAAACCATTTCAACTGCAGGATAACTTTTAGTTTCGCCATCGGCATTACGCGTCACTATTACAGATATTTCTTTTTCAAAATCAACGCATTCCTCAATAACACTTGGTTCGTCAAATGCTGTATTCAGATCACTTGCAGCGTTAAGCTTTCTTACACCTTTGCCGTCATATCCGGCTGTGCGTGTCTTTTGTATTAAAGGAAATTTATCTTTTAAAATTTGCGACTTGTTTTCTACCAAATAAAAATCAGCAGTCGGAATATTGTGTTCTTTATAGAACAACTTTTGCAAGCCCTTATCCTGCACCATTTTTAACAGGTGTGGTTGAGGATATACTTTTTTTCCTTGTTGCTCCAGCTTTATCAATGCATCTGTATTGACATGTTCTATTTCCACAGTAACAATATCACATGGCTGTGCAAATTGCATTACAGCATCATAATCCTTAAAAGAAGCATTTACAAACCGGGTGCATAAATTTTTACATGGTGCATCGGCATCGGCATCAAGCACATAGGAAGTAATATTATAATCAGCTGCCTTTTGCAATAACATTTTGCCAAGCTGCCCGCCCCCAAGTATGCCCAGTGTTTTATTAATCGAACTTGAATTCATGCTGCAATGATAGTTGATTTATTTTTTTTTAAGTTTTTAGATTGGAAGTTTGAGAGTCTGGAAGTTCGAAAATTTGCAAGTTCATCAGTTAAATAGACATTAAGATGATATTAATTAACTGAGCAATCAAACAGCAAACTCTTAAACTTATATACGTATAAACTCATGAACCCACCCACTATCCCTGAATAAAAAAACTATCTTCGCGCAACTTTTACAAAACAGGTATGCAGGAAGTAACCATACATGACAAGACTTTTAAAAAACTGATTGATGCTTCAGAAATACAGCAACGCATCAATGAAATTGCCATTCAGATTAACAATGAATACAAAAACCGCACTCCGTTATTTCTTGGTGTTTTAAACGGTGCTTTTTTATTTGCAGCCGACTTGTTCAAAAGCATTGAGCTGATGTGCGAAATTTCATTCATAAGGGTTTCCAGTTACCAGGGTACTTCCTCAACAGGGGCAGTAAAAAACCTGATTGGCTTAAACATGAATATTACTGGGCGCGATATTATCATTATTGAGGATATTGTTGACACGGGCGACACCATGAAATACCTCATGACTGAATTAAAAGCCAACAATCCTGCCTCAATAAAACTTGCTACGTTGGTTTTCAAGCCTGATGCATTGAAGCATGACCTGGTTCCTGATTTTGTAGGCTTTGAAGTACCTCCAGATTTTCTAGTTGGCTTCGGGCTTGATTACGATGGCCTTGGCCGAAATCTTAACAGTATATATACTCTTAAATAAACATCAATACTTTTAATTAATTACATTATGTTAAACCTTGTTTTATTCGGTCCTCCGGGTGCAGGCAAAGGCACACAATCAACTAAACTCATTGAAAAATACAATTTGGTTCATCTTTCTACAGGCGATATACTTCGAAGTGAAATTGCCAATGGGACTTCACTGGGCCTTGAAGCTAAAAAACTTATGGACCAGGGTTTGCTGGTACCGGACTCTGTTGTTATCGGAATGATTGCATCAAAACTGGATGCCAATAAAAATGCTAATGGATTTATTTTTGATGGCTTTCCACGGACTATTGCTCAGGCAGAAGCTTTAGACAAATTACTGAATGAAAAAGGAAACCCAATTAGTATGATGCTTTCACTGGAAGTGGATGACGAAGAACTTATAAAACGATTATTAATACGCGGAAAAGATTCTGGACGGCCTGATGATGCTAACCCTGATGTTATACGTAAGCGTGTTGACGAATACAATTTGAAAACACGTCCGGTTGCTGATTACTATTCAAAACAAAATAAATATAAAGGCGTAAAAGGTGTTGGTTCTATAAACGATATTTTTGAATTATTATGTAAGGCCATTGAAGTAACTATTTAAAAAAATGAAATTCAATTAATAGTTATGAAAAAAACAATTTTATCAAAAGGTGCCCCAGCGCCAATCGGACCTTATGCACATGGTGTATTAGTAAATAACATGTTATTCATTTCAGGCCAGGTAGGAAAAGATCCTGATAGCGGAGAACTGGTGTTGCATGATATAAAAGAAGAAACACATCGTGTTATGAAAAATATAAATGCGATATTGACTGATGCCGGAATGAACATGGCCAATGTGGTTAAGACAACCATTTTTCTTACAAATATGGATAACTTTTCAATGGTAAATGAAGTTTATGGTTCCTATTTTGAAAAAGATTTTCCGGCTCGTGAAACTGTGCAGGTTTCGCGCCTTCCACTTGATGTTAATGTTGAAATAAGCGTCATTGCAATGAAGGATTGAACTATTCAACAATTTGTTAAAGAAAATTTCATGGGAAAATGGCATCATACATTACAACCTCAACACAAAGAATTTATTGAAAAGCAACATATTTTTTTTGTGGCAACAGCTCCATTAAGTGCGGATGGGCATGTAAATCTTTCCCCAAAAGGCCTTGACAGTTTTCGCGTTCTATCCGATACAACAGTTGCTTATATGGATTTGATAAGCAGCGGAAATGAAACTTCAGCCCACATTTTAGAAAACGGCCGCATTACTTTTATGTTCTGCTCTTTTGAGGGTTCACCAAACATTTTGCGTTTGTATGGAAAAGGCTACACCGTATTGCGTGATGCTGAAGACTGGGAAAAATATTCAGTTCATTTCAACATTTATGAAGGTACAAGACAAATTATTGTTGCCGAAATCAGCCTGGTGCAAACATCCTGCGGCTTTGGAGTTCCGCTGTTTGAATACAAAAGCGATCGCAATATGCACTTAGAGTGGGTTGAGAAAAAAGGACAAGAAGGTCTTGAACAATACATGATGGAAAAGAATTTAATCAGCATGGATGGATTACCCACTGACTTAGGTTTGAAATTTAAAAAAGAGAACAATGGAAATTGAAGATTCACATTCAAACCTTAACACATCACCACTAATAAAATATGGAAAACAACTTTATTGATTACGTAAAAATAAATTGTCGCAGTGGTGCAGGCGGAAAAGGCTCTATGCATTTTCACCGTGATAAATTTACAGCTAAAGGCGGTCCTGATGGTGGTGATGGCGGCCGGGGTGGCCATATTATTGTACGTGGCAATAAACAACTCTGGACATTACTGCATTTAAAATACCGCAAACATGTAATTGCAGAAAATGGAGAAGGAGGTCAATCAGCTTTAAAGACAGGAGCTGAAGGGAAAGATGAGATACTTGAAGTACCGCTTGGAACTGTTGCCAGGGATTTTGAATCGGGCGAAACCTTATTTGAAATTAATCATGATGGCCAGCAAGAAATATTGCTTGCTGGCGGCAGAGGCGGAAAAGGAAATGCTTTTTTCAAATCGGCCACAGTACAAACCCCCCGGCATGCGCAGCCCGGAGAACCCGGTAAAGAAGAATGGAAAATTCTTGAACTAAAATTAGTTGCCGATGTTGGTTTAGTTGGTTTCCCTAATGCCGGAAAGTCAACATTGCTATCTGTAGTTAGTGCTGCAAAACCCGAAATTGCTGATTATCCTTTTACCACTCTTGTGCCTAATCTCGGCATGGTTTACTATCGCGATAATCGCTCATTCGTGATGGCTGACATACCCGGAATTATTGAAGGTGCTCACCTGGGTAAAGGATTAGGGCTACGATTTCTCAGGCATATTGAACGTAACTCTGTATTACTTTTTATGATTGCAGCTGATTCAAAAAATATCAAGGAAGAATATAAAATTCTAAAGAAGGAGCTTAAACTGCACAATCCTGAACTGATGCACAAGCGCAGGCTGATTGCTATTACCAAATGCGATATGCTGGACGATGAGTTGACCAGGGAAATGAAAAAGGAAACTCCGCGTGATAAAAATTCTGATGGTTCTAAAATACCAGTGCTGTTTATTTCTTCGGTGGCCAATAAAGGAATTGATGCTTTGAAAGATGAATTGTGGAAAGCAATAACAACTTAAAGAAGGCATAAAAATTAGGCTCAAGGAAATAACGTATGTTAAACGAAATCAATACAAAAATTCTTCTCTGGATTAATTCGCATTACAATCCTGTAATGGATTTTGTTATGTTTTGGGCTAGCGATCGCTTCATCTGGATTCCACTCTATGTTTTGCTTTTAGTTCTGTTTGCAAAAGTATATCGTCAAAAAATCTGGATTGTATTGATTTCAGTTACCCTTTTAATACTTCTTTGCGACCAGACGGCAAATCTTGCTAAAGATTATTTTCAGTTACTGCGCCCCTGCCACGAACCATCACTGGTAAACGTTTTGCATATTGTCAATGGGTATTGTGGCGGTGCCTATGGATATGTTTCATCACATGCTGCTAATAGTGCGGGTCTTACAGTATTTACATTAATGCTGCTCAACAAAAATTTTAAATGGCTAAAGTTTTTGATGATTACCTATACCCTTTTGCTTTGCTACAGCCGTATTTATCTTGCTGCACATTATCCTTTTGATATTATCAGAGGAATATTAACAGGAATTGCTTTTGGTTTTTTGGTTGCACGATTTTTTAAAGTTGCCAATAGCAGGTTTTAAATCCATAGCAGCATTATTGATTAATTTATCTTCTCATTTCAATCCTGTCGGAAAAATCCCTACAGCTAAATTTGTCATGGAAAATTTCTAAACAAATTATCACAACTTTAAATTCAATTTTCATCTTTACGCAAAACAATTACCATATGAAAAAATTATTATTCCTGATCATTTCCATTTTTATTTACAACTATGGTGTGGCTCAAAAAACCGGGGTAAAGCCTTCCATACAAAAACCAAAACTTGTAGTGGGCATTGTAGTTGATCAAATGAAATACGATTATGTGTTTCGCTATTGGGATAAACTGGGCGAAGGTGGCTTTAAGCGATTGACAAATGAGGGAATGTTTTGTAAAGAGGTTCATTATAATTATGTGCCAACTTATACCGGGCCAGGTCATGCGTCCATTTATACAGGAACAACACCTGCAACACATGGCATTGTTGCCAACAACTGGTTCGATCGGGAAAAGGACACTATTGTGTATTGCACTGATGATAAAAGTGTAAAAACTCTTGGAGCAAATAATAATGCCGGTGCTATGTCGCCAGTTTTATTACAAACAACAACAATTGGAGACGAACTGAAGATTTCAAGCAACTTTAAAAGCAAGGTAATTGGAATAGCGCTAAAGGATCGTGGTGCAATTTTGCCCGCAGGGCACAGTGGCAATGCTGCTTATTGGTGGGATGCATTATCGGCTAACTGGATTACAAGTACTTATTATATGAAAGATTTACCAAAATGGGTTGTTGATTTTAATAGTCAGCAATTACCGAACAAGTATCTTTCCAAAAACTGGAATACCATTCTACCTTTGAAAGATTATACCGAAAGCACTCCAGATGATACACCTTATGAAGGATTGTTTGTAGGTGAATCCAAACCAGTTTTTCCTCATAACCTTTCAGCAATGAATAGTTATGAAGTTTTAAAATACTCTCCCTGGGGAAACACGCTCACTAATAAGTTTGCCCAGGCCGCCATTATTGGAGAAAATCTTGGAGCTGGTGATCAAACTGATATGATAACTATAAGCTTTTCATCAACAGATTATGTAGGACATAAATATGGCACCCACGCTGTTGAAACAGAAGATGTATACCTGCAGCTAGACAAAGAACTTGAAGAGTTTTTAAAATTTCTTGATACAAAATTTGGCAAGCAAAATGTATTGGTTTTTCTAACTGCCGATCACGCAGCCATTCCCAATCCGCAATTTCTTTCTGATAATAAGATACCTGCTGGTTATTTCAACTCAGCCGAAATGCTTGATTCGCTTAAGCGCATTTTTGTAAAATATTACCAGGATTCTACCATCCTTGCCTCTTATGAAAACGGACAAATTTATTTCGACATGAAAGCGATAGAAAAATCAGAAGTTGGGATAGATTACAGGCAATTGCAGGCCAATGTTGCCGATTTTTGCACGGGGTTTAAAGGTGTAAAAGGTGCGCTAACAGCATTGCAACTTGCAGGCACTGAGTATACGAGAGGAATAAACAAACTTGTTCAAATGGGTTTTAATGCGAAACGCAGTGGCGATGTAGTGATTCAGCTTGAACCCGGATACATTGAATGGGCAGGTAAAACCGGCACCACTCACGGCTCGCCATATACCTATGATACTCATGTACCGCTTTGGTTTTACGGAGGCATGGTGAATTCCGGCAGCACTTCAGAAACTATTGAAATAACAGACATAGCAGCTACGCTGGCTAACCTGCTGAATATTGATGCTCCCAACGGTTCAATAGGCAAACCGATAAAAGCAATTGTTAGATAGTACGGCTTAAGCAGGTCGGCATATTATGAAAACGCTTACCATATATAAATCTTCAGCAGGTTCGGGCAAAACCTATACCCTGGTAAAAGAGTATTTAAGGCTTGTATTAAAACAACCTGAAAGTTTCCGAAACATACTTGCCGTAACTTTTACCAATAAAGCCACTGCGGAAATGAAACAACGTATAATTGATACGTTAGTGAATCTGTCAAATGGCAAAAATGAAGATTTGGCTAAGGAACTCAGTGGTGATCTGAGAATTCCATTGAGCCAGATAAAAAACAACGCTGAATCTGTTTTAAAAAAGTTATTGCATCAGTATGACAAGTTTTCTGTTCAGACAATTGACAGCTTTTTCAATTCCATTATTCGTGCCCTCGCTCTTGAATTAAAACTGCCATTGCAGTTTGACATGGAAATGAATAAGGATTATGTAAAAGCAGTAATTATTGAACAATTGCTTTCTGAAATAGGAAAAAATGCTTTCCTCACTAACCAGCTTCAGAATTTTGCTTTACATAAAATGAGCAACAGTGAAGGATGGAACATTGAGACCACTTTAAACCAGGTAGCTGATGAGATTTTTAAAGATAGTTTCAGAGCTCATTTGCAACAGTTTAAAATCAATGACGGCTTTATTGATTTACTGCATAAGGTTAAGAACACCTTTGAAGTTAAAATGAAAAATAAAGCCGACATGTTTTTGAAAACAATGCATGAAAACGGGCTTGACCACAAAGATTTTTACAGGGGTAATAGCGGGCCTTCAAAGTATTTCGAAAAAATTGCGAACCCAGATGGGTACAAATCATTTATTCCAAACAGCTATATACAAAAAGTACTTGAAGATAATACCTGGACATCGGGTTCAACAAAACAGGGTGAATTGATAAATACTTTGGCTCAAAAGCAATTTAATAAACTGCTGAGCGATGTGTTGCAGATTTATCAAGATGAGTTTATTAACTATTGTACTGCCGATGCACTGTTGCGACTAAGTTATGTGGCATCCGTTATTTACCTTCTTGAAGAACAGCTTAAAAAATACAGGAAAGAAAATGAGCTGCTGCTGATGAGTGATGTTAACCTGGTGATTGCTCAATTTATAAATCAAAGCGATACTCCATTTGTGTATGAAAAAACCGGTAACAGGTTTCACTATTTCCTTATTGATGAATACCAGGATACAAGCGACTTTCAATGGCAGAATTTTGTGCCTTTAATTGTAAATTCAATGGGGTCAGGCAATCGTTCGCTGGTAGTTGGCGATGTTAAACAAAGCATTTACAGGTGGCGGGGAGGGAATATGAAATTACTTCATCATCAGATTTATTCCGACCTGAAAGCTTTTTCAGGCAGCATTGAAGACATAAACCTCGATAAAAATTTCAGAAGCAAAAAGAGCATCATTAACTTCAATAACATTTTATTCAGTGCCGCACCTTCAGTACTTCGTTCCCATATAAATCCTGAACACGTTCCTTTATTAAATGACACGTACAATTATGATGCTGTTGAACAAAAAGTTATTGAAAAGCATAAAGATGGAGGTTATGTTCATGTTGAATTTCTGGATGCAGATAAGTTTACGGAGATTGATAAGAGTGCTTATAGCGCAAAAAGTGAGTGGAAGGCCGTTGCACTAGAAAAAATGTTAAACGCAATTCATGACTTAATCAGCAGAGGCTTCAATCCGGGAGACATAGCCATACTGGTTCGAAAAAATGCAGATGGAATGGAAGCTGCAAATTATCTTATAGCCAATGGATTTAAAAAAATAGTAACCCCCGATTCACTTTTACTAAAAGGCAATGCGCAGATAACCTTACTGATAAGCGCAATGAGTTACCTGGCTGCCAACAACGATGAAGTAGCGCTAACTGCTGTTGTTCATGAATACTGCCGCTTGAAAAAAAATACAAGTGGCATTGATGAACATGAACAATTTAACAGGCAAACAGAAGTTTCAAAAATGCTTGCTGGCAAAATGCAACTGCTTGCACAAAAGCACCTGTACAATATTACCGAAGAACTTATTGAGTTGTTTGAACTGAATATTGAACCCGATACTTTCATACAGCGCTTCCTCGATCTCGTACTTGATTTTTCTGAAAAAAACCCGGCAACAGTAAGCGATTTCCTTACATGGTGGAAAGAAAACAGCGATAGTGATAAATGCTCCGTAATAATGGCTGAAAGTGATGATGCGCTTAGAATATTATCTGTGCATAAATCAAAAGGACTTCAGTTTCCGGTTGTAATAATGCCGTTTGTTGAGTGGAATATTACCCCAAAGCCTACTGAGATACTTTGGGTTACTACGAATGAAAAACCGTTTAATAACATTGGCTATTTTCCGGTTAGTGTTACATCATTGCTTGAGCATACGCATTTCAGCTCCTATTATACCAATGAAATCTCGCAGTCATTAATTGATTCAGTTAATATGCTGTATGTAGCTTTAACACGGGCCGAGCAGCAACTGTATTTATTTGCCCCAAATCCAGGGAAATCAACGTCAGAAAGTTTAAATAAAGCATCGGTATTGTTTTATAATTTGTTGCAGGCAAATAAAGACTGGAGCGAGAAGTTAGATTCAGACTTAAAAATTATTGAAGTCGGACAACCTGAATTAAAGAGAACAGTGGTAAAAGAACCACAACCCGAAATTCAGTACCTGAATTCATTCTGCTATAACAACTGGACAGAAAAAATTGATATTAAAATAAAATCAGAAAAATCAGGATTAAAACATTTAGAGGAAGATAAACTTGAAGTTGGCAATATAATTCATGAAGCACTTTCAAAAATTACCACCCATTCAGATATTGATCATTCCATTGAAGTTGTCTTAACTCAGCTATCAACTTCTGTTTTAACACCAGACTTACTGCGTAAACATATTGAGAATGCTATTGCCAGTTGTGCCGGCAAGAATTGGTTTGATGGAACCTATAAGATTAAAACTGAATGTGACATTATTCTTCCCGATGGAAACATGAAAAGGCCTGACCGATTAATGTTTAAGGATAACGAGGTTATAATTCTAGATTATAAAACAGGCATGAAAGAAAACAAGCATATGGAACAGATCAGAGGGTACGAATCGGTTTTAGGTTTAATGGGCTATGATGTTGCCGGAAAGTATCTGCTATACCTCGAGCAAAATGAATTGATTGCTGTTGCATAGCTTTCCTCAATAGGGTAATATTTCTTTTTGTAAGCCTTACCAACATGCACAATTCTTTAAAGAATTGTGTTAAATTTAGAATTCTGTAATTATCCTTGAAAATGTAAACCGGGTCTTTATTGGCCAAATGAAAAGTTGACCTCCATTTTCTTCATCAAATACTCAGCAAAATTTCAGCAATCATTCATTAAAACTTCACGACATTTGCTGCTTATAAAAGAGTTAAACTCCTTTTAGAGTTAAATAAATATTCAAATAATTAAAGCGATGAAAAAAGCAATGGTTTTGGCTGCATTAGCAACGCTTACAGGTGCAGTAATGGCAAATAACTTACCGGTGGATCAAAGTCAATCGAAACAGGTAACAAAGAAAACTCAAGGCAGTACGACTAATACTGAATCCAACAAAAAAGTTAAATCAGTGCCTGTCAAATCTTCTGAAACCAAACAGAATAAGCCGGTTATACAAAAGAGTAACACATCAGGTAAAACGCCTAAGTGAATTTAGTATCATAAATGAGTTTTAGTTTTTAATCCTGTCGGTTAATAACCGGCAGGATTTTTTTTTATTGTATAACTTCATAGGGTTAGCTTAACTTTTGTATAAAATAAAAAGTTTAAGTTTGAGTTTTAATACTCATATTTATTTACGCTCTGTTAATGAATTGGTCATTGCCTAAAATAGTTTTGTTGTTAACTGCTTTGTCGGCATTATTTTCGGGTTGCAGGAAATACGAAGAGGAAATAATTAAGAACAACGAAGCCCCACCTGATAATACGGTTTCATTAACCACCATTGAAAATTACATTAATAAATCTTACATCAGTGTTTTGGGACGTGAGCCCGACAGCCTTGAATTCGAAACAGCTTATAATGCTCTGAAAGCGGGTAACCTCAGCTTCACCTCAAGGGACAATTTTCTTAATTCCATATTAAATCAGCCTGAGTACAACGCGCACATTTATAACATTAATAATATCGATTTGCTTAACAACCTTGATACCAATGAAATTACTACACACATAAACCTGTTTCAGTTTTTACTTACAGATTCTTCATACGCCCCTTTCTGGAATATTATTCAATATGAAATTGACAGGCTTATTACCATGCAGCAAATTACCTATCAGCTGCAAAATGGCACTGCAGACGTAGTTGACTTACACCACGCATTTGTCAATAATTATTTTTACGATCAGATCAATATGGGTTCATTAAACTTTGTGGTAAGCATGTACCAGAATTTTCTCAGGCGATACCCATCAAACGATGAGCTTGATGAGGGGATAGCAATGGTGGATGGCAATTATGCCATTGTGTTTTCTCAAACCGGCCATAGTAAAGATGATTTTATGAATATATTTTTCACGTCAACAGATTATTATGAAGGCCAGGTTCGCGATTTATACTTACGTTACCTGTTTCGCGAACCAAGTACTACAGAAGCAACACAGTTAACAATTGAATACAAAAACAGCGGCAACTATAAGCAACTGCAAAAAGCAATATTGAGAACAGATGAATTTATCGGTATATAAATTAAAAGGTATCTTTTTAAAATTAGTCTACAAAATTAGGCTTAGCTGCTTAAGTATAGTCCAACTTTTATTTTGGATTAGTATTTCTATGCTTATTGCTTGTACAAAAGAAAAGGTTTACACCTATGAAGTTAATCCTGTAACGGTAAGCGAAGATGGCAACACCAAACAGCATGTAAAGACAACACTTGAATTTATTTCAATTGCTTACAGCGATTTATTTGGAACTTCAATTACTTCTGCTGAATTGCAAAAGCTGAACATTGCTTACACATCATTCGGAGATAAGAAACTGATAGAGGATATGATAATCAGAAATTTTTTGAATACACCGGGTGTTAAAATTCCAACCGTAGCTTCAATGAAAAGTAATGCAGACTCTTTTGTTATTGATACCTATAAGAAGTTATTTAACCGCACGCCAGATGAATTCGAAAAATATTTTCTTACTAATATGATTAATACAAATACTGCAATAACTCCTGAAATGATCTACTACAGTATGATGACATCAAATGAATACAGGTATTATTAACTCTTAAAGAACAAGAATTATAAGTGAAAAGAAGAACATTCATTAAGAGAACAGGTCTTACAGCCACCGCAGCTGTTGCTTTTCCGTATCTATTACCATCGGGCAGACTATTTGCAGCATCAGGTGCCCGTAAAGCGAACCATGTGGTTTTTTGTCTCTATGCCGGTGGGGTTCGAAACCTTGAGTCAGTTCATAAGCAGGATGGAAACCTGATGACTGCAATATTAAATGGCAATGAATCCATAAGCCCTGATATATTACCAGGCCTGCAGTCATTACCCTCATCACCATTAAGCACACCGTTACAAAATTACGGCACTTTGTTCAAGGAGTTCAGGTATGCTTCCGGTCCAACAGGACATTACAATGGCCATACAACTGCTATAACGGGAACTTATACGCAGGTTGATTTAAATATAAAAGCCAATCCTGCCAATCCCACTATTTTTGAGTTGTACCGCAAACACAATTCACCTCAACAAACTGCCCTGAACAGTTGGTGGGTTTCAAATACTATTGGTCCTTATGTTGCACTTAATTACAGTACTTACCCGGGATATGGTGCTGCTTATGGTGCAAATTTTATATGCCCCAATACTTTAATCAGCGCTGAGGGTTATGATGTTCTTGGCAACATGAAAACATTTACAAGCACAGAGCAGGCTGTTATTAAAAACATAAAAGATTTTATGGATAAAAATTTTGCTTCACAATATGTTGAAGGTAATGCCGGTGTAACCAATACCATTGGCGATTCCTACCAGTTGCAAAATTTTATTACAGATGCATTTAATAAAGCAATTACCGGGCAGTATAATAATCCATGGATGCTTCCCAACCCTGCAGTTATGAATGGTGATATGTATAATATATTCTTTGCTGAAGAAATATTAAAACAGTTTAAGCCTGAATTGCTGGTGGTTAATATGCAGGACGTAGATATTTGTCATTCTAATTTTACGCAGTATGCCAATAATTTGCGCAAAGCCGATTATGCTGTTGCACATCTCTGGAATACGATTCAGTCAACACCGGGGCTGGCAAATGATACCATACTTATTGTTGCTCCTGAACATGGTCGCAACTTTAATCCTAATAGCATAACAGATGCCTATGGACGTAAAGCACTTGATCATACAAGTGATAATACATCACGCGAAATTTTTTGTCTTATTGTTGGCCCCCCTTCGGTGGTAAAACAAGGAATTACTATTGATACCGTAACGGGTGAAAGTATTGACATCGTTCCTACTATTGCTAATATTTTAGGCTTTGATTCCAATATACCACAGGGAATTCTTAGTGGCTCCGTTCTTAACCAGGCATTTATTTAAAAAATAATTACGTTGAAATTTCAACACAGGAAATATTTCAATTACGCTTTTGCAACAATAGTGGTGGCAATAGTTCTATTATCATGTAAGAAGAATTCCACCCCCGATAATCCTTACGATGAGGTAGATTATAGCGCCAACCCTGTTCCGGTTGACACAACTGATCCGGCATCAATACAGGGTTTACACAAAAATATTTTTTCAACGCGATGTGCAATGCCGGGATGCCATGACGGAAATTTTGAACCTGATTTCAGAACGGTACAATCAACCTACTCTACTCTGGTTTACCGAAAAACTATAAAAAATGACAGCGTAAACACTTTCAAATACCGTGTTGTTCCTTATGACACTGCACTTTCATGGCTGCACGAAAGGCTGGTGACTGATGATGCGGTATTAGGACAAATGCCATTGTATTCAACTCCGTTATCTCAGCAGGAGATGAGCAATGTGAATAAGTGGATCATGCAGGGCGCAAAAGATATTTTTGGAAATACTGCTGTAATGCCTGTTTTACCCAATATGCCACCGCAGGTAATAGGCTATGGAGCATTTAGCGGAAACACACAAATTGACACCAACAGGCAAAATAACTTATTCTATAATCCATTTATAATTAGCGATACAACCAACTTTGTTCTTGCATTTTTAATTGCTGATGATAGTACCTCTATTCAGAATTTAACCATCAATCAATTGAAGATTTCCACTTCAAAAAACGATTTCAGCTCGGCAATCGTATTTAATACTCAATACATCAATATTCCCGGTGCAGGCGAAATATGGTTTGCACAAATCATATCATCAACTTTACCTAAGAATACACAACTATTTATGCGCTATTATGTAGGCGATGGACTTCCGGCTAACAATATTGAATATCCAAATAATCAAACGCTAACAATATTGAATATCCAAATAATCAAACTCAGGACTATTATAAAGGTTACTACTCTTTTATCGTGCAATAGAATCGAATGGAATTTTCAATTATCAAAAACATAAATAAAGCAATCATACTGATTGCAGGTGTTGGAGTGCTTTATTTTTTCAGCTCCTGTAAAAAAGAAAAACCAGAGACCAATATTGTTCCTGAAATTACATTTGTTCAAATTACACCTACAACCGTAAAAGAGTACAGTGATTCACTCGTAATCACTATTTCATATAAAGATGGCGATGGTGATTTAGGAGAGAATAACCCTGATACAAAGAATTTATTTTTAACCGACAACCGCATCGGAATTACCTATGCTTACCGCATAAAACAGCTTGCTCCGTCAGGTTCAGAAATTAGCATAACAGGCGAATTGAATGTTGTATTACCTCAGCTGGCTATTACAGACAGCAGTAATTCGCAACAAGCCACATTTAGTATATATGTAAAAGACAGGGCGCTGAATCAGAGTAATATTATCACTACCCCGGCAGTTACCATATACCGGTAAAACAGGCAGGTAAAAGTTTTTTAAATACAACTCGCAACTAATAATATATTTGCCCACCCCAAACGAAATAAACAATGAGCAAAATCCTGTTAGATTTCGAAAAGCCGATTGCTACCCTGCAGGAACAATTGGATAAAGCAAAACAGATTGCGGAAAAAGGCAAGGTTGATACTTCAGGCTTAATAGCTGAACTTGAAGCTAAAATTGTATCAACCAAAAAGGAAGTTTACAATAAGCTTAATGCATGGCAACGTGTGCAACTCTCGCGCCATCCCGAAAGGCCTTATTCCTTAGATTACATTCAGGCTATTACAGAAGGCAACTTTATTGAGCTGTTTGGTGACAGAACTGTAAAGGATGATAAAGCTATGGTGGGAGGATTTGGCAAGGTTGATGGACAAACAATCATGTTTATAGGGCAGCAAAAAGGAAATACCACAAAACTGCGTCAGTACCGGAATTTTGGTATGCCTAATCCGGAAGGATATCGTAAAGCACTCAGGTTAATGAAACTTGCAGAAAAGTTTGGAAAACCTGTTGTTACCCTCATTGATACACCCGGTGCTTACCCCGGCCTGGAAGCAGAAGAACGTGGTCAGGGTGAAGCCATTGCCCGTAACCTCCTGGAAATGTCGGTGCTGAAAGTACCTGTAATTTGCATTATTATTGGCGAAGGTGCTTCAGGCGGTGCATTAGGAATTGGTATTGGCGATAAAGTGCTCATGCTTGAAAATACATGGTATTCTGTTATTTCTCCTGAATCCTGTTCTTCCATTTTATGGCGCAACTGGGATAATAAAGAAAAAGCGGCAGAAGCACTGAAATTAACTGCTACTGACATGCTTGCGCAAAAGCTCATTGACGGTATTTTACCTGAACCTTTAGGTGGCGCTCATGCTAATCCACCTGAAATATTTGAAACCGTTAAAAAAGCTGTTCTCGAAAATTTAAAAACACTTCACAAAATTCCTGTTGACAAGCTGGTTAAATCGCGCATTGAAAAATTCAGTTCAATGGGCGTTTATAATGAAGGTTAGATAATTATAATGCCAAATAAAAAAGCGGAAACCAGTTTTGATTTCCGCTTTTCTTTTGGATACAAATTCATTTTTATTTTCCAACAATTGAAACCACAAGGTTGGGCAATTTCTGATCCTGGTTTTCTGCATTAACATAAATTATGTTCTTAAGAAAAACTGAGTCCCCCTCCTTAAGATTCTCTATTGCTTTGCGCGCAAGTATTGGCATTCCGCCTTCTCCAGTTCCGTAATCCTGGCTCAGGAACGGCTCTTTTTGTATAACATTAATATCAAAACTCTTCAGCTTGTATTTTACATTATTATCACCTTTTACAAGCGGCACCGAATCGCACCATGCCAATAGCTGAGTAACAGTAAGTTTATTATTTGCAGTTTCGCCTAACAGTATGCTGCATTTTGTCGGAGCCTTGGGCACCACCGATTTTTTATCGGGTACTTTTTTATTCTGTGCGTTAATTGAAAATGAAGCCGCAACCAGCAGCAATAAGCAAAAAATTGTTTTTCTTATCATGTTTTTAAGTTTTTAAGTGCAGGCCAAAGCTACTAAAGTGATTAAACATCTTTAATAAATTTTTGATGAGTATGGTCATAAAAAAACGCACCCGCTTAAATCAGGTGCGTAATTTTATAAAAGACATAAATATTATTTGGTAGCTACAGCATTTTTTGCCTTAATAACCTTAACCAATTCCACTTCAAACATTAATGGAGTGGATGGTGGAATTACAGGAGGATAACCGGTAGTACCATAAGCAAGAGATGATGGAATGATAAAATTAGCTTTACCGCCTTCTTTCATTAACAAGAATCCTTCTTCCCAGCCTGGTATTACCTGCATTTGACCCATAACAAATGTTATAGGACCACCGCCATTTGACGACTGATCGAATACCCTTCCATCTAAAAACTTACCTACATAGTTTGTTCTTACTGAATCTCCTTCAACGGGTGAGGCTCCTGTTCCTGCAAGCGTTTCAACATAATACAATCCGCTTGGTCTTGCCGGAACAGTAATACCATTTGATGTAATAAAGTCTTTCAGCTTTTTATCCTCTGCGTTTTTAAGCATAGCAGCTCTTTGCTCTTCAGTCATGATTGAATGCATCTTTACTTCGAACTTTATTTTATCTCCCTTCTTGAAAAATGGGGGCAGTTCCTGCCCAATTGTTTTAAGGAAGAACGAATCAGCTGATGCAATAAATGTTGCGCTATCTCCTGCACTTAACATCATCATTCCTTCTTCAATGCAACCTTTGCAGGTTGGTTTTGAAAGTTTAACAACAGCACCTGTATCGCGTGTTATTGATGAAAAGAAAACAGAATCGCTATCATTTTTAACTTTTTTATAAATGATATCGCATCGCATTATCTCTCCTTCTTTAGGTTTAGGTCCGCTGTTATTAGTATATATCATATATTCTAAACCACCTTCGGTTTTTTGAAAACCTTTCTTGCACGAAGCCATGGAAATTGCAGCGGTAACAAATCCCAGGTAAACAAATAATTTTCTCATTCTTTTTTATTTTAGTTATTGTTATGATTATTTTTTTTCTATTTCCGTTAATTCAATTGTACAATACAGGGCACTCTCAAGTGGGATTTTATTTTGATCGCCACTCAATCCATATGCAAGGTGAGCCGGGATAACCAATTGTGCCTTATCCCCTTTTCTCATCATTAATACCGCTTCATGTATTCCATTGGGTACATCACTTTTATTTACTTCAAAAACCATCAATCCCAAACTATCGCTTGTATAACATAAGGTTCCGTCTAAAAGATAAATACTGTATTTTAACGAAACCTTATCACCTGTTACAACTGTATCACCAGTACCCTTTGATTCAATAGCATATCGTAAGCCTGTTGGCGATACCTTTAATTGGTAATTATGTCTTTTAATAAAATCGTCAATGGCCTGCGACTCATCTTTAACAAATTGCTTATGCGCATTTACCAGGTTATCACTAAGGTGAGATTGTTTTTCAGCAAATTTCCTTGTCTCTTCGCTGTTTCCGCATGCATATAGCAATACAGTACATAGCAGTACAACTGCCGTAAAGCAATCAAAATATTTAGTGACTGATTTATTTATGCCATAGAACCAACCTCTCATTTAGTCAGATCATTTTTGTAAAAAGGCAGCAAAGCTATAAATTTTGTAATGGTTTCATCCAGGGCAAGATGGCTTTTTCCACCTGCCGCATTGGTATGGCCACCCCCGCTAAAATGTTGTGCTGCTAACTCTCTTACCGAAAATGATCCTTTTGACCGAAAAGAAATCTTGATCATGTTTTCCTGCTCAGAGAAAAAAGCAGCCATGCGCATTCCTTTTATTCCCAATGCATAATTAACAATACCTTCTGTATCACCGGTTTGATGTTCATACTTGTCAAGCTCTTTTTTTGATACGGCAATGTAAGCTGTATTAAAATCATTTAATACAGTAAGCTTTTCACTTAAACAGTAACCCAGGAATCTTGTGCGGTTAAAAGAAAAATTATCATAAACAGCTTCGTGAATACGATGCGGCTTTACTCCGGCATCAAGCAGATCAGCAATTATCCGATGTACATCGCCTGTTGTTGATGAAAACCTGAATGAACCAGTATCTGTCATTATACCAACATAAATATTCTCACCGAAGGCCTGTGTTAATTTGTAACCTGCATCAATTGCCTTAACAAATCGATAAACCAATTCGCAGGTTGAACTGGCTTCTGTATACGAAAAGGTCAGATCACAAAACGAATCGGGTTTTAAGTGATGATCAATCATTATTTTGAATGCAGTACTTTTTCTTAATGATGGTTCCATCTTTTCCACTCTTCCCGGTTCATTAAAATCAAGCACAAAAATTATTTCAGCGTCCGCTATTAATGATTCGGCCTTGCGTACGCTCTGTTCAAAGTTGACCACACCTTCGTCACCAGGCAGCCATTTTAAAAAATCAGGATAGTCGCTAGGAACAATTACAGTAACATCATGTTTATTGCTTCTTAAATAGTCATTCAATGCCAGTGATGCGCCCATGGCATCACCATCAGGTTTATGATGTGTGACTATTACAATTTTACGGCTAACTGCCAGTTGCTGTTTTACGCGTTCAATATCTGTAAAGGAAAAGTTGGGGATCATCCGTTTATATTTGCTGGCGAATATAAAGCAATTGGCTTATGCAGGTATATTGAAACATTATTTGAAATGCACCAGGGGTATTCGAACTGTAAATTTGCCTGATTCGGGTTCGATGATAATACTCTTACCGGTTAGCAATTTATATCTGCTGCTGATATTACTTAACCCTAATCCTGAAGAAGGCTCTTTGTTCAACTTAGGATTGAGGTTATTGCTGATAACCAGCATTTCATTTTCAACACTTATAGTTATCAGCAAAGGCGTTTCCTTTGATACCGCATTATGCTTTATGGCATTTTCAATTAACATTTGAACACTCAGTGGTGCTATGCCATATTTTTTCCGTTGTTCCGTGGTTATATCAAGTTGCATCATCAGGTTTTGCGTATAGCGCTTTTGCTGCAGGTAGAAATAAACATCGGCCATGGTAATTTCTTCGTCTAATGATATAAAATCAATATTGCGGTAATTAACCATGTTTCTGAAAAATTCTGATAATTTCTGAACATACTCAACTGCCGATTGCTGATTTTTTTCAATTACGGAAATAAGCGTATTAAAACTGTTGAATAAAAAATGGGGATTAACTTGTGATTTCAGTGTTTGTAGCTGAAATTTAATTTTTTCATTTTCTGCCAGTTGAAGTTTACCCAATCGCTTTTCACGCTGAATTATGTACCAATAAACCAAAGCAATGATCAGAAGAGTGCTGGTAATAATAAACCACAGTTCCTGCCAAAAGGGTTTGAGAATAATAAATGAATAGGAAGCCTCACTGGCATTATCAAAAAAATTATTGAGCGAAGCCCGAACCTTAAATTTATAATTACCCGGATTAAGGCTTGCAAAAAAAACTGTTTTATCTTTTGTAGTTATCCATTCATCACTGTACCCTTCCAGTTTATACTGATACCTGATACGATAAGGATCTGTAAGCCAAATGCCTGCAAATTCGAAACTCAAGCTATTATCGCTATGATTTAATTTTACAGGTAAATTCTTATCAAGCTCAACACTGTCTTTAAAAATGCGGTTAATTACTATGTGTGCATTATAAAAATATTGAGGATAACCAGGGTTAAACCTTATAATTCCTTTCTCTGTACCCAGCCAGATATTTCCAAAACGATCGGTGGTTGCTGAATTCTGATCAGGATTAAGTTCATTTAAATTATTTTCCTGGCTATAATATTCAAACCTGTTCTGCTTTATGTGATATACATCTATACCAAGATTATGAACTAATACAAGACGCCCGGATTTATCGGCAACAATGGACGTAACCTTTAACTGTCGCAGCCCGTTTTCAAGATTATAATTATAAAAATGTTTACCGTCAAACCTGTAAATACCGTCATTAAGCGAACTGCACCATATGTTACCGTATATATCCTCCGTTATTGATAATACACTCCTGCTTATTAATCCATGCGATTCATTGAAACTCTTGTACCCAAAATTTTCATAGCAAATGAGTCCTTTTGAATCTGCTCCAAACCAAACCCTGTTATGTGAATCAATAAAAATTTCGTTGATGTAAAAGTTACCTAATTCTGGCTGGGAACTTTAATCCTCAAATTCCATTTGTAACATTTTGGTATTGGATGGTGGTGGCAGTTTACACCTTAAAACACCTCCATAGGTTGCAATCCAAATACTGTCATTATTCCCTATTTTTAAGTTGAGCACACTGCTATGTTCAACCTTGCCACTGCCTATAACTTTCTGAACCTGTTTATTTACAGGGTCAAACCTCAGAATTCCTTCACCCAAAGTTGAAATCCATAAGTAACCATATTTATCCTGCTGTATGCACGTTATGTTATAATGCATGGCATTATCCATAATATCATAATACTTATAGTCAGTATTTTCATGACTATATGGCGAATAACATGCAAGTTGCCTGTCGGGGGTAAACCATATATTATTATTGCGGTCGCAATAAATGGAATGAATATTAAATAATACCTGGGGAGCACGATTATAAAATGTAAGCCAGTCGGCATGTGATCGAATCAATCCACCATTAGTAGCTAACCAAAGATTTCCATTATAATCAAATATTAAATCTGAAACTCTGCTAAATTCAAGATTTTCGTATTGCTTGTATTGTTGTGGAATTCGCTTTTCAATAAGATTGTAATACAACAGTCCCGATTCTTCGGTTGCAATCCATATACTGTTATTACTAACTTTTATTGAATTTACCTGGCCGTATTTCCAATTATTGAATTCGGCCACACTAAAAAAGGATGAACGTTTGGGGTCGAAATAACAAATGCCGCTATCCTGCATTGCGAGCCATATTTTTCCCGTTTCGTCTTTAAATAAGTCTCTAACAATATTGTCATTAAGGAAGTTTTTATCGTTGTATTTTGATTTCACAAGTGCAAGGTTTCCTAATTAAACACAGTAATACCTTTATCCGTTGCAAACCAAAAATCCTGTTGATTAACGATTATTCATTTATAAACATAATTGTCACTTAATCCATCTGCTTCGGTAACATGCAGTAAACCATTTTTACCTGTTACATAAAAACCATCACCTGCAGTTGTAATAATTAATCTTCCGCTTTTGTCGTATAGCAGGGAAGTTATTGGTCGTGACGAAATTTTTTTCAAGCTGAGAAGCTGAAAGCTATTTCCCCTTAATTCTGCAACCCAACCATTGGTATAGCCGACATAAATATTGTTTAAACTATCGGTAGTTATTGCAGAGAGCTCATCATTGCCAACCGGCTTAGGAGTATTAAATATTCGCTGATCAATACCATCTGATTTATATAAACCTTCTGAAGTTCCTGTAAGCAGGAAACCATTACGGTCAATATCTAACAGGTTGATTTTAATTCCGGGATTTTCGCGATTAAACTGAAACAATTTAAAATAAGGAGTCTGGCTGTTTGCAGTTTTTATAAACAAACAAACTAGTAAAGAAAAAACTGCTATCGGCCGCTTCATGTGTATCCAGCTAATTTAAATTAACCAACGCTTATTTTTTGAGAATGTCGTTTTTATAAACTACTCCGTTCTTCATAACAAAACCAACATGCTCTAATGCTTTTATATCTTTTAAAGGATCACCTGATACTGCAATTATATCGGCAAATTTTCCAATAGCAATTGATCCTGTTATTTTCTCAACACCCAATAATATCGCAGCTTGTAAGGTAGCTGACTGAATAGCCTGCATTTCACTCATTCCTGCTAAAACCAGGTACTTAAAATCTTTTGCATTTTCACCGTGCGGAAAAACCCCTGCATCGGTTCCATATGCTATTTTTACCTGTGACTTAATCAGCTTTGCCAATCCTTCAGATTTATCTTTACTTAAGCTTTTAGCTTTATTAATTGTTTTTTCCGGATATCCTTTTTTACTGAAATTTTCAATGATATAGTCAAGCGCATACATAGTGGGCACCATGTAGGTTTGATGCTTAAGCATTAAGGTTACTACCTCATCATCAATGATGCTGCAGTGCTCTATGGAGTTAACACCTGCTTCAACTGCAAGTTTAATACCCTCAGCCCCATGAGCATGAGCTGCTACCTTTCGCCCCCACATATGTGCTTCGTCAACAAGAGCGTTCATTTCTTCAAATGAATATTGAGGATCTCCAACGCTTTCCTCTTCTGATAAGACACCGGCTGTAGCACAAAACTTTATTACATCTGCACCCCATTTGATGTTATTTCTTACCCGCTTCCGTATTTCATCCACACCATCGGCAACACCAGTAAAATCAGGATTGCAGTTATAGCTTATCTGTGGATTAAAACCACTCAGGTCGGCATGTCCGCCAGTAGCGCCCAACGCATACGTAGCGGCTAGTATCCGTGGACCTTTAATTGTGCCTTTATTAATAGCATCGCGTAGCGAAATATCTACCAAATCACTGCTGCCCACATCCCGGCAGGTAGTAAATCCTGCCATTAAAGTTCGCTCAGCAAATACGGTTGATTCGATGGCATTATCCGTAGCCGTTTTTCGGAAAATATCACCATAATAATCACCGCTTGGCTGATGCGTTAAATGCGTATGGCAGTCAATCAATCCCGGCAACACAGTTGCATTGCTAAGATCAATTATTTCAGCACCGGAGGGAATTTCATTAAGCGGACCTATTGCTTTAATGGTATCACCTTCAACAATGATCATTTGATTGATTAGCACTTTGCCATTAATAACATCAATAAGCCTTCCGGCTTTAATTACTTTTATTTTAGACTGTGCATTTACCTCAAAAGCAGCAATAATGATTAATATAAAAAATATACTTTTTTTTACTGACATAGTTTACAAGTTGAATTATCTTATCAAAACTAAATTTTAAATAAACAAAATAGCAGCATATGATTTCACAAAAAAGAACTTCAGTAATTAATTGCTACATGCATTGAATAACCACTTGAAACGAATGATTCAGTTACACTATACTTTGCTATCTCGTTCGGCCTCATGCAATCTTTTTCTTTTCCATCTGCGATGCGTCCAGAGCCAGTATTCCGGCTGAGCCCTTATTCTGCCTTCAAGCAACCTTACATGCTTTTCAGTTATTTCGGTATCAGTTGTGGACGAAGGATCATCGGTTATCAATTCGTATTTAATAGAATATTTTCCCCTGCTTTGTTTGGTTATATCGGCAAACAGTACTACACAGTTAAAATGCCTGGCATATCGTTCAGCACCAAGTAATACAGGTGTATCCTGGTTAAGAAACTTCATCCAATGACAGCGCTTAATATTGCTTGGTGTTTGATCAGAAATAAAACCATACATGCAAGGATGCTTAATATTAGCTTTAAAACTGCCGGCTACATCAGCTACTGCAACAAGGTTAAGCCCGAACCGCCTGCGTGATTGCTTGATTTTTTCATTCCAGAATTTATTTTTCAATGGCGAATAAATTCCAAAATGCTTGTGCTGTGAATGACTTGAAAAAGCAAGCGCTGCCCATTCCCAGTTGCCATAATGCGAGGTAATGCCAATAACGCTTCGTTTCTTATCATAATACCGCTGAACCAGTTCAGCATTTTCGGCTGTAATATGCTCTTCAAGAAACTTACGGGAAATAGTAAATGATTTTAAAGTTTCGATGAGGACATCACAAAAGTGACTATAAAATTTCCTGGCCAATGCCTTAATTTCTTCATCAGTTTTTTCGGGAAATGAATGATGCATATTAGCCAATACAATTTTCTTACGATAAGGAATGATATACCAGATAATAAAGCAGAGCAGATCAGATACAAAGTAGAGAAGCCTTAATGGCAGGTAGGACAAGGGTAAAACCAACAGGTAATACAAAAGGAAGTCGAAAATAACCATGCACAAACATAGTATTTAACATTACAATTGGAGTTAGCATTAAGTTATTCTATGAACAGGAAAATTCATTTATTTAAAAATTCAAAAATTGCGTACTTGCACCTGAAATATATTTTAAAAGAAAGCGACATTTCAAATTATGGATAATTTTTACAGGCCCGCCAGTTATAGTTTACTTCCTCCTGTTATTAAATGGCTCCTGATTGTAAATACAGGTATGTACCTGGTAATTATTGCAGCAGATTATTTTG
This sequence comes from Bacteroidia bacterium, assembly GCA_044230205.1. GTDB lineage: Bacteria > Bacteroidota > Bacteroidia > AKYH767-A > OLB10 > JAEUTH01. The sequence continues at coordinate 31,274 of JBGARN010000037.1, forward strand.
GGTATGGCAATCAACTTTTTGATTTACTGGCTCTGCATTATTTTGGATCGACACTTTTTTCTCCGCATCAGCTCATCACCTATGGATTTATGCATGGCGGCTGGGGGCATTTGCTCATGAATATGTTTGCCCTGTGGATGTTTGGAACTATGATTGAAAATACCTGGGGAA
>JBGARN010000183.1:0-4156 GCA_044230205.1 Bacteroidia bacterium
ATGTTTCCGCATACACATCATATTGAAAATGTTGTGCTGCTGGAAAAAAAAATTGAAACGAACAGCAGTGGAGTGTAACATTCAGGATTATAAAGAATCTGAGATGAAATTGATATTCAAATGGATGTTGAAGTTGATGTTGGTTGTAATGGCGAATGTTATTCCGGTTATTGCGTATGCACAGCAGGTTAGTGCCGACAGCTTATCGCAGTTTGAACGCTGCTATTACTCGCAGTGTTTCGGATATAATATTACCGAAATAAACAACGGAAGGCTGTACGATTGTATTGATCTCTGGACCGGTACCCAGTACAAGCTAGCAGGTAATGATGTTGACGGTATTGATTGTTCACGCTTTGTTATGATGTTGTACAATTACGTATATGGAATAACCATAGATGGCACATCAGCTGAGCTCTATCAAAAATGCAAACCCGTGAAAAAAAATGAACTTAAGGAAGGAAACCTGGTATTCTTTCGTACTACGCGTAAGCGTATTTCTCATGTAGGTGTTTATATTGGAGATAATAAATTTGCACATGCAAGCACCTCTAATGGAATTATTATAAGCGATCTGAATGAACCCTATTATCAAAAACATTTTGCCGGTTGCGGAGTAATTGAACAGTAAAAAATGAATATCAGTATACTTTCACAATTATTTTCAACGCTGATTAGTAAATTGCCTGCTGAACTTATCATTTTATGCCTTTAAAAAATCGTTTTTCATTCCTGATAATACTGCTGATAGTGCCATGCCTGCTGCATGCGCAGCATGTCGGCCTGGTATTAAGTGGAGGAGGCGCAAGGGCATTAGCGCATATAGGTGTGATAAAAGCATTGGAAGAAAACCAGATTCCAATAGACTATATAACCGGTACCAGCATGGGTGCGTTAATCGGAAGCATGTATGCCACCGGCCTGTCGCCTGAACAAATGGAGAAAATGGTGCTGTCAAAAGATTTTATCGAGCGAGCAAAAGGTAAAATGAGTGACGATTTTCAGTATTATTATAATCAGAAAGATCCGGATGCGGGATGGGTAACTATAAAGTTTTCTTACGACTCAGCGCTAAAAATGCGTTTGCCCGAAAGTGTAATCAGTTCAGCGCTTATTGATTATACACTGATGGAAAACTATGCACCTGCAATTGCAAAAGCCAATTGTAATTTCGATTCGCTTATGGTTCCCTTCAGGTGTGTAGCTTCAGATATTAAAAATCGCGAAGCAGTAATATTTTCTAATGATGACCTGGCACGTGCAGTTCGTTCCTCAATGGCATTTCCTTTTTACCTCACTCCTGTTGCTGTAGACAACCGCATAATGTTTGACGGAGGATTGTATAACAATTTTCCATGCGATGTAATGATTGATGATTTTAAACCTGAAATTATTATCGGCAGTTCAGTAGGCAATAACTCTGAGGTAGTGTATGAAGATAACCTGCTGTCGCAGGTACGCACCATGATTATTCAGCAGGCTACTGAATATAAAGTTCCGCGGTCAACTGATTTTCTTATCGCACCTGAAATAAGTTACATCGGAGTGTTTGATTTTGAAGATGCACGTATGGCTATTGATTCAGGTTATTTTTCAACATTAAAACAAATGAATGCCATTAAAAAGGCCATAAAGCGAAGAGTAACCAGGGATGAAGTAACATTAAAACGGGCGAAATTTTTTGAAGGCCAGGTTCCTGTTATGATTGATAAGGTTTATGTTAATGGATTGCTTCCTGATCAGCGAAGGTATGTTCAGAAAATTATTAAACCGGGCAAGGCTCCCATTTTGCCATATGAATTCAAGAAAAATTATTTCAGGCTGATTGCTGATGACAACATTCGAACAGTTTTCCCAAAACTGGTTTATAATCCGTCAACAAATTTGTATGACCTGATGGCCGATGTAAAACTGGAGAAGGTGCTGCATGTTGATTTCGGAGGCGACTTTTCATCGCGCCCCATCAACACCGCATTTATCGGGATGCAATACAACATACTCAGGCAAAATTCCTATCGCTTTTCAACCAATGCCTATTTCGGTAAACTTTATAATGCTGCACATGCCGATATTCGTATTGACTTTCCGGGTACTCAACCCTTTTTTGTACAGCCCGATTTCACGTACAACTCGTTTAACTATTATAAAAGCAGCAATGCATTTTTCGAAGATGAAAATCCGCCCTACCTTATACAAAATGATTTAAAGGCTTCAGCCAAAATTGGTATCCCGTCACGATACAGTGCAAAGCTGTTTGCTGAAGCAGGCTATTTTAACCTTAATGAAAAATATTATCAGACCCGCGACTTCAGCCAAACTGACACCAGCGATCAAACAAAATTTAACGGATTTACGTGCGGTTTAAATTACGAAAGAAGTACGCTCAATCGCAAGATGTATGCAACAAGAGGTTCATTTTTTACAATCTATATGAGGTACGTTTCCGGTGAAGAAAAAACACTGCATGGAACAACAGCAATTAGTCGCGATACAGTAACAGAATCACAGCACTGGTTCCAGGTAAAACTGAATTGGGAAAATTATTTTGCAGGCCTGGGTCCTTTTAGGTTTGGTTTCTATATTGATATTACCGGCAGTACACAGGATTTTTTTAATAATTACACAGCCAGTATTTTATCTGCTCCTGCATTTCAGCCAATACCAGAAACAAAGACCATTCTTTTACCGCAATTCCGTTGCTATAATTATGGCGGATTTGGATTAAGAAGCATTTATAGCGCCAACTTTTGGTGAACCCTTTGCCAAGCGATATTTTATCGCAGCATTAAATGCGGTTTATCATACACCGGTTGGCCCGTTAAGTGCAGGGGTTAATTACTACCAGGATTTCGATAAACCCTTTGCATTCATTTTCCATTTCGGTTACATACTTTTTAATAAACGTGCTTTAGATTAAAATGGTTTTAATGCATTGTTTTAAAACTATTCCAGAGATTTAAATTCCTGACCGTTTAAATTAGGGTTTCTAATCGAATCAGTTTATTCTACTGATATCAGCAATTTCTTATTGGTTATTCGGGCAAGAATTAACGTTTATATTTTAAGTCTTTTGAGTTATTAACCTGAAGGAAAAAAGATCAATTGTTAAATATGACTAACTGATGCCATTCATAGGTATATGCTAAATTTTTGGATTGCGAAAAGACCAAAATCAGACATTAAAAATTGACAAAAGGATTAAATTGATGTTCAATTATTATATTTATATTGGTAAATCTAATTTGATCTGCCTATTTTTGCAAATGTAGTTGTAAGAAATGTTGCCGAGGAATTAAACTAACTGTTCTTTAAATCATAAGCCAATATACACCCAAACTTACTATGATTGAAATATTGCTTGTTTAAGGACCAAAGCCAATTTGAAATATAGTTTATTTCAAAGTGTTTTGTGTTAATAAATAGATGCTCGTGAATTAATCATTGCTTATTAATAGATGTAATTATTCCGGAAGCAAAAGTGAATTGAAAAATTTTTGCGCAACAGAAAAACTGCTTTTCCTGTACTGTGAATTAGCCTAAGTTTCAGAAAGTCTATATTCTAAAGCTGAATTGAGTAATACTGAATTGCTAATCGTATATCTATTCTCAAAAACCAATTAATATCCTTAAGTAAATCATTAAAAATAAGATTCTCTTTCCAAATGAAAAACCTCACTAAATTATTGCTTAGCCTGATACTTATTTCAGCAAGTTTATTTGCACAGACACCAAACGGGATTCCTTACCAGGGAGTAGCAAGAAATGCCAATGGATCCATATTAGCTTCCCAGTTAATTACAGTTCGGCTTACCATTCACGATCAAACTGCCAATGGAACAGTTATTTATATGGAAACACATAATTTAACAACAACCAATCTTGGCTTATTTAATATCAATATTGGTATGGGAACTGTAATAAGCGGTACTTTTTCTACGATAAATTGGGGGTTAGGTGCAAAATTTCTTCAAGTGGAATTTGATCCGAATGGAGGAAATAGCTTTACAAATATGGGAACCACCCAATTTATGAGCGTGCCTTATGCTTTATATGCAGAAAATGCTAATGTACCTGGAACTCCTGGTCCGCAAGGCCCCCAAGGTCCGCAAGGTCCGCAAGGTCCGGCAGGAAATGACGGAGCCACAGGTCCTCAAGG
>JBGARN010000184.1:0-4117 GCA_044230205.1 Bacteroidia bacterium
TCCGGAATCAAATTTTAAGTATGAATAATTTTTTTCATACGAATTCTCGTTTCCTTCGCAAATGATGTATTCAGTAAAAGATTTATTGGAATTGCCGAAGGCAAAATTTATATCAATTAATGATTTTTCATTTTCATGATTAAAATTAAATCCAGTTTCCAAAAACAAGCCGTTGTCAAAAGGGTAATATAAATATTCAGGGTTTACATAGATACCAAACGAACCTAAATAAAAACCCTGGTAAGCACTTAATATTCCCCAGTAACATTCACCTTCTAATGGAGTGAAAATCTGAGCGGAATGGGTAAGACTCGTAAATGAAAATTCATTATCAAACTCATAACCTATGTTCAAGTCAAATTCTTTAAAATCCTGTTCTTCTTTCAATTTCTTGTCGTAGAAAAACATTGGTATATTAAACCATCCGTTAACGAAAAATCCTTTATTCTGAAAGTTTACGGAGGGATTAATAGTTAATGCATTTTGGAATTCTATAGCATGCCAAACATATTTATAGTTGAAATCCGATTCGAAAGTCCACGTAGATTTTTTATCAGAATTTAATTCTGCTAACGAATCGGCCTGTATGTTTTGAGCTTTCAAAACTGAAGTTGAAAGCAAGCTAAAGGCAATAAAAAAAAATAAATTAAAGTACATTTTATGTATTATTGAGAAACTGAAGTGATGTATGTGATAGAGGTGGCAAATAAAACACCAAGTATCAATGCTGAAATGCGGTCAATTCTCTTGGCAGTGCTCAATTGATTGGTTACTTTAAAGTATAGTGATGTGGTTATGATCAGCATCACCATAAAAATTAAAATGAAAACAATACCATGTATCTTATCAATAAGAGTAAATGTTGCACTCGAAGGGAATTGAGATTCGCAAACATATTTATTACCTACGGCTGCGAACAGGCCACCAACAGCTGTTCCAAACCGCGCATCGAAATATTCAGGTTCGATAAAGAAAGCGAGGAATGAAATTAAAAAAGCGACAAACAATCCAATACATAGTTTAAAGTATATTCCCCATGCTTCGCGATGACAATCAATTTTCATAAATAAGCCTGAGTAGGTACAGCGATATTCGGCTGATGGGTCTCCAAAATCAGTATTATAAGGCACTTCGCCTTTAGCAAGTTTAAAAGAGTCAACAATCAGGTTCTGAATCTTAATATTTTTATTTATGGCTGATCGGATACTGTCATTAATAATTCTCAGTTTATTTATTTCATCAATCGAACTTTCCAGCCTTACAAACAGCTGGGGTTTGTCAAATGGATAATTAAGAATATCCCAGTTCATACTAACATTGGCGGATATTTTATTAACCTCCCAAACCATATCATTTATAATATGCCTTTCAAAATGAGAAGTAGTAAGCGATTTGGCATCAGGTACATCAACTGTCCCGTCAAATGAAAGTGTAGTGTCTTCATGATTGCTCCACCACCAAAAGTCGATATTAAAAGAGTTGTCGGCTAAATTGGCATTATAAATATTGGTTATATAAACGCCCCATTTTGCAAATTTGGCACCCTCATCCTGTGCATTAGCAATTGGATTTAGATGAACTATTATCAATGAAAGCAAACAAATACTTTTCATAGCTATTCACACAATAATTAATTTAGTAAGCAGTAAAACTTGATCTAAGCAGGAGTGTATAAACTGAACCCGTTTTGGAGTGTCGCGAAAATTTTGACGGGTTTTAAATAAGTAAACAGATAATAAATATTGGCAAAGATATATAATAAATAGGTAAAAAACAAGTTTAGGTCATTTATAAGCATAAAAAAACTGCCCCCGAAAAGGCAGTTTTTTTCATTGAAACGATATAAATTAAAGCTTAATTAATTTCTGAGAAACTGTTCCACGCTCAGTAGTAACATTTATTATATAGGTACCGCTGCTTAATTTTTCAAGATTAATTTTTTGATGGTTTGAGCCGCCTAACATTTCTTGAGTCTGTTCGAAAACTTTAACACCCATTAAATTGTAAATTGTAACGTTAACAGAAGCATTGGCATTGAGGTTAACATTTACATCAAGTGTGTTTTTATCAGCAAAGAAGGCACTTAGCGTTAATCCTGAATTCGCAACTTCATAAATTGCTGAAGAGTTACACAGTGGGTCGCCATCTGCAAGCAGGTTAACCATTACCGATGGTCCAGTGTAGGTGCACGAAGGATCAAGAGTTAACTGAGTAACGTTGCCACTGCCATTAGCATTTCCATAAACCACAGGCGTAAAATAATAGATACCTGCCGGGAAAATTGATCCATCATTTGGAAGAACGGTATTGAATGGATTTGCAGGGAAACCAATTACACCGGTTCCGCCCAAAATTCCTGGTTGATTTAATGGGTCATTACTCTGACCAAGATCACCTGATGAAACAATTACACTAAAACCGTGGGTTCCGCCAGTACTTGGAGGAAATGCTCCCGTAACTGTGAATACTAACGTATCGTTATAACAAATTAAGGAGTCGTTTACAGAACCTGTACCTGATGATATCAGGCTATCTCCGCATGCTACAACTCCTAATACACCTGAGAACTTCCATGCGCCACCCGGGCCACCAAGTGGAATGTACTCACCACCATAACCGTTGTTAGCATCAATAAAATCTACCGAAGTGTGTGATACATTGGTGTCAAGGCTGTTCCAGGTTAAACCATTATCATCACTGTAAGAAGTTCCAAATCCGAAAGTTCCATTTGAACCCGCACAAACAAATTTGCCTGAACCAGGCACACCGGTAATGTCAGATGGATAAAAGGCACCTGTAGGTGTAATTGTAGTCCATGTTAAACCTCCGTCAGTTGTATTAACCACCACATAGCCCACATCATTAATCTGGGCAACTATTCCATTTAATGAATCAGTAAATGCTACCACACTTATATCCTGGCGGCCTCCACTGCTGGTAACATAAGCAGGAAGTCCTGTTGCACTTTTGGTCCATGTTTGCCCCATGTCAATAGAACGGTAAACATCACCATAGGTGGTACCAAACCAAATGCGTCCATCTTCTGCATCATATAAATTAGTTATGCCATACTCACTTGCATTGGTAAGGGTTGGCAAGTTTGCAGCCGGAACAGCAGTCCAGGTAGCACCTGAATCAGTGGTCAGGTAAATTTCATATTTAAGCGGGGAGCCATAAGGGTCACCAATTGCAACGCCATTCTGGGCATCCCAAAAATAAACCACGTCAGGAAATGAAGTAGGTGAAGTGAACATGTTCGAACCAACCTGAGTCCACGATGTTCCACCATTTGTTGTTTTGTAAATTTTTCCACCTGCTGCAGTTGGGTTATAAAGTGATGCATAACAGGTTTGATCATCAATTGGAAAAATGTTAGATGTGCGTAATCCCGCTGGTGTAGCATTAATGGTTCCATGAGTCCAGTTAGCACCTCCGTCAATTGTTCTTACAAAGTCTTTTGTATCGGCAGCAGTTCCTCCGGTTACACTAATGGTGGTTCCCCAAACTATATTGGCGTCAACCATTTTCACTGCATCTAAATAACCTTCATAAGGTAATGGTACATTTTGGTTAGTCCATTGCGCATTAGCCAGTAAAGCGCTTAAGACGAATGTTGATAAGAGTAATCTTTTTTTCATTGTGTGCGTTTTTAGTTTACTTTTAAGATTTAAGGGAGCGAAAATAAAAATTTTTGTTTCGCTTTGTCACAAACCTTCACCACTGGCCTTAATTACACTCAATTTACAGTCAGGTTCAATTGGGTTGCTGAGTGCTTTTCAAGTTCTTTAAGCTGTTGACTTATTTTTTTATCCCATGCCTGCTGCAAACGGGAATTAATTCCATGATTGGTTTCGTTATCATATTCATTTTGCATTCTTGAACAGCGTTCGGTAAAATCATTATAAAGGCGGGTTAGTAATACATCAAAATTATTGGAACTTTTATAAGTACGCTCAGCAAAGGCTTTACGTAAAAGTCTGGCATTAACTTCGGTGATATTAAAATGCGTTTGTTCATGATTCAGCACTTCATTTGTTTTTCCTTCATCTCTGAACCACGATTTTGATTTGTCAAATTTCGCAGTAACCTCGATCGATAATTGCGATTTCCCATCATA
>JBGARN010000038.1:0-31189 GCA_044230205.1 Bacteroidia bacterium
ACACCCTATATGACCAGAGTTTATTGCCCATGCTAAAAGTGATGCTCGAATCCGATAAGAAAGTAAGAGAACATGTTTTATTCGGAACAGATTTTTATTTAGTAAATAAAGCAGTAGCCGAACGTCAGTTTTCAATCCAGGTAAGAGCTTTTTTAGGGGATACCTTGTTTAAACAAATTGCAATTGTAAATGCCCGAAGATTTTTATCTACCAAATTAAATCGTGTTCGGTAATGAATTGCTACTGCTGATTATTGCAGTATGTCAATACAGGGATTTTGGCCAGGCTCAGCACTTTTTTTGTAACACTGCTTCTGAATAGTTTTGCAATTGCATTAGTTTGCCTGACTGACATGGCAAGCAAATCAGCTTTTTCATCATTAACAACTGCATTAAGTACATCACCAACATTTAAGCCGGCTTGCAGTTGAAATTTAAGTTTGTCATAGTTGGATTGCTCGAGCACTTCGTCTTTAAAAATGTTGAATGTTTCCCGCTCAAGCAAATCAGTGAACCCGGTTTCTGAAATATGTACAATAATAATTTCGGCATTAAAAATTTGAGCAAATGGAATTAACTTCAGAATATTTTCCAGATCGTTTACATTGTAAATTGTTGGATAAACAATTTTGCTGAACCCTTCGAATTTAACCCCATCAGGAATAAGCATAACCGGGCATGGTGATTTTTCAATAACAGCCAATGCCGTATTGCCGAATAAGTAGTCTTCAATATTTGAACTCCCTTTGGCTCCCATTATAATTAAGTCAGCATTTTTGTGTACAGCAAGGTTTACTATATCACTAATTGCTGTTCCAAAACTCAGTTCTTCCGCAAACGGAATATTTCCGGAATCAATCATTTTATTTTTGCTGTATTGATTCAGTTTTTTTACAACAGTGTTTAATACCTCTGCATCTTCAGCTTCTTCCGTTACCGAATCATAATTTAGTGCATGCGCCTTACAGGAGTGATGAAAGACTGCCGTTGCGCTTATTGTTTCAGCTAAACCTATTGCATATTGAACAGCATTGTCTGCACAATGCGAAAAGTCAGTAGGAATAATAATAGTATGCTTTGTTTCTTTTATTCTATCTCGTTCCATTTCTTTAACTATTGCTGGTTATTAATTACTAAAATTAAAAATATAACAGTTATTAATAGACAAATAATAACTGATATAAATCATAATTAATACTGATGAATGTTGTTGTATACAGATTTACAATGCTTTTCATTTGCAATTGTCTATCGAGTAAATTTTAATGCATGAATTTTTAGGATGGAAACATTGAGTTTGCATTAACAGGTTAAAATTAATAGCAGAAGGTTATGTATAAATTGAAGATTGATAAAAGCCAAACAATTGTCAGCCTTCAAAAGGCATTTAATGACATTTATAAATTTTTGCGAATAGGATTTTTTGCAAAGCCACACAAGGAAGGAGAGGCAACTTCAAAAAAATACATGATCACCGGCAACAAGATGCTTAGTGAAATACAAGCCGCTAAGGGAAAGGAGGGAGTAATAACTTTTGATGACAACACCCGGGTAATAGATTTTGAAAACGAATTCAGGATAGGATATGGTTTGTATGTGCAGCTCTTCCGCAAGTCAGGAAACATTTGGCTTGAAATAACCAACACCGACCACTGGACACTAAAGCAACAAAATGATGAAGGACAAAGCCTTGAGAAAGCCATTACTCCTGAGCCTGATAGTCCTGATGATCATGATATTTATTAGCTTTAATAAATTCTCTTGATGTAAACACTTTTCTGAATTAATAGCTTTTGGAACAAGTTGCCAGCTAGCTATTGAAATTTTGCTTGCAAGAAGCTAAAAACTTTACTTGAACAGATGCAACAAAGTGATTTCAGAATTAAAATTAGTTGCTATAATTACCTCAAAATAATAACGCCAGGAAATGTTTAATATAACATTACTATTCAAAACTGAAGCATGGGTTATTGCATTGGTGCTTTTTCTGGCAATGATGCTTTCTACATGGTTTGGATTTAGGATTGGAAATTATTTACACAATCGCCAGAAGGCAAAGGATATAGGTAGTGAGTCAGCCAGTCTTACCGGGCTATTATTTTTTCTTCTGGCTTTTACATTTGGAATGAGTGGAAGCCGATATGATACCCGCAGGCAAGTTGTAATTGAAGAAGCCAATGATATCGGAACAGCTATTTTACGAACTGACTTATATCCTGCACCTGAACGCCAACTATTCAGGAATGATTTTAAAGATTATGTAGAAGCCAGGATCAGTTATTATGAGGCCGGTTCCAACCTCCAAAAAATATCACAGTCCGATAGTCTATCGCAGGTTATTTCTGCCAAGATTTGGAAACGTGCTGCTGAGTTATCTCATGATCCTGCAAACCTTGCTGCAACTCAACAAATGATTCCTGCAATTAATGCCATGATTGATATTACAACTACACGGCTGGCAGGAGAAAGGGCACGTGTTCCTGAAAGTATATTGTATATGTTGTTTGTTATTGCAATTGTCAGTGCGTTTTATGGCGGCTATTCTGCAGGACGTAAAGGGGTGGTTGACTGGCTGGTTGAAGCAGGCTTTTGTATGCTTGTTGCTGCTGTAGTGTTGTTTACGCTTGACCTCGACCGTCCTCGCAGAGGCATGATAAATCTTGATACTCCCAATGAAGCAATTGTCGCTTTGAGAAAGAGTTTTTAACCTGATTTATATTTATAAATTTGTTCGACTTGAAAACATTCGGATATAAACTTTATTCATCTAAGAACATTAAAATTTAACATCTCATGAAAATTAAAAATTACCTCACAATTATTTTATTGCTATTAGGCTCCGCATATTTTAGCAATGCACAGGTTTCAACAATTCCATTTACATCTGCACTTGATACCTTTGGTATTATTAACGGCACTGTACTGGATGCCCCAAATGTGGATGACGTAGTTTACAAAAATCTGCCCATTGGATTTACTTTAGATCTTGGCGGCAATTTGTATGATAAAATGTCGGTTAATACAAACGGATATATTGAGTTGGATACCAATGGAACTCCAATGTTTGTTAATATACTTGGTGGTACGAGAAATAATTTAGTTGCCCCATTTGCTGCCGATCTTATACATCATTTGCCGAATGCCAGTTTGCAGTACACCACAATCGGAACAGCTCCCAATCGAATCACAATAGTTCAATGGTTGCATTATTCATATTTTGGAAATTCAGGCGATGTTAGTTTTCAGATTTGGATGTATGAAACCACCAACTGCATAAAGTTTATTTATGGTGCTAATAATTATGCTGCAGCTCCGTTTCAGACACAGATAGGTATTAGAGGAGATACTATTTCTGATTTTATTGTATTGGGTGATACAACCTGCAACTGGGCTAATGCATATCCTTTTCCAACCATAACCACTTATTTCCCAATCAACATTTCATGCAGTATGCCTGCCGGTTTTTCATATAACTTTGGATACTGCGGTTACAATGGCCCTTATCCATTTGCTTATCTTACCGGTAAAGTATTTAATGATATTAATGGCAATGGAACTTATGATCCGCTGGAGCCTCCTATCCCATATCATGTTGTAAATTCAACACTTACTTACAACCTTAGCACAGGCCCGATTACTTACTGGAATCAAACCAATGTGCCTGCAGTTATTTCTGTAAATCCATTAACACAGCCCTGCAGTGGATTAAATTTTGGTTTCCAGGTGATACCTAATATTCACGAAGTTTCCATCACCTGCCCAAACTGGGGGGCGAAACCCGGGCAGCCTGAACCTATGCCGATTCATTACAGCAATAATGGTACATCCATTGAAAGTGATACGATAACCTTTGTAATGGATTCGCTGTATTCATTTATCAGTTCAATTCCCGCACCTGATGTTATTAATGGTCAAACATTGCAGTGGGCGTATTCTAATTTACAGCCAGGCCAGAATGGAAGCATCATGTTATACCTGCTGCCATCTATAAATGCTGTGCTGGGCAATTATCTCGATTCAAAACTTACAATTGCTCCAACCAATGATACAGTTCCTACAAACAATGAAGTAAATCTTCACCAGTTAATTTCAAACTCATGGGATCCTAATGAAAAAGACGCTACTCCTTCAGGCATGATTGCGGCTGGTACAGAAATTAATTACACTATACATTTTCAGAATACAGGAAATGCTGCAGCTGATAATGTAATAATTCGTGATACGCTGGATCAGAATCTGGATTTACTTTCATTCAGGTTTACCGGATCAACTCACCCGGTTAACTTTTCTATGAGTGGTAATGGCATAGCCACATTTACATTCTTTAATATTCAATTGCCCGATAGTGGTACAGATATGGAAGGTAGTAATGGTGCTGTAAGTTTTGCTGTTAAAACTAAAGCAGCTTTATCTCCGCTTACAGTTATTAATAATACTGCAGGTATTTATTTTGATTTTAATCCGGCAGTTATTACTAATACCGTTGCTGATACGATACAGATGCCACTTGCTGTTATTAATATTTCAAATACCAATGACAATATAAGTGTTGCTCCAAACCCTGCAGGTAATTATGTAGTGTTTTCTTTCTCTGCTGACGTAAATGAAAAAGCTGAATTAAATATAACAACAACAGATGGTAAACTATTGCTTACTAAAAACAATGTCAGCAGTATCGAAAAGGTAGATATTTCAAGATTAGCTTCAGGCATTTATATCTGTACAATAAAGTCTGATAAAGGATTGCAAAGCATTAAAATAGTTAAGGAATAATTTTATTTCATTACAATACATAAAAAGAGGATACTGAATTTTCAGCATCCTCTTTTTTTATAAGTAAAGTTGAATACGCTTTCTCGCTCAAAAAATAATGGCATACTATTACAAGCCTGGTAATTATTGAAAACTGTTTAAAATATTATTTTTGAAAAAAATAGCAAGGGAAGCTTAATATGAAAAATTGAAATTAATATGGGATTTTTTAAAGCCAGGTTTAATTTAAAATTATTTTTGGGATGTTTATTGTTTGGTGCTTTCCTTTATACTAAGCCAGCACACGCTCAATTCCAACCAAAGCCAGTTAAATTTGAAGTTGATACCAATTCCTCAAAAACGGATCCTGATTTTTATTTAAGTAATCCTTCAGCCTGGATTCAGGCAAGGTTGAACTTGCTCAGCACAGCGGGCATATCGCAAACCGCAGTAGTTGATGTTGATTCATACAAGAAAAAAATCGAGTCAATTGCTAATTCAGGTGAATTAATCAGGCTGAATCTGAATAATAATGCTAATTCACTTCGTTTAAGGGACGTTAGGGAATATAAAATTGAACTGCAATCTTATATCAGCGATTTATTAAACTTGCTTTCCAGGCTAAAAGAACATAACGATTATATTACCAGGCAAACCCTTGAAGCCATTACAATACAAAATGAAATTGATTATTTTAATAATCATGCCGACTCTTCAATAAAGGTTATTTATCAAGCAGAAATCAGCCTGCTCAGAAATTCACTAAACGAGGCAAGATCAGAATTTTCAAAGCATCTTAAATTGATGGTAGGAATGGAAAGCACACTTAATAAGCTTGCCCTGGAACTGAGGCATTCCAATCGCCTTGCTGACGAACTTATTATAAAAAAGGAATCCGAATTTTATAAGGCAAATCTTCCGCCATTATGGAAATCAAAAGAAAGCGACTATCAAAATACTTTGTTTGTCACGATTAAAAATACAATTATTCAAACCTACAGTACGCTGGCATTCTTCGGAAGCCACAGCTTTATAGGTTTAATATTTTTCAGAATATTTCTGTTTCTTCTTTGTATGATTCCCGTACGCTTTTATAAGAAGAATAGTTATAATGAATATGTGCATGGAACAAGCCAATACCTTCACAAATATCCTGCCCTGGCACCGGCAATTATGGGTCTTGTTTTATCGCCTGTTATTTTTATTAACCCTCCGTTTGTGTTTTTAGATTTTGTTTTAATATCACTTACTGTTTCAACTTCCATTATTTACTACAAAGAGAACAGGTTTATTTCGTTATATGCTTTTACTTTCGTAGTGGTTTACTATATAGTCTTAAAGATGATTAACCTGTTTGTTACCCCAACATTATATGGAAGGGTTATTTACTGTTCAGCAATAGTGCTGCTTGTACCGCTCCAGGTAATATATAACGACTTGCGAAAGAATAATTATTCCAGAAAAAAGACAGCCCGCTTTGTTTACTTCTTTTTAATTATTCAACTCGCTGCAGGATGCACACTTACTACAATCGGATATTATTCATTAGGTAGAATGATATTGCTTAGTGCGCTCGATGCTTTTCTTCTGTTGTTAATTTTAAAAGTTTCCATATTTACCTTTTTGGATTACCTGAGAATGGTAGCCAATTATTTTAACAACAAAATTCAATCATTTGTAATAAATTCAGATACCCTGGAAAAGCTGGTAAGCCCTTTAGTCAGAACATTAGCAGTTTTGTTTTTTATAATCAGCTATCTGAAAAATATTAACCTGTATGATAATTTGACAGGTTCTATTGATTATGCTCTTAATAGACCACGCGTTATTGGCGACTCTACATTTACATTTTCAAGTTTATTGGTTTTTATAATTATCATTTTCCTGGCATTTTATTTTTCGCGTTTTATTACGAGGACAATTGAACCACATGAAAGTTATGTGAATGGACAAAAACGAAATTCTGTAGGCAGTTACATATTATTAATCAGGTTTGTTTTAATTGTTGGAGGGTTTATTTTGGGAATAAGTGCATCAGGTATTCCATTAACTCAGTTTACTATAATAATGGGTGCATTGGGTGTAGGTATCGGGTTTGGTTTGCAAAACATATTTAACAATCTTGTTTCTGGTCTCATACTGGCTTTTGAAAAACCAATTTCAGTTGGCGATTTAATTGAAATCGGAGATGATACAGGAAAAGTTAAAAGTATTGGTATTAGAGCAACG
Source organism: Bacteroidia bacterium (assembly GCA_044230205.1). Taxonomy (GTDB): domain Bacteria; phylum Bacteroidota; class Bacteroidia; order AKYH767-A; family OLB10; genus JAEUTH01. The sequence continues at coordinate 6,981 of JBGARN010000038.1, forward strand.
GTAATAAATACAGGTGATGGCGCTGATATTTTAATTCCGAATGGTAAATTACTTTCATCTGAAGTAAAAAACTGGACACTTTCATCGCCTGACAGGTTAGCTCATTTATTCATAACTGTAGCTAATGAAAATGATCCTGAATCCGTTCAGAGTGTCATTGCCACTATAATTGAAAATCATCCCTCAATAATTAAAAAAGATAAATCCACAATTGTGCTGGAAACAATTAGTAGTAATGGTATGAAATTTCACGTCAGGTTTTGGGTAAGAGAAATTTATAGTATTGAAAAAATAAAAAGTGATGTAATGCACAAGATTTATGCAGAGTTTAAAACGAATAACATTACTTACCCTAAGGATTTGCTCAACTTCAATTAAAAGGCGAATAGTTAGAAAGATAGCAGCACTGTGAAATAATGAATATTGAAATTAATAATACTGCTTTTGTTTGCCGGCTTTGTCTTATTGCATTAATACTATTGACGTTTGAATTAAATGCACAGCAGCATACCGATACTGCCTTAGCGAAAAATAAATTAGAGAACTATATATTTTATACTGACACATTTGTTAATTTTAAAGCTACAGTAAGCAGCGAAGATGAGTGGTTTGTTTTGAAAGGTGATGACTTTAAGTATGACATTAGGCCTAATTTTGCCTTAGGGGCAAGTATTGGAGTAAGTTACAAGTTTCTTTCAGCAAGTTTCGGTTTCATACCAAAATTTGTTCCAGGCAATAATGATAACAACCTAAAAGGCAAATCAAAAGCATTTGCATTCAAGTTAAACATGGTGTTTAATAAATGGGGGCAGCAATTGGCTATTGGAAAAACTCAAGGTTACTTTTTAGCAAATACCTCTGACTTCGATGCTTCATGGCAAAAGGATGATCCTTATATTCAGTTTCCAGATTTGAAAGTTCAGTTTTTCAGGGGAAATACATTTTATAAATTCAATACAAACTATTCAATTAAAGCAGTTGCCACTCAATCCGAAATTCAGATTAAAAGTTCAGGAAGTTTTATTCCTGCATTGGATTATTCATTATATAATATTGACAATAAATCAAACGACACAACTCAAAAGTCTAGTCAGCGTTCACAAAACTTTGATGTTGTTTTAGAATTGGGTTACTTCTACACATTTGTCCTTAACAAAAAATGGTATGCCGCTGTGGGTTTGGTTCCGGGTATTGGCTATGGTTATACGAAACTCACAACCCGGTATCCTGACGAAAATTTTATCACTCATTATGATAATGTAATTTACAGAATAAAAGAGGCTGCAGGATTAGGGTATAATACTACCCGTTTTTTTACAGGATGCGAGTTTAGATTAAGTCAGTCATTAAGAAACGACAATGTACCTGCAGTTAAGCAGGTTTCATCTCGCTTGTACTTTCAGGTGTTTGCCGGTTACCGGTTTATAGCTCCAAAATTTTTAAAGAAAAGTGTAAACTACATTGAAGATAAAACACACTTTTAATTAGCATATGAAAATATTCGGAAAACCTATTTATGCCGGTTTTGTTTTAAATCAATACTGTATTAATTAAGTGAATAAAAAGAAAAAAATAGCATGGGGTTTAGGGATACTGTTAGTGCTGCTTGCTATTGTATCTGTCATATTCTATTACTATGCCGTAAATAATGCTGAAAAAAGTTTAGCCTCACTTGTAGAAACGCAATCAGGTGGCAAGCTGGTTTTGAAGGTGGCAAAAGTCAAAATTGAATTATCTAAGATGAGCTTCAATTTTAGTCAACCGGTTCTTCAAACAAAAGACAGCCTGAACAATGTAACCGATTATTATATTAAAGCCGATAATATTTCCATAAAATTAAGCTCAGTATTAAAGTTCATTTTTAAAATGAAAGTGGTGGCTGAGTCGGTTATAATAAATCAGCCTGAAATAATAGTTGTTAAGCGTAAAGCCGATTCCGGTAAAAAAATATCATTGACAACCGAAATGGGCTTGGTTTATACGTCACTTGAAAATGTTTTAAAAGTAGTTGAGATAAATTACCTGCACATTAATAATGCAACTATTGAGCTGAATGATAAAACCAAAGTCAATAGCAGCCCCATAATCGCAAATAATTTGTTTTTGACAATTACAAGAACATCTTTAAACAATGGCAGCAATAATACAGGAAGGCTGTTGTTTACTGATAACATTCAGTTTGATGCGTATAATCAGCACCTCGTTCTTAAGGATGGAAATGGAAGTGTTGACTATAAACATTTAAGCATTAGCTCAGGAAATAAATATTTGAAATTAGACAGTTGTCACTTTTCAATGAGTAATGGTAATGAAACTGGAAATAAATTTGACATACAGCTCGATTCGATACATATTGTAAATGTGGATTATGATATGTTGTTGAAAGACGGATTGCTCATGTTAGACACAGCCATTTGTTATAAACCAAAAATCAATCTTCAGATTGAATTGGCTGAGAACAGAAAAAGGTCAGACCTTATAAAGGATTCATTGCTTGATAAGGAAGCGGTAGAAAATTATTTTAAGAAAGTACTTGGAGATATTGACATCGGATATCTTGCTGTAAGTGATGCAAGGCTTAATGTTGTAACATTCCGTAATAAAAAATCATCAAGCTATGCTTCAAAGAATATAAACATCAGCTTTACCAATCTTGCTGTTATTGACAAACCAGATGTTCCTTTAAAGCTGGATAAGTTTGCACTCGCCATAAAGGATTACACTGCTTATACGCCTGACAGTGTTTATGCAGTAAAATTTGACAGTGTAGTGGTGGAGAAGCAAAAAATTGCACTTACCAATTTTACATTAAAACCAAAAAATACGAACCACAAGGCACCTGTTAAGTCTGTTATTACAAAATCATTTGAAATAAACCAGATCAACTGGAATGAACTAATCTATAATCAAAAGTTGCAGGCAGATAATATAACCTTAATAAAGCCTGATGTTACTTTGGCCTTACCTGAACCTGAATTGAAAGGTGATACGATAGAGAAAAACAAAAAAGAAAGTTCGTTCGACTTCTTAAGAGAAAAGATAAAAATCACCAATTTATTTCTTAATGACGGCTCGGTAAAGGTTGATATAGGCAGTGTAACGTCAGCATCTGTAAATAACTGTTTTTTAAAAATAAAAGTTCACAACCTGTTAACTGAAAATTCCATTGAAAATATTGTAGCATCAGTTGAGGATCTTTCATTCTCCGGTGGAAATTATTCCAATAAAAAATCAGTTTTAGAAGTTGCGGGATTTTCATATAAGGGAGTAAACGGTAATTTAAACATTGAAAAACTAAAGCAGGTGAGTAACGACAGGAGTGCTAAGTTTGAATTTGACGGTATTGCATTGCAGCAAATTCAATTAAAAAGAAATATGGAATTAGTGGTGGGTAATTTGGGTTGGCGCTCAGCTGATATTGCAATTAACAAAACTCAAAAGGAACACACAACAGAGCAGAAGCAATCAAAATCTAAGTTTCAATTTAAATTATTGGTTAATCACTTGGATGGTGGTTTGGTTGATTTTAATCTCATTAGTCAAAAATTGAATTTTTCAGCAAAACTCAATTCAATGAAGTCAGGCGAGCTATCGGCTGTAAATGATGAAATGCCTGTTATAAATAACCTGCTTATTGATGGCAGGTCATTAGCATTTAATCAAAAGAAAATTCAAGTTACATCAGGAGCTTTTATTATTAATGACAGGCAGGCCGGTTCTTTAAAAAATGTAAAGATGAATCTGGAAACGGCAACTGAGTTGGTGAAAATGAAACTGCCTGAATTGGGGTTTTCAATTGATATTAATAGTTGCTTAAATGGAAATTTAAAAGCTGATTATATAACTATCAATCGTCCCGAATTTTCTTTCGAGCCTGTTGCTGCTGCAACAACAGTTAGTAATGCCGATAAGAAACCATTACCGAAATTTCAAGTGGGAAGAATTGAATTAAATGAGCCGTATTTTATTAATCACCCTAAGAGTATTTCTGATAAAATGAAAGTAGTTTTAGGAAGCGGCAATTTGCAAATCAATTCAATTAGCAGTGATGGCGAAGCAATAGCTGCCAGGGACTTACATCTTAAATTAAGGCAGTTTGGTTTTAGTAACGGCAAGATTAAGATAGACCCAATAGGAAATGAAAGCCTGCAGGTTGATGCTTCCGATTTTGTTTTTAATACTACAGCTAACAACAGTGCTAACCAGTGGCGCATTAACCTTGATACCATTATTGTCTCCAATATTATTGCTGTTACATCAAGTAAGCAGCCCGACAGCAGCCGGGAAGATAATTTCAATAAAGGAAAGATTAGGCTTCAAAATCCTTATACCCCGGTAATTTCAAAGTCAGATTTTCACTTATCTGATGATGATAAAAGTTTAAAAAATCAATTAAGCATATTCAATGATAGCCTTGCACCTGCAAGTATAATTTTAAGGGAGTTGAATAAAGACACTACCAAACAAACCATTTCCATTACAAGGCTTGAACTGGAAAATATAAATCTTAATTCTGAAAATGGAACTGAAATAAAAAAGCTGCTGGCCAACAATCATGGAATAAAAATTAAAAACAGCACTATCACTATTCAGAACAGTAAATCAATAATCAACCTCGTCAATTTAAATTTTGATTCAAAAAATAAGGAACTGAAAATGGACCACTTTGGTTTTGAACCTTCAGTGAACCAGGAAACGTTTATGCTTACCAAAACGGTACAGACTTCATACATGAAACTGAATATGGGTAAACTAAAAGCCAATGGTTTTGATGTTCACAGCTTTATCAATGATGATAAAATCTTGGTGAAAAATCTGAATGCTGATAGTGTCTTTCTCTACATTTATAAAGATAAACGGCTACCGTATAATATGCAGGAAAAGCCAATGCTTACTGAGCTTATCGGAAGAATACCGATGAAGATCAACTTAGATACGGTAAACCTTACAAGAGCAAATATTGAGTATTGCGAAATCAATGATAAAACATTGCTTAACGGTTGTGTTGTGTTTAACGACCTTAAAGGAAGAATCTTAAATGTCAAGAACTACAATGTTACAGCTACTGATAGTTTGAAATTTAAAGTGTCATCGCAATTTATGAATGCAACTACGCTAAAGGTTAATTACGCGCAATCGTACCATGATACTTTAGCTGCATTTACCATAACTGTTCATATCAGTCCGTTTGATCTTACCAAATTAAATCCCTTGCTTGGGCCTACTGTTTCTGCAAAAGTAAATTCAGGTTATTTAGATACCATAAGCATGATTGCTATCGGACGAAGGCATGTTTCACTGGGCGAAATGAAAATGTATTATCGTGATTTAAATATTGAGTTTCTGGATAAGGGTAGTGAAGACCACAAAACGCTGAAAACAAGAGTAGTTACTTTACTTGCCGATGCTGTGGTTAAAAACAATAACTCTTCAGGCACAGGTGAAGTATATGCTGAGCGGGTTTATGATAAAGGATTTCCAAGTTACTGGCTGCGCATCTTGCTGAGTGGTGTTATGACCAACACGGGAATACGAACCAATAAAAAACAGGAGAAAAAATATTATGACTCCATTAAAAAATACAAGGTGCCTCCTATAGGAGAAGTGAATCTTGATTAATTTTTTAAACCTTGACTTTTTGGAGTTTGGATTTATCACAAGTAATTCCATTTGCAACTTTAATTTCTACATTGCGCAAATCAATTAATAGCTTATTATAACATTAACAACCATGGCTGAGCAAAAAAAGAAAACCTGTTTCGTAGTAATGGGTTTCGGACTTAAAACCGATTATGCAACCGGGCGAACTTTAGATTTAGACAAAACCTACAGGCAAATTATTAAGAAAGCCGTGGAAGATGCCGGGCTTGAATGCATACGTGCTGACGATATTATACATGCCGGTGTAATTGATAAACCTATGTACGAATTGTTACTGGGTGCCGATGTGGTGGTAGCTGATTTGTCCACCTCTAATGTAAATGCTGTTTATGAGTTGGGTGTTCGTCATGCCCTTAAACCAAACACCACTATTATCATTGCCGAGAAGCAATTCAAATTTCCGTTTGATATCGGGCACATTGCCATACGCATGTATGAGCACATGGGCAATGGCATAGAAGAGGGTGAAGCTGAGCGAATGCGCAAAAGCCTTAAAGAAGCCATAATGTACCTGGTTGAAAAGCCTGACACCGACAGTCCTGTTTATACTTTTTTACCTTATCTGAATACGCCCACCATGGGCCAGAAGTATGAGCAGCTACCAGCTGCACAGCAGGCTGCACCGGCCGGTGCGGCACCTGTTCCCGCGCCTGCACAGCCGGCACCCGCAGCAGCAGCAACACCTGAAGAAGATGATGGAAGCAAGGAATTAATAAGTGAATTATTTTTAGAAGCTAAAGAAAACGGAAACTGGGATGTTGCTTTAAACCTTTTGTTTCAGCTTTTAACAAAGCGCCCCGGTGAAATTTATGTCAATTCCATGTTGATGGAAATGTTCAGCGAAGCCCGCAAAAAGGAAAACTGGATGCAGGTAATAAACATTCTGAAAAAACTTTTGGTAAGAAAAAAGGGCGATGTATATATCATACAGCAATTAGCACTGGCAACTTATAAAAGTAAAAAGCCAACGCTTGAAGAAGCATTAACCGAAGCAAAAAAAATTCTTTCGCAGTTAAATCCTTACCAGACTACTGATCCTGAAACGCTCGGATTATGGGGCGCCATTCACAAACGTTTTTGGGAAGTAACCGGTAATACCGAACATCTTGAAGAATCCATATGGGCTTATGAAAAAGGCTTTATTGTAAAAAACGATTTCTATAACGGAATTAATTTTGCTTACCTGATGAATGCCCGAGCTTCCATATCACCTGCCCGCGAAGCGCAGGCTGATATTGTAAGTGCCGAGCGCGCACGCAAAAAAGTAATTGTTATTTGCAATGCCATCCTTAAAAAGAAAAAGCTGCCGCGTGTTGCTATTGAATTTATTGAAAACGAAGAGCAGAAGTTCTGGTTACAGGCCTCACTTGTTGAAGCCTATTTTGGAATTGGCGATACCAAAAATGCTGATGCACTTCGTAAGAAAATAAGCGCATCGCCACCTGAAAGCTGGATGATACAAACCATGGATGACCAGCTTGGTAAATTGAAAAAATTTATGAATGCTGCACCTAAGCGCTAATGCTTAAAAGATAGAAGAAGCATCCGTATAATCTTTATCAATTATAAACCTGTTTGGCAACTACCTTGATTTTATAATTTTTAATTTTTCAGATGCATTACCTGAAGTAATTAGTACCATGTAAATGCCTGCAGGCAGTTGTTCATCCTTAACGGTAAACTGTTGCACTGAGTTACTTTCAATTGGGTTATTAATATCTGCAGATAATCTCAGTTTACCCACTACATCATAAACCTGAATGGAACTGTTTTCAGAAGGCATATTTGAAAATTCAAAAATAAAATCGCCCGAAGAGGGATTCGGAAAAACGGTAACCTCAAATGGAACAGCTAAAGATGGAAATGCTGCAATGTCTTCTCCTTCCCTGCACGGAACAGTAACAGTTAATGCAGGTGATGTTTTCGAACAACCAAAACTGGTAGTTACCTGTACTTTATAATTGCCTGCAGTTTTTGCTGTGTAGCTGGGTAATGTTGCACCGTTAATAATGTTGCCCGCTTTTTTCCATTGATAAGTTAATCCTATTCCAAGGTTTGCTGTAAGTACTACACTATCACCCGCACAAAAGGTGGTAGGTCCCATTGGTAAAACTATAGCATCCGGCAACGGATTTACGGTAACTACTGTGGCAGTGCCTGTTGTTTTTGAACAGCCTGACCCGTTATTGGTAACTGTTACTTTATAGTTTCCTGCAACAGTTGCTGTATAGGTGGACAGTGTGGCACCTGCAATATTGGTTCCTCCTTTTTTCCATTGATAGCTTTTGTTTACTCCGGCCTGTGCATTTAATTGTACACTGCCCCCGGTACACAGTGCTGTTGAACCTGATGGTGTAATTGCTGCAGAGGGATTGGGAGCTGCCGTTATGTTTATTGAATTGGAAAGCACCGATGCACATGCATTGGAAATAGTGCAGCTGTAAGTGCCCGTTTCTTTTGCATAATAGAAATAAGAATTAGCTCCGCTTATTACCACACCATTTTTTCGCCACGTATAATTATTGCCATAATCAGTAAACAGCATCACACTGTCGCCTTTACAAAAAGTGATATTGCCTGATGCATATATAGAACCGGGAGGGGTAGTGCAGGGTGGCGTATATTCCCACCAGTCTTTTGATTTAACAAAGGCACCTGAGGCAGAATATTTCTCTCCGGTTCCAACGTAGGCTCTTCCGTTTAATGCACATCCTGTCAGGCGAAATCTGCCTGTGCCGGGAACAGAAGCTCGCTGGTTCCATACATTAAGTACCGGATCATATTCCACTAACGAAGTTACAAGGCTTCCATTCCATACGCAGCATTGCCCGCACGATATATAACCTTTTCCATTAAAGGAAAAAAATGCAGCTTCATTAATGCTTTGCGGCATTGGTGCAATTGCGCTCCAGGTGTTGGTGGAAGGGTTATAGCAATAGCTGCTTGGCGTAAGGCCGCTGGGATAATCTCCACCGCATACATAGCCTTTATTGCCAATTGTAAAACACGATGCCTGTGTTCTCCCGTAGGAGGTAAATGTTGCTATTGGAGTCCATGTATTCGCTACCGGGTTAAATTCAAAAAAGCTGCTTGGAAAAATATAGCTGTTACGCTGACCCAAACCAACATATGCTTTGCTGCCTATAACAAAAGCAGCATTGCCAAAGTAAGCCGAGTCAGGATAGTCGGCTTTTTGAAGCCATGAGTTGGTTACAGGATTATATTCCCAGAAATCGCGCAGAAAATAGGGAGCGGCATTTTGCTGTCCTAGCCCTATGTATCCTTTGTTGCCTATTGAAAATCCTGTAGCCTGCAAGCGGGCCGGCCCGGGTAAATTTGCTTTTTGCGTCCACACATTTGTGGCAGGATTAAATTCCCAAAGGTCATTATGCTTTCCTGAATTTGAAAAACCTGTACCCACATAGCATTTGTTGCCAACGGCAAACGAAACAGCCATTTCGCGCTCGAAGGTAAGACTTGCTCTTTTAAACCATGTGTCAGGTGTACCCTGCACAGGGCAAACAACATTGCCTATATCGCATGAAAAATTTCCGTTGCTGGGAATATTGGGCAGGCACCAAATTTCAGCATTGCCACCTACTGCAAGATACTGGAGTGAATTAGGAAGTGTAGGTAATGTGGTTAGCAGGTTATTCATGCAACTCATGTTCACAATATTAGATGGCAATGCAGGCAGGCTGGTTAGCTGGCAATTTTCGCACCACAGGTTACTCAGCATGGCCGGCAGTGCAGGCAGCGTACCCAGGTTATTATTACCGCAGCTTAACTGCCATATTCCGGCAGGTAAAGCCGGCAATGAACCCAGCTGGTTATTTTCGCACCTCAGGTTACCCAGCATGGCCGGCAGTGCAGGCAGCGTAACCAGGTTATTATTACCACAGCTTAACCCCAATAGGCCTGAAGGTAAAGCCGGCAATGAACCCAGCTGGTTATTTTCGCAATGAAGCACCCCCAATGATGCAGGCAACTGACTAATATAGGAAAGCTGGTTATTATCGCAGCCCAGGTAATCAATGCTATTGGCCAATGGCGGCAGGTTAGTCAAATAATTATTGCCGCAAAGCAACGTATACAGGTTAGGAAAATACTCTACACCCGTAAGATCATAAATGCCGCGGTACGAAACATCAATAGAGGTAACATTATACAGGCCGGGGTGGGTGGTGTTAAGATTGTTGCCAACAATTGCACCGGGTACAATGCTGTCTATGTAACTTCTGAAAACCGCATCAGGAATAATTACATAAGGCTGTGCCTTAAGAGTAGCTGTTGCAATAAAGATGAATAATGCTGTGAGTAATGTTTTCATGATGCAGAGGTTTGACGGGTTTATCACGGGCTGTATTACAACGGCTGTAATGCAGCCAATGAACTTACACTGTAAATTATATTTGATTTTTTTTGGATAGCAACTTATCTTCTTTAGTGACGCTTGGCTGATAGGTAACTACCCGTTGTAATAATCATGTTTTTGCGGGTAATAAAATTAAAAATAAAAAGCACAGCTGCAACATACAAAGCCCGTTAGATAAACTGATATAAAAAAGCGAAAGACCAAAAATGAAAAACATTCGCAATATTTCCAGATATTTACATGAAAAGCGAAATAAATGGTAAGCTTGTTTCGCATATTTAACTGTTATCCGTCATGCTTGGCGGCAGTGCTAACTCGAAACTGATTGCAAGTAATGAACAGAAAAAAACTACAACATAAATCAACACTATGGATAAAGTAACATGCTCAAATTGTGGAGCGGACAACACTACGAACGCAAAGTATTGTTCTCGTTGCGGACATACACTTCCGGTGGCAACACCTGAAGTTGCAGCCGAAACGGTTCAACAGCCGTCAACAGAAAACAAGAAAGTCAAAACTTTAGTAAGCGTAATAGTTGGTATCGCTGTTATGTTTGGTGTTCAACACTTTTTTTTCAAACCTCCTTCTTTTGACAAAGTAATGATGGAAGCGGCAAGTGAGCTAAATAAAACTTGTCCAATAATGGTTGACCAATACACAAGATTGGACAATGCAGTTGCTTTACCCGACAATTCATTTCAATACAATTACACTTTGGTTGACATTGCACAATCAGAGGTTAATCTTGATACAGTAAGAAAATATATTGAGCCAGGCATCATCAATAATGTAAAGACGAACCCTGATTTGAAAATTTATCGCGACAACAAAACAACTTTTATTTATTATTACAAGGATAAAGACGGAGTGTTTGTGTTCAAGCTAAATGTAACGCCAGAAATGTATGAGCAGTGATAACTGCAACTAATAAAGTTTGTTGCGAACTTCCAACTGACAACTTCGTGGTGAGAGTAGCACGAACGCATAACATTAGATTAAAAGAAATAAAAAAAAGAAGGGCTTTGATAAGTAAACAAACAGTTGTGCATCTAATAAACAGTGCAGGTAAACGAACAGTAGTGGTTCTAAACCCTTCTTTTTTTTACTTCTTTAATCCCTTCTTCGTTGCTGCGAAAATTTTATGGAGCGCAAAGCAAACATTACTAAGAGCGAACCTAAACTCGAAAGCAGATTAGAAATTTTTCCAAACCCGAATAACGGGCATCAGGTTGTTTTAAATTTTCGGTTTAAAGAAAAGGGGCAGGTAAACTTTTCTTTGTACAATTCAACAGGTATATTAATTGAAAGCTCCTTATTAAAAATTAAAGATGCAAGCACTCCTTCAACTTCCGTCTTAAATTTAAACAACAGGTTTTTATCATCGGGCTTATATTACATTCAGCTTAGAAATGATAAAGGAGAAACACTTTCACAAAAATTAATAATTAACAATTAAGTTAAATCAAAGCAGTTCGCATTGCTGCGAACTGCTTTTAATTTGTTTATAAAATGAAAAACATCAAATATATTTTTAAATTAAAACTTCTTGCTTTGTCAGGTTTGCTTATAAGTTTTCAGTCTTGCAAAAAAGATACAGATTCTCCCGGTGACGGTCCCACTTATACTATTACTGGGCGATTATTTGAAGATTGTAATATGCAGCCTGTTTCAAATCAAGCTATAGATTTATTTCAAGAATATTCAACGGGATTGGATGGGCATTTGAATGGAGGAGTGCTTGCCGAAACAATTACTGACGCAAATGGGAACTTTAAATTCGACTTTAAGGATATGGATGGCTTTACTGAAAATATAAGAATACCTGCCGGACAAGGATTTAAAGAATTAATGATTGACATCCCACAAAACGAAAGCCTATCTGATTTAAAAGTATATAAATCTTCTTCAACCAATATTAAAGTTAATCTAATTGTTAATAATAGCTATACAAATTTAGATACTCTGTTGCTTACAGATTTTAACAATCTTAGCGCACCATACAAAGTTGCAGGACCATTCACAAGTGGTTTATTGTATCAATCGTTGGATTTCCCAATAATAAATTTTAGTTATGCTCAAAACATTTTGAACTTTGGTTACAAACTAAACAGTAATTCAGAAGTTATGAGTACACCTACAATAACGACCTGCGGAGTTACAAATATTGAGGTTGTGATTAATTAAAATAAAGCTTTAGTAGAGTATTTTAATCAGCTAAGTTTCAAAAGCCACCGCAATTTGCATTCACAATTAAAAGCCGCACCACCCCAGACTGTCGCAAGTCTTCACAAGCCTATACCGCTGCCTGACTTGTGACTCGACAACGCCCCCCGCTGTTTCAAGCGTCCTCACTTGGAACCCCCCCCCCGCTGTTTCAAGCGCCCCATAGCTCCCGCAAGCATGTTGCTTGTGGCTGCTATGGCATTCACGCTATAATGTTTAATTTAGTTGAGCACAGGTAAATGTTACCTGCATTGGTAATAGCACCGGTTAATCAATACGGCTAAATAGAAATTTACTCCAGTAAACAATCACCAAAAATCATGACAGCACTTTTTTCAGCAACTATTAATCTTAGTTTAACCTTATCTCTTCTCTTCTCTGAGTGTACTGTTAACACCACAGGTAATTCACATTCAAACAACGTTAATTCTGATACTGCATTATCAATATCTCAGCAACCGGATAGCACCAACAATTTAGGAAAACAAAAAAATGAGCTGGCAAAAATTTATACGCAAGCCATTGGTGATTATATACATCTTGTAAAAGAAGAATATAAGCTCACTTTTGACACATTGTTTTTTGGAAAGCATGTAAATGGGCAGCCTGATGATTTTCCTGACATAGAATTACCAGCTGCTATTGAAAACACACAGATTAAAATTATTAGCCCCGAACAAGGTGAACAAAAGCAAAAGGAAAACAAGTCATCATTTTATATTAACCTGGTTGGTTCGGCTGATACTGATAATGCAGATTTCATTTTCGTTACTTTTTCAAACGGGTTTGCTCATCAATTTGACTGTTTTATAAATTATAAATTTAATACCTATAAGAAAGAATTTGTGATGGAGACAAACAGGTTTGAAAACTATAGCTACCGGAAAAAATGATAAGTCAATTCAACCGGCTTTCTTCAAAAATTAAGTTACCCCCTGCAAGTTCAAGTCTTCATATCCGGTATGAGAGATTAACTTGAGTCCTCCTGAACTAAAATTAGATTTTGTTCATTGCTGCCGGTTTTCACCTGGCGCGAACATCATTAATACTATTAGTTTTATATTAGAAGCGGATATTTAAATCTTCTGACGATTTTTAAAATGACGATAAAACCACTGATTGACTATTTCGAAAAACTTCTTCCCTTATCTGATGAAGAGAAGTCTGCAGTGGAAGAATATTTTAAAATACGAAAAGTTAAGCGCAGGCAATTTATTTTGCAGGAAGGTGATGTTTGTAATCAAACCACATTCATAGTTGAGGGCTGTTTCAGAACGTATATGGTTGATAAAAAAGGCAAAGAACACAACCTTCAATTTGCTGTGGAGAATTGGTGGATAGGTGATATTGGTAGCTTTCATTCAGGTAAACCAGGCAGGCTTTATATAGAAGCTATCGAGAATGCTGTTATTCTTCAATGTAATAAAGAAGACCAGCTGAAACTTTTTGTAAACTATCCTAAATTCAACCGCATATTCAGGGTTCTTGCCGAAAACGCTATGGTAAGTATGCAGAACAGAATTTTACAGAACATAAGCTCCTCAGCTGAAGAACGTTATCTTGATTTTGTAAAACGTTACCCTGATTTTTTCAACCGCATCTCCAATGTTCAGATTGCATCTTACCTTGGCGTAACTCCCGAATTTCTCAGCGCCATCCGAAAAAAGATTGTAGAATCTTAATATACCTTAAGATTATTTCTTAAGATACTTTATAGGCAGATATGCTCAATCTACCTCATCTTTGTCCTGTTATTAAACAATTAAAACAGTATAAAATGGAAAAGAAAATAATTGCGGTTGTAGGTGCAACCGGACTACAAGGAAAAGGCGTAGTTAATGCCTTAAAAAAGAATGGTTCTTTTAAAGTTAGAGCCATAACCCGCAACCCCGGTAAATATGAGGGTGAAGCTGATGAGGTTGTAATAGGCGACCTGGCTCACCTGCACTCATTAACTAATGCATTTAAAGATGCGTATGGTGTATTTGTAGTTACTAATTTTTGGGAAGGTGCCAATGAAATGGAACAGGGAAAAATAGCAATTGAAGCAGCAAAAAAAGCAAATGTGAGTCACTTCATTTGGTCAACGTTGCCTGATGTTAAAGACATAAGCAACGGTCAATTTCATGTTCCTCATTTTACAGGTAAAGCAAAAGTTGATGACTTTATAAAAAATGCTGGATTCGAATATTACACATTCGTTCAGCCTCCGTTTTATTTTCAGAATTTTTTAGGGCCTATGAAAGCTCAGCCTCAGCAAAATGGAACTATGGGCTGGACCCTACCTATTGATCCTGGCAAAAAGGTTATACATATGGCTGACATAAATGATTTAGGTAAAGTAGTTGCCGGTGCATTTTTAAATCCTCAAAAAGCAGGAAAAGGAAACTATTTAGCGCTAGCCACAGAATGCAATAGTTTTAATGATGTTTTAGATACATTTAAAGCAAATGGTAAAGAATATAGTTTCAATTACGTGCCGGCAGAAGTATTCTCCACCTTCTTTGAAGGAGCAGGTGAGATAGCTCAAATGTTAGCCTATTTCGAAGCACACACCTACATGGGTCCAAATTCGGATGATAACATTCAATTGGCAAAAGATGTTGCAACCGGTGAATTCAAATCATTGTCTTCGTGGATAAAAGAAAATGCACAATAAGATGTATTGAATAATGATTGCGGCTTTGGCATTAGCAGTTACGGTTTCTACAACTCAAACAACAAAAATTCAAATCAGGGAATAGCATTAAACACAGAAATTATGGAAAAGCAGGAAAAACAAAAGATAGAAGTATTACTAAATGAATATGAAAAGTCATTGAACACATCCGATGCTAAATTGGCGCAATCACTTTACACGAAGGACGGAATCTTTATGCCAACAGAAGCCCCATCAGGAATTGGTTCAGAAGCAATCCTAAAGTCATATGAATATGTCTTTTCGCAGATCCGGCTAAACATTAAATTCTTCATTGAAGAAATTCAGGTGGAAGGAAACATGGCATTTGCAGTAACAAGTTCAAAAGGTACTACGCTTATTCATGCTACCGGAGAAACTATTCCTGAAGCTAACAGAGAATTATTTGTCTTTGAAAAGCTTAATGGTAATTGGAAAATTGCACGATATATGTTCAATAAAACTCAGCCACGTAAATAATAAACTAATTTCATTTTTGGTTTACTGCCTGCCTGCCTTACAGGCAGGCAGTTATCGTAAGCGAAATGCGAACAGTCTTTATTGGCTCAAGTTTCAATAACATTTGTTAGATGTTTGTTTGTGCTATTGTAAACTAAATTGATATTACTCATTGCTTTCTGTCTTAAACCGTCTGGATTAAGTTCCTGTTCACGCATTGTGCAGGTTGATATTTGTTTTTAAAAATAATGTCTTAAAGACTTTGTAAAGATTTTATTTCTGTATAGATAGTTTTAGTATTGACTGTTTGCTATTCCTGGTTATTTCCAAAAAATATATTCCATTTTGTAATGTAGAAACATCCAGGCTTGTTTCATGCTCTCCAGCCAAAGTATGTTCTGAAAATTCCAGCATCTTTTTGCCGGTTATATCACGAATTACTGCATTAAAATCATCATCAAATTCTTCATCAAAAGAGATGCTTATCTGATCAGTGGCAGGATTAGGAAATATAGTAACCGCTGACAGTTCAGTTGAAAGAGGTAACTGTTCTCTGCATATAAAAGTAATTGCAAGTGATCGGTACGAACCGGAACCACATGCATTGTTTGCTTTTACTTTTACCATACCTGCTGTTCCAGCAAAATTTATAGTTACAGCAGTTGCAGTAGTTGTAAGTATAGTTGATGTAGATGTTACTGTGCCATCACTTATATGCGAACCTGTGGGGCCTTGCCATGTATAAGACACAGCACCGGCTACCGGAGTAATTGCAAATGGTACATTTTGCTGGTTTGCACAAACTGCAGAACTGCCGCTTATTGTGCCAGGCGTAGGAGGGGTAGCTTTAATAGTTAATGTTCGTTGCGCACTTGTGCCGCATGCATTTGAAGCTGTAACACTCAATGTTGCCGTTATAAAGTTCGGATTAAATGAAGCTGAAATATTGTTTAATCCCTGGCCGCTCGATACAGAAGCACTTGCATTATTAAAATTCCAGTTATAGGTTATGCCAGTTACGTTAGTAACTGAATAAGTTTGACCAGCGCTATTACAAACATTATACGAAGGTCCTGAAATTACTCCGGGTTTTGACGGATTGTTTCTGATTATTTTTAAAAATTGTACCGGTCCTGAACCACAATTGTTATTGGCAACAACTTTAAGTGTATCACTCGAAAGAAATCCTGGTCCAAAACTTACAATTACAGAAGTGGAACCTTGTCCGTTTGTAATAACAGCCCCTGCAGGCGGTGTCCAGGTGTATGATGTTGCACCTGCAACAGCATTGATGCTATAGGTTCTTACATTTCCTGGGCAAACTTTGGCTGATCCTCCTGTTCGGGTAATTGGAGATGGCATTGCTGGTTTAGGATTTACAGTAACCCAAATGGAAGAAGAGCCACCCGGCCCGTAATTATTTACACCTGTAACTTTAATTGTTCCTGAAACGGCACCCGTACCAAAATATAAAGTGATGGAGTTGGTAGTGCTGCTTCCTGTAACTCCTGATGGTAACGTCCATATATACGAAGTTGCATTGCCAACAGGCGGTATAGAATATGTTATTGAATTGGTTCCTTCGCAAACTGTAACAGGTCCGCTTATTGCACTGCAGCAACCTGGTATGTGATTTTTTACCACGCGGTAAAGTAAAAATGTAACACCATCCATGCCTGATGGGTCAGCATTGGCAAGCCCTGCTACTGTAACCTGAAGGCAGGTATCGTAAATCATTTTGCTTTTGTATCCCCATGTGCGGCCTCCATGTCCCCAATAGGTTAAACCCTGTGTGAGCTCTCTGCTCAGACCAAGACCGTACTGGTAACCGGGATTGGATGTTGTGATAAAGTTGGTAAGCTGATTCATGGATGATGGTTTCAATACCTGGCTTGTAAAAAGGGCATTATACCATAGAGCCATATCCGAGGTTGTAGAAAAAATAGAACCCGCATAACCTACTGCTGAATTTAATCCCACCCTGGATGTATCGTGATAATCAATAGTGGCAGGATTAACAACTGCATTCCACCATCGATGAGCTAAAGTACCATTCACCGGTTCTTCTGTATCAATAAATGTACTGTTCAGATTTAACGGAGTAAGAATGCTATCTCGAATCAATTTTGATAAATTGATACCGGTTGCACTTTTAGCAATCATTCCGGCAATTACATAGTTTGTATTTGAATATCCCCAGCTTGAGCCGGCAGGAAACAGTGGCGCTCCAACCCAACCTAATACTTCATTGGGTGTAAATACACGCGTTGAATTATTATTAATAGTATCAAACCATGGTGAAACAAAAAACGGATCAGAGATTCCGCTGGTATGGTTTAGTAACTGGCGAATGGTAATGTTTGGATTGATGTTGGTGTTAGTAACAGTTATCCAGTCTTTTAAAGAGTCATCAAGGCTGATAATATTGTTTTCGGCCAATTTAAGCATCATAACTGCAACAAAGAGTTTTGAATTACTTGCAATGCCAAATCGCATATTACTCGTTATAGGTTGTCCGGCATATGAATTACCACTAACACCCGTCCATATACCCTGGCCTGGAATATATACGCTTGCTGCCATACCTTTTATATTGGTAATCTGTGCTACGTATACATTTAATGTGTCTTGTAGCATGGCACTTAGAAGCGGGTTAAAGGTTTGTGCTTTTAATCCAAAAATGGATAAAACAAAAACGGCTATGAGTAAAAATTTTTTCATTTTGATTTTGTTAGTGATCAGGGTGCTTACAGCACGTTGAATAATAGTTATTATAAAGGTACAAGTTATTTACCAAAGATGCATAACCAAGGTGATTGACATGGTTAAAAATGGTGTGACTATACTAATTGAAAAGTGAAATTCAATCTGCAAGGTTCATGCTGTTGAATAGTGCAATAGGGTAATTCGTGAAAATTATTACCAGCCTACATCTCAGAACTTCAGGATTGATTTAGAGGATTACCGGTAAGTTTTATCAAAGAATTTATTTTGGGTAATCCGAATTCCCTTTCGTGGATTTATTATTCATTTAAATTGCTAATATTTGTGTAAACTATTTATCCATTACACCCATGAGAAACCTCTACAGTACTTTCGGCTTTGTTATTTCATTTTATTTCTTCAATAAAAAGTCTGCGACAAAATTTGCCTTTTTAATACTACTTATTTTCTTGAGCGGTAAAACCAAAGCGCAGTGGCTCGATTGGCAGGACGACACACCGTTAAGACTCACACTTTCATCGGTAGCGACCTCTGACCCGGAAGAAAAAGATATGTGGGCAGCTGATTTAAATAATGATGGGGATGATGATTTGATTGTGGTTAGAAAGCAACCTTTTTCCAATTCCACACAACCCGGTAAGTCGAATTTATTATTGATGAACATCAACGGCATCATGACTGACCAGACTAGCATTTATGCACCGGGGTTTATTACAAATATCAATTTTGCCAGAGATGTTTTTATTGGTGATTTTGATGGTGACAACTGGAAGGATGTTGTAATTGCAAATACATTTGATCAGCAGCCTATGTACTACAAAAATTTAGGAGCTGATTCGCTTGGCAACTGGTTAGGCTTAGTTAATGAATCAACTTTGAGATTCCCGTATCTGAATGATGATTCCGTAAAATTTTGCGCAGTTTGGGGCGGAGATGTAACCGGTGATGGAGCTTTGGATATTTACTTTGTCAATTATAAACCTAATTCAACAGGTGGCATTGCAAAAGATTATTTGTTAATTAATGATGGTACAGGACATTTTACCAATCAAAGCCAGGCACGACTTGGTATCTTAAGAAACTCGGCATTTGGTACTGCTTGCCAGATACATGATATGGACGGAGATGGTGATAAAGACATTATTAAAAATTCAACACTTTATAATGTTACACCATGGAATGCAAGAGGTGTGTTTGTATTATTCAACAACGGAACAGGAAACTTTACAACATGGCAAAACCTGGTTCCGATAGGCTCGCCATATATGTTTGAAATAGCTGACTTTAACCAGGATGGAAAAAAAGATGTATATGTGGTTGATGATGGCAGTGATTACATACTAACTACTACTGCATATGTTGTCAATACCAGCTTAACCACTGTGAAAACCAACCTGAATTTTGCCAGCACGAACGGATTTGGAGGTAATGTTCACGTTGCAGACTTGGACCTTGACGGTGACATGGATATTGGTGTGGCTGATGTGGATGTTGACATACCTCCATGTAACAGCAGCCGAAGAATGGCCATATATAGAAATGATAGCGGTGCCTTTACAGATGTTTATGGAGCTACATTATACGGATGGGCCGATAACAGTTATGATTTTGCCTGGCTGGATGTTAATGGTGATGGCTTGCAGGATTTTATTACAGGATTTTGCGGTGGCTATGGTGTTTTTATGAATGACAATTGTGCCCTTGCACCAACACCTTCTGATTATGATCAGGATGGTTTAGCCGATGCTTGTGATCCATGTCCTACCAATCCTGATCCGCTTTGTGCACCACCAACTAATTATCCTACAGCAGATACAAGTCTTAGTATAGCACGTCAATGGAATGAATTATTATTGGCATCAATAAGAAAAGATTTTGCGCGACCAACTGTACATGCGCGAAACCTGTTTCATATTTCGGCAGCTATGTGGGATGCATGGTCAGCCTATGATCATACTTCGTGCGAATTTTTACTTGGTCAAACAGTAGATGGTTTTACGTGTCCCTTTAATGGCATTCCGCCTTCAGCCAATATTGAAATCGACCGAAAAAAAGCAATCAGCTATGCAGCATATCGCATACTTAAGAACCGGTTCGCCAATTCACCGCAGGCTGCTTTACTCTTTACCGGTTATAATGCACACATGCAGTTATTGGGATTTGATACCAATTTTACTTCAGTTGACTATTCAACTGGCAATGCTGCAGCATTAGGTAATTATATCGGGCAATGTTATATCACATTTGGTTTGCAGGATGGATCAAACCAGCAGAACGGTTATGCTAACACCAGTTATGCGCCAGTTAATCCTCCTTTAAATGTTGATGTGCCGGGCAATCCTACAATAGTTGACTATAACAGGTGGCAACCGCTGACACTTGATTTATTTATTGACCAGAGTGGTAACCAGATTCCCGGAGCAACGCCTCCGTTTCTAAGTCCTGAATGGGGGCAGGTAACGCCTTTCGCATTAAATGCAACTGATCTTACCGTATATCAGCGCAATGGTTTTAATTATAATGTTTACCATGATCCCGGTCCACCACCCACCATTCAGATGGATGGCTTAGGCTCCTCAGAACATTATAAATATGGATTTGCTTTGGTGGCAGCATGGTCATCTCATCTTGATCCTAATGATGGAGTAGTGTGGGATATTTCGCCAGCAACGCAGGGTAACCGTGATACAGTGCCAACTAATGTAGCAGCCTATCCAAGTTTTTACAACATAACAGCGGGCGGAACAACAAACTATGGCCATCCGTTGAATCCTAAAACAGGTTTACCGTATGCGCCCAATTTGGTTAAGCGTGGTGATTATGCAAGAGTCCTTGCTGAATTTTGGGCAGATGGTCCTGATTCTGAAACACCGCCCGGGCACTGGTTTACCTTGTTTAATTATGTTTCCGATCATCCATTACAAACCAAAAAATACAAAGGGTTAGGAAACCCGTTAAATGATTTGGAGTGGGATGTAAAAGGTTACTTTGCCCTTGGTGGTGCTATGCATGATGTAGCTGTTGCTGTTTGGGGAATGAAGGGATGGTACGACTATCTACGACCAATTTCTGCAATAAGGGCAATGGCTGCTTTAGGACAAAGCACAAACCCCGGAGGACCTTCTTACCATCCGGCTGGCATTCCTCTTATTCCAGGGTATATTGAAGTTGTTAGTATTGGTGATTCACTTGCTAATATTTCTTCATCCAACATTGGAAAAATTAAACTCCTGGCATGGCGTGGTCATAATTTTATTAATAATGTGGATGTTGATGAAGCAGGAGTAGGCTGGATATTAGCTGAGAACTGGCTTCCTTATCAAAGACCGTCTTTTGTCACTCCTCCATTTGCTGGTTACATTTCAGGTCATTCCACCTATTCAAGAGCTGCAGCTGAAATATTAACAGATTTCACAGGTGATGAGTATTTCCCTGGTGGATTAGGAACATTTACTGCCCATCAAAATGATTTTTTAGTTTTTGAAGACGGCCCTAGTCAGGATGTAACACTTCAATGGGCAACTTACCAGGATGCCTCTGATGAATCATCATTATCACGTATATGGGGCGGTATTCATCCTCCATGCGATGATATACCGGGTCGGATATTAGGAGTGGAGATTGCAGCGGATGCTTTTGCCGAAGCTGAAAAGCACTTCTTTAATATACCCAATGATGGTAATTGCGATGTTCCCGGCTGCACCAACGTAAATGCATGCAACTATAGTTCACTCGCTACACAGGATAACGGATCCTGTATTCTTGCCTTAACGTATTACCTTGATGCAGACAGTGATGGTTATGGTAATATAGCATCATCAGCAACAGATTGCATTCAGCCGGTTGGCTATGTTTTGAATAGCACAGATTGTGATGATGTAAACCCTGGCATTAACCCGGGCGCAGTTGAAATTTGCTGTAATGGAGTAGATGACGACTGTGATGGAACCATAGATAACGGATGCAGTGGTGTGCCGGTTATGCCGGGTAGTATTACAACTTCCAACGGAATTTCAAAAGTATGCCCGGGCGAAAGCAGAACCTATACTATAAATGTTATTGCAGGGGCAACAAGCTATACCTGGCTTCCTCCGGCTGGAGCATCTGTAACTAACGGACAGGGAACTAATTCAGTAACTGTATTTTATTCAGCAGGTTTTACCACAGCCGATTCAATAAAAGTTTTTGCTTCTAATCTTTGTGGCAACGGACCCTATCGTGCACTAAAAATCTATCGTAATAATCCGGTAACACCAAGTGATATTTCAGGCAATTTTTATGGCGTGTGTGCCGGCACTTCTTCCGGCTACTCAGTTAATGCAATTAATAATACTTCCTATAACTGGACAGCACCTGCAGGGGCTGCTATAGCAAGCGGTCAGGGCAGCAGTAATATAACTGTTAATTTTTCAGGAGGTTTTGTAAGTGGTTATCTTGAAGTAACAGCTTACAATGGTTGCGGAACAAGTGCTGTAAAAAAGAAGAAAGTGAATTCCCTGCCTGCGCGGCCAGGTGTAATTACAGGCCCCGCCAACAATAATTGCAATGCAACTTCAACATATACCATCAAGGCAGTGCCCGGAGCCACTGCCTATTTATGGTCAACAAATGTTGCAGGTGCAAGTATAGTTGCGTCCGATACTACTGCAACAATCACATTTCCGTCATTTACCACCGGCCAGGTAAACGTAGTTGCAAATAATAATTGTGGCAACAGTGCTTCCAGAAGTTTAGCAGTTAAGGGAACCACTTCAGCACCCCCGGTAATTTATGGTAACACTATAGTAACTCCTTGTGTAAGTGAAACTTACAGCATAGATCCTATACCCGGTGCCACCTCCTATACGTGGACAAAACCATCAGGAAGTACTATTATTTCAGGAGCAGGAAGTACTACCATAACTATTCAATTCGGTAACACGAGTGGTAATGTAACAGTAAAGGGCAACAATGGATGTGGCGCAGGGGCTTCAAAAAAGCTTGCAATAACTGTAAACAGTTGTGCAAAAATGGAAAATGAGGTTAGGGGAGAGTTGGTTTCGATAAATATTTACCCAAATCCAACCAATGGATTGCTGACATTGAAATTTATTTCGGTTGAGAATTATGAAAGCAGTGTTTTGGAAATACAAAATTCACTTGGCCAGTCACTTTACAGGAAATCAATAAAAATCAGTAAAGGTGAAAACATACGGGAGATTGATCTTGCAGATTATGTAAACGGCATTTACACCCTTAAGTTATCTACTGAGAATGGTATCTATAATCAAAAAATTGTAAAGCAATAACCAGAAAGTGACAACCGCGATCAGGCAGTTGTTAAGTTTGGTAGTTAAGGTAAAATAAATGTTATGTCTTTTGTTGATCTTAATTTCTCATTCGAAAATAGCCTATAATTTTTTTCAGGTTCCGCAATAGGGTTGAATATCCTTAGTTTGAAGTATATGGACTAATGTTGATTTGCTACAACATTTGTTTTTGGGGTATTGAATGCCTTACTACTAAAGTCAGAATGACTTCAAACTGATCTATAAGGCAAAAAAAATCCCGCCCTGAAATACCGGGGCGGGATAAGTAAAGTTGCGGAGAGAGAGGGATTCGAACTAATTCTTGAAAGGTAGTATTCATAAGGGTTTCAACTTGGATCAGCCAATTAGGTAACCGAATAGGTAACCATTAAATATTGTTTTCATTCTTATTTAGCTGCAATTTTCGGCTCTTCAACTTCTGCCCAATACTCAACATCTTGAATTAAAAACTCTTTTCTGTCTGGTGTGATAAATCCACCTCCTGAAATTATCCGTGTAAAATTAGCTTGATACCATTTTCCTTTCAGCCAAATCACAATTGGGTTATAGTGTTGTGGTGCTCGCTCTGATGTTTTAATCCATTTCATGTTGATATACTTGGTGTAAATGTCTTAAAATTATCTTCATATCCTGCTCTATTAGGGCTAATATGTTCTCAGGCAGGCGCAAACCACCCCAAAAATATTCCAAAAGAAAAACAGAAAAAAACCGGGAAAAAAAGAAAAAAGAAAGCCAACTTAATTGTGATACAAAATTTGAAAGTCAAGGTTTTTTGAAA
>JBGARN010000185.1:0-4076 GCA_044230205.1 Bacteroidia bacterium
GTAATCCATCCTTTTTCCCATATTCTTTTTAAAAGGGTTTCGTAATCAGAAAACCTGGGAAGAAAAGTTTTAGTAACGTTAATCATGGGTTTGACAATGTGTTGATGGATTTATGGTCATCAGAAAAACTGTTTAAATAACTGCATATATATTTACTTTCGCAAGCGCACAAAAAAATGAAAATACTCTACCTGTCGTATGATGGAATGACTGATCAGTTAGGTCAGTCGCAGGTATTGCCCTATCTGACAGGGCTTTCGGCAGCAGGGCATCAGATACATTTGGTAAGCTTCGAAAAGCCCGGAAGGTTTGAAAAATACAGAACCACCATTGAGCAAATTGTAAATACAGCAGGCATTACCTGGCATCCCTTAAAGTATCATAAGTCTCCGCCTGTGCTATCCACCCTTCGTGATCTTAACCAGCTAAAAAAAATTACGCAGCAACTTCACGATAAACATCAGTTTGATATTGTGCATTGCAGAAGTTATATCACTGCTTTTGCAGGATTGGACTTAAAGAAAAAAACCGGCATACGATTTATTTTTGATATGCGGGGCTTTTATGCCGATGAACGTGTGGATGGTAAAATCTGGAATCTGAACAACCCGCTTTACAACTTTATTTACCAATATTTTAAAAAAAAGGAAAAGGAATTTTTAATTAATGCCGATCACACGGTAAGCCTTACCCATGCTGCTGCCGATATAATTCAGCAAATGAAGCTTAAAGGAAATAATCCTTTACCTATAACTGTAATCCCTTGTTGTGCCGATTTACAATTGTTCAATTATGAAAACTATAACGCTTCCATAAAACAGGAAGTGCGTGCAAAACTTAAAATTGCAGATGATGCCTTTGTGCTGGTTTACCTTGGTGCAATTGGTACATGGTATATGTTAGATGAAATGCTTGAATTTTTTAACAAGCTCGTGAAGAACAATACCAAAGCTGTTTTTCTTTTTATAACCAATGAACCTGCAGAATTTATTCTAAATAAAGCCCGGGAGCATAACATCAATAAAGATGCATTGCGAATAATTGCTGCCAACCGCAATGAAGTCCCCTATTATCTTGCAGCAGCTAACCTGTCGGTATTTTTTATTGTTCCTACATTTTCTAAAAAGGCATCATCACCTACCAAACAAGGTGAGCTTATGGGCATGGGCATACCGATAATCTGCAATGCCGGAGTTGGAGATACTGATGAAATAATTAATAAGTCTCAATGCGGCTTTGTACTATCGAGTCTTGATGAAGCAGGCTTTATGGCTGCAGCTATGCAGGCCGATCGTTTAACGGGCATCAGCAAAGAGAAAATCAGGGAAGGCGCAAAACAGTTCTATTCACTTGAAAAAGGTGTAGCATCATATGATAAAATTTATCTATCATTAAAATCCTGAACTTCTCTCTACATTATAATCCGGGAATTTTTTCTTTCTCCCTTGCTTATATCCTGGCAGTAAAGGTGGAACTTTGATAATAAGTATGCCGTTGATTTTTTATATGAGCCTGTTTAAATTTCTTATTTAGATAATCTTATTGCCTTCACGCACCCTTACCCTAAAGGGAATCATCGCGCATTTGCACCCTTTTGGTGCGGGGTGAGCGTAGGCTGTAATTCATTTTGAAGAAATTTAAACAGGCTCTAAATAAATAGTGATTTCTTATAGCAATCAGCTATAAAGTACAGTCTACTATTTGCAAAAACGAGGGGTAGCAAAGTCCTTTTTCAATAATGGTTTATTATTATATTTAGCCCAACATTAAACTACACTCCCAATGAAAAAATTATTACGCCTTATTATCATTTGCATGGTGTTGCCTTTAACCATACATGCACAGTGCAGTACCAACACAACTCCCGGCAATACCTCTGCCACTACTTGTGTTTGTAAAGACGGAAGTACCAATTGCGATTTACTGCCTGATATTATTATTGGCCCTCCGCCTTTTTATGCAACAGATAATTTCGGCATTATTGAGTTTTCTCAAACCGGTAATCCGAATCCCAATGATAATGGTAAATTAAAAGTTACGGTTTCAACACCTAACATAGGGCATGGCCCGCTTGAAATACGTACCACCAATGTTTTTGTTTGCGGCACTGATACTTTTGTAGGCACAGCACCAAGCATATGCCCCGATGGAATAACCTATCCTAAAATTATGATTAACCAGCGGGTGTATCATAAAAATAACAATACCATGAGTTACACGGATCATCCGGCAGGAACCATGACTTATCATCCCACACATGGCCACATGCATGTTGACGACTGGGGAGTTTATACCATCCGCACAGCAACAGCTAATCCCGATCCGATGAGCTGGCCTATAGTTGGCAGTGGCGCCAAGCTTGCCTTTTGCGTGGAAGACTATGGCACCTGCAGTTACTATGCCGGACATTGTGTTGATTCTTTAGGTAACACCATGCTGAACGGAGATTTTCCAAATTATGGTTTAGGAGGCGGCAATTATAACTGCGACCCTAACGTGCAGGGAATAACATCAGGATATACTGACATTTACTGGACCGACCTTGACGGCATGTGGGTTAATTTGCCTCCCTGCCTGCCCAATGGAACGTACTGGTTAGTGTGCAAGGTTGATCCGTTGCTCTTCTTCGAGGAAGAAAATGAAAACAATAATGTTTTTGCCATTCAATATGAGCTTAAGAAGCAGGATCCGGTTGCTTTAATTAATACTTCGGGCAATCCGTTGGTTTGCCAGGGTACTCCATTTACTTTGTCAGTACCCGGGGCCGGCAACTATTTATGGTCAACCGGGGCAACCACACAAAGCATACAGGTAACCAATGGCGGTACTTATTCTGTAACACTTACATCGGGTTGCGGTAACACTTCTACTGCTACCGTAAACTTAAATTCAATTGCAGTAGCTGCACCTTCAACTACTGATGACTATATATCAACAGCAGGACAGGGCACGCTTACAGCCACCGGACCGGGCGGCACTATTAAATGGTACGATGCACCAGTAGCGGGTAACCTGTTATATACCGGAAATCCATTTATTACACCTGTGGTAAATACCACTACCACTTTTTATGCTGAAGATAACAGCATTACTCCCGGCCCAATCAATCATGTAGGACCGGTAGATAATGCAATTGGAGCAGGAGCTAATCATACGAGCAATCAGCGCTACCTGATATTTAATGCATACAAAGATTTTACGTTGAATACTGTAAAAGTTTTTGCCTTAACTGCAGGCGTACGTGTAATTGAGCTGAGAGATGAGAATGATGTTGTGTTGCAAACGGCAACTGTAAACCTGCCGGCCGGACAAAGCCTTGCCACCTTAAACTTTAATGTAGCACCGGGCAATAATTATCACCTTGGCCTTTCGGCTACATCGGCAGTTGACCTTTTCCGTAACAGTGGCGGTGTTAACTACCCTTATACGGTAAGCAGTGTATGCGAAATTACAGGATCATCGGCAGGGCCGGGTTATTATTACTTTTTTTATGACTGGGAAATAAAGGAGCCTGACTTTGTATGCCCCGGACCGCGCACACCGGCAACGGTTCATGTTGGAACGGGCATCAGTGATTTTAATTTTGATGCTACTATAAATGTACATCCGAATCCAACACAGGGCTTACTTACGCTATCGTTTGTAACTTATCAGAACGCAGCAACACAACTAGCCCTAACTGATGCTGCAGGCCGTGTGATTTACCAATCAACTGATGCTGTAAGTAAAGGTTTGTTCAGTAAAGTAATAGACCTGAAGGGCAATGCAAAAGGTGTTTACGTTTTAAAAATAACCTGTGGTGACAGGGTTAGTTATCGTAAAATTACTTTGAACTAAGCGTTTGTTACAATAAGGTTAGCATTAGATAGCTGAAAAATTATTGTTGGAAGGGACCTGCCTGCCGGAAGGCAGGTTCCAACATTCACCTTATTTTTTGGAATGCCATCAATGGCTTAAGAAACGCAATAAGCATCTTTAGAAATGCTATCAATGGCTTTAGAAACGCAATTAGCGTCTTTAGAAATGTTATATAGTCGGTTTAGAAATGCAATACAGGTCTTCAGATACGCTATATA
>JBGARN010000039.1:0-30743 GCA_044230205.1 Bacteroidia bacterium
GGATCATAATCAAAAAAAGGTTCTTCAATAGTGGTGGTTCTTGTTGTTGAAGGAATACTTCCATTAATATCACAGGTAATATCTCCTATTAAACGAATTCTGAATTTTGAGTGCGCCATTTCATCCAATGAAAATAATTTTGGTGCATTAGGATTCCAGAAAGCACAATGCAAAAGCATGTCGCATTTATCAGTAAATTTTGCAAATGCTGACAGGTACTCTTCAGGATGGTGATGAAAATGTTCATTATCCCATCCATGACCTTCTTTATTATAGTGGTAATCGCTGCTGTGTACCTGTGCGTATACAGGCTCAGCAAATGGAAACATTAAAAACTCATAGGGTGTTACTCGCCTTATTTTCATTGCACCTAAAATTTCAGTAGCTCCGTTTGCAACCCGGCCTCCACCGGTTACTAATATTTTTATATTTGATAATTTAGCCTTACGAAGCTCTTTTTCAAGTTCGGCTTTGTGCTCACAATCCTGCGCTGGTTTTAGTTTATACTTTTTATACTTTAGTCCATATGCTCGTATGGTGTTATATGCTCCAACAATACCTGCATAACGGCCAAAGCCAATAATTCGGTTTTCCTTATCGTCAACCAGGCATTCGTAATCAATCAACTGAATTTTTTTCTCAATGATGGTTTGAAGAAGCATACGGTTGTGTGGTTGCTTCTTTATGGTATGGGAAAAAAATAAATAAATTTTTTCAGCGATCAACGCTTTGACAGGAACTTCCTTGATCCCAATCATAATATCACATTCGCTAATGTTTTCTTGTACCATCAAACCTGCATCCGAATATTCAATATCAGGTATCGAACGCCATTCACTTGGCTGAACAATAAATTGTACATGGGGATATATTTTCTGAAGATAAACACATTGTGCCGGAGTAAGACCAACCCGCTTATCATGCGGAACTTTTTCTTCACGAATTATTGCAACCTTTATTTTATTCATAGGCTGCTAATTTATAAAATGAAATATGTTTTGCCTTTTAAAGCCTGATTAATACTTAAATGTTCTTTTTGATAGCCATACTTTAGTATAAACGATCATATTAATCCAGACCACGGCCTTAAGTTTTGCTAGACAGAATGCATAGCTTATTGCGTTGGATTCTGACTCTGGCTCTCATTTGTAGTTGCACCGGCATCAGTATTGGTTTGTTCACCACCGTTAGTATTATCACTTGACTTTTTTGATGGTGGCCAGCCCGAATGCTCTTTATCAAGAATGCTTTCAACGCGTGAAACAAATAGCGATTCCTTATCCACGCCTGCTTCAGCATAAGGACCAATTCCAAACTGGTAATAGTAAAGCTCAGGTTTAAGCAATTCCTGGGTAAGGCGATAGCTTACCCATAACTCCTGGTATTGAAAAGTTTTTAACGCTGCGGTTAGTATAGCCACTATTCCCGAAGTAATAATTACCAACACCTGCAGGTTATCGCCTATATTTTTGAAAACGCCTTCTGTTCCAAATATTGCACTCCCCTGTAAAGCAGCTATAACAGGCGTAATTGCAGAAAGGATAATTAAAATCCATTGAAAATTTTTGTAACGCTTTTGATTAAATCCTGATTTGCGATCATAATAATTCATCTGATCGTAATAACGTTCATTAAGGTACTTTTCAAATGTTGCTTTTTCCATTTCTTTTTATGTATTACTTAAAGTTGAATTTGTTGTAATAACAGTTTGTTAGAATAGTTGATGCGAAATAAATTTTTCAAATATAGCATTCAAACACAAATGACATCATACCCTATCATTTGCTTCCCATTGCTCAAGAATAAATTAAAAAAGGTGCAAACAACAAAAAGAAATTACTTTTCTACAATCTACCAATTGTTCTAATCTGAATTATGAAATGTACAGCAGGCTGCTCATTTTATCTTCAACAAAAATTTCCTGGGCGGTGCTTTGTAACTGTTCCGCTGTTACCTGTTCAATTTTATGAAAGACAGTTTGCAAAGTATCAACCTTGCCATGGTTCATCAGGCTTCGGCCTAATGCAATCATTACCGATGCTTTGTTTTCCTGCGCTAATGCAATCTGACCCATGAGCTGGTTTTTGTATTGTTTTAATTGATTAGGCTTGATTGGATTTTCACAAAGTGAAATCAATTCACGTTTAGCAAGTGCTATAGTTTTTTCAAGCAGCTTCTTTTCTGTAGCCAAATAAATACTAAACATGCCAACATCACTATACGCCACATAATTGGATTCGATATTGTAACTATATCCGTATCGCTCACGAATTGAGAGGTTGAGGCGTGAGTTCATTCCCGGCCCACCAAGAATATTATTAAGCAATATCATCTTAATACGATGGTTGTTTTTTAAAGAATAGGCTTGGGTTCCGATTACAAAATGCGCTTGTTCTGTATTCTTCTTTTCAACTTTATCAACAGGCTTGTAATGCTTAAACGGTTTGCGCTGTGCTACTTTTACTTTAGGTTTTATATGTGAAAAGTATAACGAGCACAATGCTATTAGCTTATCGAAATCGTAATCACCAGATATGCTAATTATAATATTTTCGGGCTGGTAATTATTTCGCAAAAATTCTACAATATCTTTTTGAGTAAAACCCTTTACCGTTTTCACAGTTCCTAATATCGGGTTACCTAATGCATGTCCTTTGAATATCAGGCTTTCAAAATCATCAAATATCTGCTCACCTGGAGTGTCAAGATACATGCGTATTTCATCAAGCACTACTTCTTTCTCTTTTTCAATTTCTTTAATCGGAAACACAGAGCAAAAGGCAATATCGTATAAAAGTTCAAGCGCCCTTTGTAAATATTGCTTCATAAACGAAGCATGAAGACAGGTTTCTTCCTTTGTGGTGAATGCATTCAATTCACCTCCCACCACTTCAAGCCGGTTAAGGATATGAATTGATTTACGCTTAACTGTACCTTTAAAAAAAACATGTTCCAAAAAATGTGCTAGGCCTTCCTTGCCGGGGGGTTCATCACGCGTTCCTGCATTAATAATAATGGCACAATGTCCAATTTCTGTATTAGCCGTATATTGATGAATGAGGCGCACGCCATTCTTAAAAGTATGTATCTGAAAAGGATTTTCGTTAATCATTCTGTAACGCAAGATGGCTTTTTTGTTGACACTTTCGAAATAAAATATTTACCTGTTTTTAAAAAGTGCATATGCATTAAGCCTTTGGAATAATTATGCTTGAGCAAATTAGTTTTCTATGATTAATTAGTGATTACCTGACATCTGCGGAATTGAAAAAAGCAAAATCAATTTGGGTGTTATATGCATTTAAATAAAAGGAAATAGCTAATGGAGATTACCTATATACCTTTAGTTATTAAACAGTTTCGCGGCATTCGTCAACAATTTTCTGATAGAATTTTTCGTATTGAGGCATAATGAGATTAATGTCAAACTTACGGGCGTGGTTTAACGCATTAGCTTTGAATTTAGCAAGTTTATCTTCATCACTTAAAATTTCAATTGAATGTGCGGCCATATCTTCTATATCACCAACATTACTTAAATAACCTGTAACCCCATAAACATTCAGTTCGGGCATACCACCACTATTTGTTGAAATAACAGGAACCTGGCATGCCATAGCTTCCAATGCTGCAAGTCCAAAACTTTCCGTTTCACTTGGCATAATAAACAAATCACTCACTGAAAGAATCTCTTCAATTGCTTCCTGCTTTCCAAGAAAACGCACTTCATGTGTTATTTCAAGCTCACGGCAAAGCTGTTCAATTGATGTACGCTCCGGCCCATCACCAATAAGCAATAATTTGGATGGCACAGCTTTTAAAATTTTATGAAATGTATATACAACATCTTGTACGCGTTTCACTTTTCGAAAGTTGGAGGTATGCACCACAAGTTTTTCATTATTTGGAGCAATTGCCCTTCGAAAATGATCTTTAGGGAGTTTGGAAAAACGTTTCAGATCAATAAAATTGGGTATAACTGCTATTTCCTTCCTAACATCAAAGTTATTATACGTCTCATTTTTCAGACTTTCTGAAACAGTTGTAAGTCCGTCAGACTGATTCATAGCAAAGGTAACTACAGGGAGATAGTTAGGGTTCTTACCAACCAATGTTATATCTGTTCCATGCAAAGTAGTAACCACAGGAATGTTGAATCCTTTTTCCCTGAGAATCATTTTAGCCATGTAAGCAGCCGAGGCATGAGGAATTGCATAGTGTACATGCAAAAGGTCCAGCTTTTCAAAATTTACTACATCCACCATTTTACTGGTAAGTGCTGTTTCGTAGGGAACAAATTCAAATAACGGGTAATTGGAAATTGTTACCTCGTGGTAAGATATTTTGGTATTAAAATGTTCAAGTCTAACAGGTTGATTATACGTAATAAAATGTATCTCGTGCCCCTTGTCGGCAAGAGCTTTTCCCAGCTCAGTGGCTATAACTCCTGATCCTCCAAATGTTGGATAACAAACAATACCTATTTTCATTATTCTTATTTTATTTTAGCATCATAAATACCAGCATTTAGAAGACAACACCGGCATTAATTTATTTCAGATTAATTGTTGTCGTGCAAAGTTGATTAATATTTTGTTCGTTTAACATTGCTTTCAAGCTATTAACGGTGTTCTTATTCAACTGGCAAAGCCCTGTAAACTGCTTCCATCAATTCAGTACGAATGTTCATTTGAGCAAGTTTGTTATTTGATGCAACCGGGTTAACCCTGTTACTCAGAAAAATAAAAACAAGTTGCTTATCAGGGTCCGCCCAGGCACAGGTTCCGGTAAAGCCCTGATGTCCCAAGGTAGACGGTGAAGCTGATTTAGCAGTAGGCCCGTTTTTTGTTGAATCAGGTTCGGGCTTGTCAAATAACAATCCCCTTCGGTTAGCAGTTCCTTTATAATATTGTCTTGTAAATAGCTCAACTGTTTCTTTTTTCAGGTACTGATGATCACCATAATTACCTTTTTGCAATAACATTTGCATAATTACTGCAAGTGATTGGGCATTACTGAACAAACCGGAATTTCCACAAACTCCACCCCACATCGCAGCAGCCGGATCATGCACATATCCCTGTATTAGCTGTCGTCTGAAAATTGTGTCATTCTCAGTAGGTGTTATTTCTCCTTTATCAAAACGACTGAGTGGCTTAAACGTTATACGCTGCGCACCCAAGGGTTTGAAAAAATTTTTAAAAACAACTGAATCAATATTTTCTTCGGTTTCTTCTTCTACAATTCGTTGCATGATGATAGGGCCTAAATCCGAATACACATATTTTCCCGAATCTTTAACAGGTGAATTTAAAATCTCTTTCCACATTGCATCACGATACCGCTTAAGAATAAATAAACTGTCAGCCACCTGGTAAGGGTATTCTTCATTCATAATTTTACTATAAAACTGGGGCTTACAAAAATTGCTATCAGTAAGGGTTTCTTTATAGAACGGTATCCATGATACCAAACCGGCCTGGTGAGTCATTATATCACTCAACACTATATTTCGCTTATTACTCTTGCGAAATTCGTGAAGGTATTTTGAAACCTTTTTATTCAGGTCAATTTTACCTTTATCATATAGCCACATACTGGCCAGGGCAGTTGAGGCAATTTTAGTAACAGATGCTATATCATACAAATCGGAATTTTTTACTTTGGTTGAATCCATATAACTGAATGTGCCAAACGATTTCTCATAAATAACAGCGCCTTTATATGCTACTAAAACCTGGCATCCCGGAGTTGCCCCATTTTTTATGGCATTTTCAGCTATACTATCCAGCATGGCTAGTTTTGAATAATCTACCTTTCTATCCAATGGATGAGTGTAGCTTAAAACGTTAGAATGTTCAATATTGCCAAGACCTTCCCCTGCTTTGTAAACTTCTGCAGGTGATACCGGCAACAATCCGGTTGGCTGGCTTGCGCCAAACAATACCTGGGCAGTAATTTTATTAGGCAAATAAGTGTCTTCATAAGCCAGCACCAGTGCTTGACCTTTATTGGCTTCAGTTAACCTGCTTAGTGTATATGAATTTCCAAAAACCACCACCACCACCTTGGCTTTTTCAGATAAAAGGGCTGTAATTTTGTTCATCTGTTCTGTTATGCCAAAATTTGCTGCCGCCTTGGTTGATGTATTATGAATGCTAATGATTATGGTTTTATAATTCTTCAGTTTATCTACCAGGTTATCCATTTCAGGTTGTCCAATATCTTTAGGCATGGAATAGTTATCAATAAAAGCATAACACGATAAAGCCCTTTGAAAAGTATTGTTCAATGAATCGTTAATTACCAGTGATGCAATACTCTTTTCTTTAAATGATTTTAGTGGCAATTGATGATCTGAATTTTTCAAAAGTGTTATTGAATGCTGATAAAGCTGGTAATTAAGCCATTGAGCCTGTTCGTTGTAGTTGAGTCGGTTATAAAGCTCAGTAGTATCAAGCGAAATAAAAGTTGTTAAGCCACACCAGTACTTCAACATCAGTATTTTAGAAACGCTGTTAAACACTTCGTTTGAATCCAGTTTCCCATTGAGCAAAGCCGTTTCGATACTATCTATTGCAACAGGAACATTTTCTGGGCAAAGTAAAATATCGCTGCCGGCTTTTAATGTTAACACTTCAAGTTCGCCCGGCTTATAAGTTGCCGCCACTCCTTTCATATTCAGCGCATCGGTAAAAACTATACCATTATAACCGAGCTTTTCTTTTAAAAGTCCTGTTACAATTGGCCTGGAAAGTGTTGAAGGAAGGCTGGCCGTGGTATCTAATGCAGGTATATTAAGATGTGCAATCATTACGCTGCCTACGCCATGGTCAATTAACTTCCTGAATGGAAAAAGCTCTACAGAATCAATCTCACCTGCAGTTTGACTTATTACCGGAAGCGAATAATGAGAATCAACATTAGTGTTACCATGTCCCGGAAAATGTTTAGCGCATGCCAGCACCTTATTATCCTGCATTCCATTCATATATAATAATCCGCGCTCAGTTACTTCTTCCTTGTTTTCACCAAACGAACGACTATTAATCACAGGATTTTCAGGATTATTATTAATATCAACATCGGGTGCAAAGTTGATATGTATGCCCAGGAGCTTACATTGGCGGGCAATTTCAACACCCATATCATAAATCAGTTTTCTTTCGGGCATTGCACCCAGCGTCATTTGTCTTGGAAAACGCATCACACTATCTAACCTCATGCTCAGGCCCCACTCACCATCAAAACCTATTAACAAAGGAATTTTAGATGCGGCCTGATATTGATTGGTAAGATTTGCCTGACGAACCGGTCCACCCTGGAAAAAAATCAAACCACCTATGTGATAAATGTTAATCAATGAGTCAATCAATGGTTTATTGTAGGAATCGCCACCACTATAAGCAGATACCATAAACAACTGCGCAATTTTATCTCGCCTGCTTAAGGTATTCATTGTTGAATCAGCCCATGCTTTTGATTGTGGAGAAATATACGGGGGGGATTTTTTCTGCGCTTTAACCGGCACCATGCTGCAGAAAACCAGCATAGGCAAGAAAATTTTCTTTACCATAGATGCCAAATGTAGAAAATTTGATGCGCAGGTCGTATTGAATTGAAATGAATTTCAAACAATACAAATGCATAATTCCTTTAAAAACTGAATTTAGATTAGGAGTTAAACCCAACAATTAATTTCATTGAAGGTTTGATTTAATCAGCAATAAGTAAGAATTGGAAATGGTTAATGACTAGTTTATAGTTGGTTGAAAAGTAAAATGTAGTCGCCCCCGCTTTGTGAGGCAACTACATTGCCCAGGTGTATTTGTTTTTTAGAAAACCAGGGTATCGGGATTATTATTATTCATTAAGGGACTAAGCAGCATCAGCAGTAAAATTGCCAGCATGATTATATGGTAGTTTTTTTCAATTTTTTCAACAAGTAAACTTAGATTCATCTGGATTAGGGATTTGATTTAGGATATTACTATTGTAAATTCGGGTAAGCTAAATTGGCATAGTAAGAAGGTTAGAAACTAATACCCAGCTTGGCCGGCATTTAAAAAATTAATGATTTACATTTGATTAGATCAGGGGTATAATTTTGAGAACAAAGCACTTAATTTTGACACTTATTCCTTCAATAATTAAGACATTTCAAATGTAATTATTCAAGACCCACTAATATAAAATTATTGGCTAATTATACTTTTTTTTGGGTGAATTTAATTTTTCAAGGGGTTTTAAATATTTCAGGTTTTTAAAAATGATTTTAGACTTTAAGGTCATTATTTAAGTGTTTTGACAATGATTTTTCAACATAATTGATATCCAAATCATTGCAAGAATTCAGGTAAACTTTTGCATTAACATCTGCAATTTTGCAATCCGATTCTTTTTCTACATTTGCGCCCTCATAAAAAAATGGTTGCGTAGCTTAACTGAATAGAGCATCTGACTACGGATCAGAAGGTTGGGGGTTTGAATCCCTCCGCGACCACAGAAACCCTGAAGTGTATTTACTTCAGGGTTTTGCTTTTATTGGTAGCTATTGTTAAAAATATCCATAAACGCAAGGAAAAAACGGTCATGATTGTTGTATAAATTAGTCTATTTAATGAATAAAAAAGCCATTTTTTAAGCTAATACCTAGAAATTACCTCTGTGATAAGACCATGTTTTTAAAAGTACTTTTGAGCATACTTCTTATCTAAACTATTTCAATTTTGATCTTACAGAACATTAAACCTGACAATTACCTATTGAAAAGATTATTAAGTTAAATAATTAATGCAGATAGAAAGCTATTTAGCGGACAAGCAGTGGGTTTATTTAAATGAAACTCTACGAATTCAAAAAACAAATCAAAATCCATTTCAATTGAACCAATAAACAGAAGAATAGAAGCTGAAGTAGATTTATGCTCATTGGCAAATGTTTCTGATCTTAGAATTGCCAAGCAATAATTAATGATAAATAAACTGGCGATTTAATCGAAACTGGTTTGAAACTTCACTGCAACCATCTATAAAGAGTAATCACTTAAAATTTTAGCTTCTTATTACCCTGATCAACCGCTTTCAAAAATTTTATTAATCCGGTCATATAAACTTCCTGGTCGTCCCACATACACATATGACTACCGTTAGGACATAAAAGGAAACTACCATTCGGCAATACCTGGCTCATTTTTTTCATATGCTCAGGATCCATAGTATCATATGTAGCACCAATAACCATAGTAGGCACCTGTATGGTATTTAATTGATCGAAAACTGTCCACGTAGCAAGTTTGCCCCCTACTCCAAATTCACTCGGCCCCTGCATTAACACATATAAGTCATTATTCATTTTTGAAAATGATCGGTTAACAGGTTCGGGCCAATCATTTAAAGGAATTCTGCAAATGTGCTGTGAGTAAAAGTGTTCCATAAGCAATGCCATATATCGTGGATTACTGAAATCCTTCTTCCTTTCCAATAATCTTATGGAATCAAGAACTTCAGGTTTCATTGTTTTTGAGAGCACATCATCGGCATACTTACCATAGGCAGGAGCATCTGACATCATGTTGGAAATTATTAACCCTTTAATATTCCCCTGGTATTTCAATGCATATTGCATAGCCAGCAAACCTCCCCAACTATGACCTAACAAGTAAAAGTTTTCTTTATCCAATCCTAGTGCAACTCTTAGTTGTTCCACTTCTTCTACATATCTTTCAAGACTATAAAGTGAGGTATCCTTTGGATTATCAGAATTACCACATGCTAACTGATCGTAATAAATAAACTCAATACCTTCTGCAGGCAAATAACTTTCCATGCATTCAAAATACTCATGAGTAGCACCCGGGCCACCATTTAAAAGGAGTAATTTTATTCGTGGATTATTACCAAAACGTTTTGTCCAGACATTAAATTTCCCAATTGGGGTTTGTATAGCAACCAATTTAATACCACCATTCTTAACACCCGTAGTGGTATCTTTAAAATACTGCTTTAAAGGGTTTTCAGAATTGGATACATCCTGCTGCTTTGTATAATTGCTATTACAGGAAATGCAACACCATA
Source organism: Bacteroidia bacterium (assembly GCA_044230205.1). Classification (GTDB taxonomy): domain Bacteria; phylum Bacteroidota; class Bacteroidia; order AKYH767-A; family OLB10; genus JAEUTH01. The sequence goes on from JBGARN010000039.1 coordinate 10,077, forward strand.
AAAATAAAATAGGCAGCAAGCTTTTAAAACTATACATGCGAGCGTGCTTCAAGTGTGGATTGCCCTTTTAATTCACCTTCAACAATTCTGCGGTGATAATTTATTTGCCCTAAATGATAACTGAGGTGTCCAAGTAAATGCAATAGCATAAAATCTGTTGACACAACTCTTCCATGCTTTTCCAGCGGAAATGTTTTAAAAAAATCAGTATCGCTCATACTGTTGAGCCCTTTTAAAACAGCTTCAATAGTACTTTCGATATCTGCAATGAGGGTATGACGGGGTATGTCTTTTAAAATAAACTCTGCATCTCGATTCCTAACATATCCTGTATGCCCTAAAACGGCACCAATAAAATGCTTAAGGTTTCCGCAAATGTGAAGGCACAGATTACCTGCTGAATTGCTGATACCTTCTTTCAAAGTCCATATATGCTCTTCATCAGCATATGCTTCGATTTCTGATTTAACCTGTAAAAGGTCTCGTTCGTAAAGTTCAATAAGTGTGTTTTTTAACATGGTAACGGGGGTTTAAATTGTTAATTAATGAGAAATAAAAGTATACAATTTACATTCACATTAGCAAGTAATAAATGAAATATTACATTACATTTTTTAATTCAAAGCTAATAGGTTTGCTTTTAATTTTTTTTCCGGTGCCCGGTTTCACGCTTATTGGTTTAGAGCCACCCCGTCCGTATGCAAATACTTTATCTGGCGACAAACCTTTTTCAATAAGATAAGCCCGTACAGCTTTTGATCGGCTTTCTGAAAGTTTTTTATTAGCAGAAGTATTTCCCGGCTGATCCGCATAGCCATTTACAATTAATAAATAATTCTGTTTGGCCTTTAGCAAACCAACCAACTTATCCAGGTAAATAAAAGCTTCTTCTGAAAGCACAGCAGAGGCAGAATCAAATTGTAAACTATCTGCAACTAGTTTTAATACTAATGAATCACTTGGCGGAGTACTTACAGCTAATGCTGAAACGTTAGTTGTCTTTTTCATACCGTCTTTCTCTGTTTTTTTTTCACCTGTTAAACACTCAGTAAAAAAAATGCAAACTTCATCTGAATCATTGGCAACAAGGTTACATAGCATTCCATTTTTAATCATGCCCAAATCACCAATAAATGATGAACCGACATTTCCCTTTTGATGAATTTTAAAATCAGTATTTCCATTATTACCACTGATATGCTTTATAATTTCCGGTACTACAATTTCATTCTGTACGATTTTAACTTTTCCTTCATAACAATTACTATTATTATTATTTGTAACTGAAATTACTACTTGCTGCTGTCCATCTTTTACCGAAAGGAGTTTTTGGGTTAAAAACATGGTAAGGTATTCGTTATAACAACCCGAATCAGTTACAGCAGCATTGTTTTGAGCATAAATGTTTTGAAAACCTATGACAGTTAATATTAAAAAGAGTCGAATTATTGATTTCATTTTCCGTTTTTATGTAGTTGCAAGTTATTGTTAATACTCTGATACTTTGGTTTTACTATAGCAAATGCATTTTTTTATATTATTGAAAGTATCCTATTTATAAAAGGTTATTGCCTCAGATGCTTCTTACTTTAGCAAATGCCCTTACAGGAAAACTACCAACACCTTTTATTTTGGGTGGCAATGATGTAAACCAAAAGCCTTCATCAGGTAACATTGCAAGATTACACAAATGTTCAACAATAAATATTTCGGCTCCAAGAAGGATGGTATGCACTGGTCGTGTCCGGGTAGCTGAATTATCAATATTATAAGAATCTATTCCAACCAGAAGAGCACCGGCATCTCTTAAATAAACTGCTGCCTCAGCAGTTAAATATGAATGACCTTCATAGTAGTTGGCTGTATTCCATTTTGAAGACCAGCCGGTGTTAACCAGCACTGCTTTATTCCTGACATGAACATTTCGAAAAACATCAGCATATATAGCAAGGCTTTTGGTGTAAGCAGCTCTTACAACCACAGCTTCGAGGTCAACTAGCCTGTTAACCTCAACTTCTGAAGTATCTTTACCAGACTCATACCTGTGGAAAGGACAATCAATATAAGTTCCGGTATTGGCTACCATTTCAATTTTTGCAATCTGAAACGACTCGCCATCATCATAATTAGATTCTGATGATTTCCTGCTCCAAAAATCACAGATTAAAGGTGGTGGTAGCCCTTTATAGGTAATAAGTCCATCTTCAATTGTATGGCTCAGATCTATAAAGGTAAATTTCATTAATACTTATAATTTAATTTCTCCTTGTACTTATTTTTCGAAAATCAAGGCAAACTGAATTTATGCTATAGCGTTTGTGGGTTGATGTAGGCCCGTCATCAAATAAATAGCCTAAATGCGAATCACATTTGCTGCAGCTAACTTCAGTTCTTAGGCTACCGAATGAATCATCAAACCTTGTTTTAATACGTTCTCCTTTGATTACATCATCAAAACTTGGCCATCCGCAGTTGGACTTGAATTTCATTGCCGAAGTAAACAAATTATTTCCGCAACCTGAACAGCAGTATATTCCTTTTTCATTGTACAGGTAATACTTTCCTGAAAATGGTCTTTCAGTAGCATTTTTTCTGAGTGCTTCGTACCTGGCGGGGGTTAGCAGTTCTTTCCACTCCTCTTCGGAGTGACTGATTTTAGCAGTGTCGTTCATAAAAAGATTTTTAAGTGAGGCCTTTACCGGGGGGAGTGTCGTTAAAAAGGCAAAAAGTAAATTAATTGGGGGATTCAAATGTATATATTATTTTGATATATCCTAATAGTTATTAATCAGCTAACGTGGTTCTTATTGCCAAGTAAAAAAACATGTATAGTCCTCTAAGTTTCTTAAATTGAGTTATTGTAAGTATGAATGGTTTGATTATTTTATTGGATTGGAGCTAATCAATTTAAATAATTCAAAAATCCGGTTATAGCATGTATAACCAACCGCTTTCAACCACCTCGATACTCATATTTCTTTATAGCTAATTATAAAATTGTTGTATTATTCGCGCTGCAAACAAACTAACATCACTTAATTATTATGAGTAACAGTTTTCCCAGTGATTTGGAAATTGCTCAAAAAGCAACCATTCATCATATTAAAGAAATAGCAGCCAAGATTAACATTTCAAATGACGACCTTCAGTACTATGGCAAATACAAGTCTAAACTTCCACTCGACCTTATTGACGAAGAAAAGCTAAAAAAAAGCAAGCTTATCCTGGTAACAGCCATTAATCCAACTCCAGCTGGTGAAGGTAAGACTACCGTAAGCATTGGCCTCAATGAAGGATTGAACAAAATTGGCAAGAAATCAGTTGTTGTGCTTCGAGAGCCCTCCTTAGGGCCGGTATTTGGCATGAAAGGCGGTGCAGCCGGTGGTGGATACTCCCAGGTTATTCCAATGGAAGATATTAACCTTCACTTTACCGGTGATTTTGCAGCGGTTGAAAAAGCCAATAACCTTTTATCAGCTTTAATAGACAATAACCTTCAAAGCAAGACACGAAGTTTGAATATTGACCCACGTACCGTAGTGTGGAAGCGGGTTATGGATATGAATGACCGTGCCTTGCGGCAAATCATAATAGGTATTGGCGGAACAGCCAATGGAATTCCTCGTGAAGATGGTTTTAATATTACTCCGGCAAGCGAGGTAATGGCCATATTGTGTATGAGTAAGAGTATTGATGATTTGAAAGTGCGCCTTGGAAATATTTTTGTTGGTTACACCTTTGATAAAAAACCTGTTTTTGCCCGCGACTTAAATGCTCAAGGGGCTATGGCATTATTGTTAAAAGATGCCATTAAACCTAACCTGGTTCAGACACTTGAGGGCAATCCTGCAATACTTCATGGTGGACCTTTTGCAAATATTGCACAGGGAACCAATACTATATTGGCTACAAAAATGGGGTTATCACTTTGTGATTATGCTGTAACCGAAGCAGGTTTTGGTGCCGATTTGGGCGCAGAAAAATTTATGGATATCAAATGCGGCTATGCCGGACTTAAACCTCACGCTTTAGTGTTGGTTGCTACCATTCGCGCCTTACGCCATCACGGTGGTGCAAAAAAAGATGAATACAATACTCCTTCAATGACTAAGGTTACCAAGGGATTTGAAAACCTGGAGAAGCATATTGAAAACATGAAAAAGTTTGGGCTATCGCCTGTTGTGGCTATCAATCATTTTCCATCAGACAGTGATGAAGAAATTCAGTTTGTTCAGAATGCATGTTCCAAGCTGGGTGTAAAAGCAGTTGTGAGCTATGGATTTACAAAAGGTGGAGAAGGTACACGTGAACTGGCGCAAGCTGTAGTAGAAAATATTGAAAGTGGCGTAAATAATTTTAAGCCGCTATACGATTGGAGTATTTCAACAGAAGATAAAATCAAAACCATAGCAACTGAAATTTATGGTGCTTATGGTGTAGAATATAGCTCTGCTGCTCGGATGAAACTTAAAACCATTAAAGAATTAGGTTATGATAAATTACCCGTATGCATGGCTAAAACACAAAAATCGTTTAGCGATAATGAAACAAAAGTTGGCCGTCCGCGAGATTTTATAATCAATGTTCGCGATTTTGAATTTGCAGCCGGGGCTGGTTTTGTAATTCCTATACTTGGTGAAATGATGCGCATGCCCGGCTTACCTGCCGTACCTGCATCTGAGCATATGGACATAGATAACCATGGAAAAATTTCGGGATTGTCATAAATAAATCCGGGGTCAGAATTTTAAAGGCTACATAAACCTATCTCAATGTCAAAACCTTCTGTAGCAGCTGTTCGAATTAAAAAATTTACTTCTGATGCTAGTAACAGTAAGCATATAGGTAATAATGCTGATGATTTGCTGGCTGTAGAAGAGCCACTTGAAATTCGGATTGGTTTTGGAAGTGAGAACAACCGCCAGCAAAAAAACATTTCCGTTACCATGCGCACACCGGGCAATGATTTTGAACTGGCATCGGGTTTTCTTTTTACTGAAGGGATTTTAAAAAACAAGGATGACATCCTTAGCATAAAATATTGCACTGATTTAAACACATTTGAGAATCAGGAAAACATTGTTCGTGTAGAGTTGAAGCCTCATGTTGAATTTGACCTTAAATTTTTAGAACGCAACTTTTATACTTCTTCAAGCTGCGGGGTTTGCGGAAAAGCTTCTATAGATGCTGTTAGAACAGTTTGTGAAATCAATGCTGATAGTGATAATCTCAGCATCCAATCTTCTTTAATCATTCAATTACCTGAACTTTTGCGAAAGCAGCAAAATGTTTTCGAATATACCGGTGGCTTGCATGCCTGCGCCTTATTTGATTTAGAGGGTAAAATTTTATTGGTGCGTGAAGATGTAGGCAGGCACAATGCATTAGATAAATTGGCAGGTGCTGCTTTAGTTTCAGACCTATTGCCCTTAAACAAACACATGTTATTATTAAGCGGACGCGCAAGTTTTGAATTGATACAAAAAGCTGCCATGTGCGGAATAAAAATGGTATGTGCGGTGGGTGCACCTTCAAGCCTTGCAGTACAAATGGCCAATGAATTTGGCATCACCTTAATCGGTTTTCTGCGAAACGGCTCTTTTAATATTTATAGTAAATCTGAAAGGATAATTTGATAGCATAGTTAAGCCCTTCATGGAATAAGAATCTTTGAACGGGTAAAGAGAACAACCAGATCAATTACTTTACTTCTGTTTTTCTTCCTTTAAAATCTTTCTCTTTTTCCAACAGTTTGAATAACTCATCGCAATATTCTTTGCTCACTTTTTCCACATCAGTTGGATTATAGCTTTTCGATTGAACCGACCAAAGCAAATCAAGAGTATTTACATCATAAAGATTGGATTCGAAGAAATACTCATTATCGGTTTCATAATATCCTGACAGGCTTGTTTCAGCATAATATCCTGCGTAATAATTATTGAAATTATTCTGGTAACCATTCATCGGATAATAACCGCCAGTGCTAACGCCAATACTGGAAGTTGAAACATAACGAGTTTGTGAATTCACTTTTTTTAAAGCAGAAACAAAAATAGCATCACACCCAAGCGATTTTACTTTTTCCAAAACAAGTTCTTTCTGCTGTTCGGGGTTATCAAATTTAAAAGGTAATTCTTCCTGGTTCCTGAAAACAATATATCTGCGCTCTGTAGCCTCTTTTGCCAATACAAATTCAAGTGTTGAATTCACTTCCCGGCTCTTGAATAATCCCATGATATATATAGTTTTTAAAGACTTGTCCTTTAGCTTTTCCTTATTAAGCCAGGAATTGGTGATGGTGATTTGCTTGGACGATTCGCATCCGGCAAGAAAGACGAAGGTTAGTAAAAAGGCTAGGTTTACTTTTCTTATAGACATAAAATGTTTGTTCAAAGGTTTGAATAACTGACCTTTATTAATTGGCCGCAAATGTAGAATTTGAAATTTCATAGCTGTTGTCTTTTTGAAAACAATCTTTTAACGACAATATCCAACCGGTCTTGGCTTCTAATTCTGTGGAGACAATGCCACTAAGAAATTATTCACATGAACAATAACCTTAAACACTAAACTTCAAACTCCAAACCTAAACCTCAAACATTTTCCTAATTTTGTCTCAATACAAACCACATACATCATGTCAAAAAATATCAGTGAATTATCAGGACGCAATGGTTTAATGCATAACCTTTTTGAAGAATTAGGAATTGCGGCTAAGACAACCGGCACACCGGATGTTGAGCAGATGGAAAAACTTGCAGAAGATTTTCTTATCGGCAAAGCCAACGTTTATGGTTCGGCAAGTTTTTATGATTTCCTGCGCCCTGAAAATAAAGGCAAGAAAGTTTATGTATGTAACGGAAGCTCCTGCCTTACTGCCGGAACACAGCCTGCACTGAAAAAAGAATTACTTAAACATTTTTCTGAAAATGAAATTGGTGAAATGTGTTGCCTGGGCCGATGCCATGAAAACAGTTCATTTTTTTATGATGGCCACAATTATTCAGGTAAAGCGATTGGTAATATAGCTGCAATTAAAAACGAAAAAAAGATTGCAATTGATAACTACAAAACGGGTTGCATAGGCACACCGGTACTTACTTCCCCCACCCCTGCCATCAAGGAATTTTATAAAATACTTGCTGATGCTTTAAAAAAACCTGCAGGTGATTTATTAAACGAATTAAAATTATCGGGTTTGCGCGGACGTGGAGGTGCAGGATTTCCTATTGCTTTTAAGCTTGATTCATGCATGAAAATAAATGACAAGCAGAAGTTTATAGTTTGTAATGCTGATGAAGGTGATCCCGGTGCTTACAGCGATCGTTATCTTTTGGAGCAACAGCCGCATAAAGTTTTGCTGGGCATGATGATAGCCGGATATATTGCCGGTGCAAATACGGGTGTGGTTTATATCAGGGGCGAGTATCCTGAATCCATTGAAATTACCCGCAAAGCCATTAACGATTTGTACGATGAGAATTTACTTGGAGAGAATATTCTTAACAGCGGCTTTAGTTATAATTTCAAAGTGATAGCAGCGCAGGGAGCATACATTTGTGGCGAGGAAACTGCATTGTTGTCTTCAATAGAAGGTCAACGGCCGGAAGTGCGTGTGCGTCCTCCCTACCCTGTTCAGCAAGGATTATTCAATAAGCCAACTGTTGTAAATAATGTAGAAACATTAGCGTGTATTCCATATATAATTGAAAAAGGCGGAAGTAATTTTGCAGCAATTGGTATAGGCAAATCAACAGGTACAAAATTGGTTTCACTTGACGGCTTTATTAATAACCCGGGCATATACGAAGTGGACATGGGCACTCCCCTATCTGTTTTAATTAATGAATCAGGTGGCGGTTTCAAAACCAAAATAAAAGCCATGCATATAGGAGGACCACTGGGTGGATTGGTTCCGGTTCAAAAAATAAACGACCTTACTGTTGACTTCGAATCATTTTCAAAGAATGGTTTTTTATTAGGCCATGCTTCAGTAGTTTGTATCCCACAGGATTTCCCGATTGTAAAGTATCTTGAACATTTATTTCAATTTACGGCACATGAAAGCTGCGGAAAGTGTTTCCCTTGCCGAATTGGTTCAACACGTGGTTATGAACTACTACATAAAGCCCAAACCAGTGATTATAAAATCAGCCGCGAACTGTTTAATGATTTAATTACTACTCTTCAGATAGGTTCCTTGTGTGCTTTAGGTGGCGGGCTTCCTTTACCTGTTAAAAATGCATTGGAATATTTTAATGATGAGTTGTCGCCCTATTTTGAAAAAGCCTAACTATTTATTCTAAAAAAATCTGAAATGCCATCATTAAAACACTGCTTCGTTTTATTAACCTGCACTATAAAATTTGCATATGCACAACCAGTTACATGGTCAAGCCCGGTAGCTATTTCCGGCATTAATGGGTATGAATCGCCACATATTATTGTTACCGGCAATACACCGGTTTTGAGTTTTGGCGACTTTACCAATGGTAATATTAATCTTCAACATTATGTGGCTGGTAGTTTTACACCTCCCATACAGGTTAACCCGGCCAACTTTCCAACTTTAGTAAGCTCTAATGGTGGTTTTAATATCGCATCAAAAAACGATACTGTTTATATAACCTATATTGATCAGAATTTAGGACATGTATTTCTTCAGTGCTCATTTGATGGTGGTTACACATTTTCTGACACAATAAGGGTTGACAATATCAGTAACTCTATACCGCAATATCCGTCAGTAGCAATTAATAAGACGGGGCATCCTATTATTTCATATGCATCACTTGATACCAATTTTCTTAATCCGCAATACTTGGTAACACGTTCATTTGATTTCGGAAACACCTTTCAGCCTGCTGTAAGTGCTACTTCAGCATTGGGTGCTAATCCATGTGATTGCTGCCCGGGAAGTGTTGTAGCAAATGACAACAAAGTAGCCGTAATTTTCAGGGGAAGCCAAAATGATTTGAGAGATATGCGTGCAGCTATTTCACTTGATACGGCAAACAGTTTTATCGCTACAGCAATGATTGATAATAATGGATGGATTTATCCAAGTTGCCCCTCATCAGGCGGCCAGGGAATTTTTAACGGAGATACCTTAATAAGCGTTTTTATGAATGGTTTGAATAACAATGCCTGTTATCTTTCTACTTATAATGTGATTACCGGACAGCCTGGTTTTGAGAAGAACATTTTTGCACCTCCGGGTTCAGGCATACAGGAAGTAATCAGGATAGCTGCCAGTGGTGATACAATAGGAGCCGTATGGGACCAGGAAATTAACGGACAGCGAAATATTCTTTTCAGTTTTTCAACTACAGGGGCTCAAGGTTTAGGAACCTATATAGATACTGTTAGCGATGTTGTTCCTTTTGGCTTTCATCTGCTCCCTGACCTGGCTTATAAAAACGGTAAATTTCATCTTGTTTTTTCTGATTATGTAACCTTGCAACTTTACTATATGGAAGGTAGCGTAAACACTACTTCTGCAATTTCTTCCAATTCAGCATATGATTTGAATCCTGCTGTTTTTGCAGATCAAAATAGAATAATTTTAACCAGCAATGCTCCAATAAAGGGACCTTATACCATTACTGCTTATGCTATGGATGGCAAATCAATTGATCTTACATCGCAGGCAGTGCTCATCGGTGAACATAAATTTCAAATACAGCATCACTTAAGCCATGGATTGTATGTCATTAATTTTTCATGCAACCAAAGTTCTTATTCATTAAAGTTGCTAATTAACTAGTTGTTTAACTTTGTATTCTTCTACTTCCAATTCCCCCGTATTGATTTGAATAGTACATTTGAATAGTACTGAATCATTCCAATTTAAACAGGAACCGGCACCTGAGCAGGTATTCGGCAAGAAACTTTACGATTATCAGCATGAAGCCATTGAGCAGATCTTTGGCAAACTGAAAGATCATCCTGCGCGGTATAACCTGTTGTATCAGTTACCAACAGGTGGCGGCAAAACAGTTATTTTCTCAGAAATTGCAAGGCGATATATTAAAGAAACCGGTAAAAAAGTAATGATCCTGACGCATCGCATTGAGCTGTCGGCTCAAACTTCGCAGATGTTGCAGGAATTTGGTGTTACTAATAAAATAATCAACAGCGAAGTAAAATCATTACCGGTACCTAATGATTATATGTGTTTTGTTGCAATGGTTGAAACGCTTAATAACCGGCTCCGCGACAAAATACTTAACCTTGATAATGTAGGCTTGATGATAATTGATGAGGCTCATTATAATGCTTTTGGAAAGCTTCTGAAGTTTTATGAAAAAGGTGTTGTGCTTGGAGTAACAGCTACTCCTTTAAGCTCAAACATCGACCTGCCGATGAACGAAACCTATGACGACCTGATCGTTGGCGAAAGCATTGCTTCACTTATCGAAAAAAAATTCCTGGCAAAGGCTACAACGTATAGCTACCACGTTGGACTTACTTCGCTGAAAGTGGGTGCCGGTGGCGATTATACGGTGAGCAGCAGTGAGCGATTATATAATCAGCACAGCATGCAGGATAAACTTCTTAATGCCTATCGCGAACAAAGCCTCGGTAAAAAAACCCTCATTTTTAATAATGGTATTGAAACTTCAAAATATGTGTATCATACCTTCAACGAAGCGGGTTATGCTATCAAGCACCTTGATAATACCAACACTGCACGCGAACGCAGGGAGATACTGCAGTGGTTCAGGGAAAAACCTGATGCAATACTAACTTCAGTGAGTATTCTTACTACCGGATTTGACGAGCCAACAGTAGAAAGCATTATTTTAAACCGTGCTACTAAATCACTTACACTTTATTTTCAGATGATAGGAAGAGGATCGAGAATAATTCCGGGGAAGAATGAGTTTACCGTTATAGATCTTGGGAATAACCTGAGTCGTTTTGGATTATGGGAAGCAGGTGTGGACTGGATGAACATATTTAAATATCCTGAATTGCATCTTGCAGCCATTGCCAGTGATGAAGAAATTGAACGTCACTATAAATATGTTATGCCTGAGAGCTTGCGCAGCAGGTTTTCCAAAAGCATGTTAATAGATTTCGACATGAAGGAAGAACACAGGCTGACTCAAATCAATAAGCAAAGGCCGATACTGGCAGTTGAGCGTTCTATCGATCAGCATATAAAAATCTGTATTGAAAACAGTTCAAACCTTCATGAAGCCCTTCAATTGGTTCACCTGCTGGAAGATGAAATTGATTATCGCTGCCGTGTATATGGAAGATGCTTAAGCAAAACAACAGAAAATTATATCAAATGGCTGAAAACAGAATACAGCCGTAAATTGAAAAATGCCTTGCTTAGAAATTATCAATCGACCATGGAATTTAATGAAGAAGATTTGGATGAGCGTATGGAGTAATTTGCCGAAAACACTTAAACAGTTTATGCAAGGCACCTGCAATTATTATTCATTAAAAAATCTTATTACTTTTTATAATATTTAAATCGCTAATGTTATCATTGCAAGTGATTACATGTTGAAGTAATCCGCTTCGGTTAATTCAATAAAATTCTAAAGTACTTAGTTTTAACTTTAATAATTTTAAGCTATCAGCAAATACGGATTCATAATAGATAACAGGAAATGCATTGGCTGTCATGCATGCACCACTTCCTGTAAAAGCGAACACAACGTTCCGCTTGGAGTAAACAGAACCTGGGTTAAGTATATTGAGGAAGGTACCTTTCCCAATACATCACGTTCATTTTCAGTTATGCGTTGCAATCATTGCAGTAATGCACCCTGTGTTGAAATGTGCCCGGTTACGGCTTTGTATAAACGCGAAGACGGAATTGTAGATTTTGACAATAAACGATGTATAGGTTGCAAAGCCTGTACACAGGCTTGTCCTTATGATGCCTTATATATTGATCCTATTACAAGTACAGCTGCAAAATGCAATTACTGTTCACACCGGGTGGATGTAGGCCTGGAGCCCGCCTGTGTTGTTGTTTGTCCTGAGCATGCCATCATTGCCGGTGATATGAGCAACCCCAACTCAGAAATATCCCAATTGCTGGCTACTCAAAAAACAACAGCCCGAAAAGTTGAGAAAGAAACCGTGCCGAACCTGTTTTATATAAATGGCAATCCTAAATCACTTGAACCAACAGCCACTACCCGCACTAATTATTTATGGAGTTCGCAGGAGTTGGGAGTGGGAACTAAAAAAGATTTAGCACTGGATAACAGTAAAAATAACAATGCAGTAGCAAGACGTGTTTATGATGCTCCGGATAAAGGAGTGCTTTGGGGCTGGGAAGTTGTAGGTTATCTGAATACTAAAGCAATAGCTTCGGGATTAATTTTAGTTACAGCGCTGTTATACTTAAGCGGTTACGCCATAAGTTATAACCTGTTAGTTCAAATTTCATTGATTTCATTGCTTTTTATGACGTTGACTGCAGCCCTGCTGATAAAAGATTTAAGGCAACCCAAACGATTTTTATACATTGTTTTCAGACCACAGTTCAAATCATGGCTGGCCCGAGGCACTTATATCATCCTTGGTTTTTGTGGGTTACTGTTATTGCTCACCGTTGCAGCCTATACGGAAAACGAATGGCTTACAAAAGCCATGCTGGCATTAGGAATTCCTGGTGCTATTCTTACCACTATTTATACTGCATTCCTGTTTGCCCAGGCCAAAGGGCGGGCATTTTGGAAAAATAATTTTTCATGGTTATGGATGTTACTTCACGCTGCCGTTTTTGGCAGTATGGGTATGTCATTGTTGTTGCAAACACAATTACATAACAGTTATCCGGTTATTGAATGGATACACGTGATTAATATTGTAATTGCATTACTATTATTCAGGGGCACTAAAGTTATGGAATCAAAACTTGCTTCTACTATTATAACCGAAGGAAAATATAAAATACACTATTGGGTTGGGGTTATCCTAATCGGCAATATTATTCCTTTAATGATGTTACATTTTGCAACAACTGATTTAACAACAAACCTGTCTTCATTAATGCTTATTACCGGAATATTAATTGCGGGATACCTGTTCATCAAAGTTCCGCAAACAATTCCTTTAAGTTAGTTACTTTATTATCAAAATATCCATACACCAATTAAAACCAAAATCACATGGCAACTGCAAACATTTATCTCATTTTTAACGGCAACTGTGAAGATGCTTTCAATTTTTACAAATCAGTATTTGGAGGCGAATTTCCATACATGGGCCGTTTCAAAGACATGCCACCTTCAGAGGATGGAAAAGCCGTACCGGCTGAGGACGCAGAAAAAATCATGCATGTATCGCTACCCATTGGCAATTCTGTAATTATGGGAAGTGACACTGGCGGTGAATGGGCTAAAGATTTTACTGCCGGAAATAATTTCAACATTTCACTGAATGCTGATAGTAAAGATGAAGCCGATCGTTTATTTGGCAGCCTTTCAAAAGGAGGCATTGTGAAAATGCCGATGGCCTCAACATTCTGGGGTGATTATTTCGGAATGGCTACAGATCAGTTTGGCATTAACTGGATGATTAGCTTTAATGAAAATCCGCCCAAATAAATACCTGCTACTGCATTTTTCAATTTGCATTATTGTTTCAGGGCTAAATGCACAGTCCATAAATATTGCTGCAGCATCTGATATTAAATTTGCATTAGATTCCATAATCAGTGTTTATGAAAAATTGAACACAGGTTCTGATATTAAAGTAACCTATGGTTCTTCCGGTAAATTTTTTGAGCAAATACAGCAGGATGCCCCGTTTGATATGTTTTTCTCTGCCGATCTGGATTATCCAAAAAAACTTAAGCTATCCGGACGGGCAATTAGCGAACCACAACTTTATGGCATCGGACGAATTGTAGTTTGCAGTAAATCAATCCAGGTTAACAATGAAGGTATCAAAACATTGCTTAATCCTTCCGTATATAAAATCGCAATTGCTAATCCTGCACATGCACCTTATGGTAAACGTGCTGTTGAATGTTTACAACATTTTAAAATATATGATAAGGTAAAAGATAAACTTGTTCTGGGTGATAACATCTCGCAAACTGCACAGTTTATTACTACTGGTGCGGCTGATATAGGTATTATTGCATTGTCACTTGCATTATCACCGGCTATGCAGCGCGAAGGAATAATGTATTACCTTATTCCTGAAAATGCTCACGCAAAACTTGAGCAGTCATTTGTAATTTTGAAAAATGCAAGAGATAATAAAACTGCAAAATCATTTGCTGAATTTATGAAAACCGGAGAAGCAATTGCAGTTTTAAAATACTATGGCTTTTCTCAAAACTAATTGCAACGTTTTATGATCGAATATGAACCTCTCCTTCTTACCATTAAGCTGGCAGCTATTACAACACTTATTTTGTTTGTAATTTGTCTTCCACTTTCTCATTGGCTGGCTTACAGTCAATTCAGATTAAAAGTAATTGTTCAGGCACTCATAACTCTCCCATTAGTGTTGCCTCCTTCAGTACTGGGCTTCTACTTGCTTATGTCATTCAGTCCTCAAAATTCATTTGGAAACTTTCTCTATGAACAATTTGGTGTTCGCCTCGTATTTACATTTAGTGGTTTGGTTGTAGCTTCGGTATTATACAGTTTGCCTTTTATGGTTCACCCTTTGCATTCAGGATTCCGGTCAGTACCTTATTCATTTAAGGAGGCTGCATATACTATGGGGAAAAATAAATTCACCACTTTAATGAAGGTACTGCTACCCAACATGCGGGCATCCTTACTGACAGCTGTGGTACTCACATTTGCCCATACCATTGGCGAATTCGGAGTGGTGCTGATGGTTGGTGGAAACATCCCTGATCAAACAAGAGTGATTTCAATTGCTATATATGATGAAGTGCAGGCTATGAATTACTCCAAAGCAGGTTTCTATTCAATTTTGCTTTCTGTATTTACTTACCTGTTGTTAATAGCAGTTTATATGACCAACAGGAAATTTGAAAAGTCAACTTCGCTGATATGATTGAACTAGCAGCCCGCAAAAAAATTCATGCAGCAAGTGGAATTTTAAATCTTGAAATTTCCTTACGGGTAGAAAACAACGAATTCCTTGCTGTATACGGACCGTCAGGCGCAGGTAAAACAACTTTGTTACGCATTATTGCTGGACTCACTCATTGCGAACATTGCATTCTAAAAACTGAAAATGAAACATGGTGCAATTCGCAGGAAAAAATATTTGTTCCTCCTCAAAAACGAAATATCGGATTTGTTTTCCAGGACTATGCAGTATTTCCAAATATGACGGTACGTGAAAATCTCGAATTTGCACTGGATAAAAAAAATGGTGATACCATAGTTGACGAATTGCTTGAGGTGATTGAATTGTCATCTATGCAAAATGTCAAACCTTTAAAACTGTCTGGTGGACAAAAGCAACGGGTTGCGCTTGCACGCGCATTGGTTCGTAAACCCAACCTGCTATTGCTTGATGAACCAATGTCAGCATTGGATGATGATTTGAAACAAAAAATTACCGGTTATATTCAACAGGTGCATCAAACCTTTAAGTTAACTACCATTATGGTTACACATGACAAGGAAGATATTTTAAAGCTGGCCGATAATATGATCATACTGAAAAATTATACTGTTGATAAAATGGGAAAACCAGAAAATATTTTTGGACGATGAAAGTAAAAGCCCCCTTAAAACCATATACTTTTTTCACTTTCTTTACCTCATATAAAGCAAATTTATGCGCGATAATCGTTCTGTAATTGAAAAAGCTGCTGAGAAAATCGGCATCATAAAAAAATTAAATCGCTACAAAGGAAAAGAGCTTGATCGGGTAGCTGATGATCTGCCAAAGCTCACACCACCGGGTGACCTTACACAATATCCCCCGCCTGAAAAATGGAACGATTGGGTTGAGTATGATCCGAGTGCATGGCCTGCTAAAAAAGAAAAGCATTACTCCATTGTTCCAACTACTTGTTTCAATTGCGAATCAGCCTGCGGATTACTTGCATACATAGACAAAGAAACCAACCAGGTGCGTAAGTTTGAAGGCAACCCTTATCATCCTGCAAGCCGTGGCCATTTGTGTGCCAAAGGACCTGCAACAATCAACCAGATAAATGATACCGACCGGATTTTATATCCGATGAAACAGGTCGGCAATCGCGGTGAAGGAAAATGGGAACGCGTAAGTTGGGATGACGCCTTGAATGATATTGCTTCAAGAATTCGCAAAGCATTTATAGAAGAACGGCATGATGAAGTAGTGTATCATGTTGGTCGCCCGGGTCATGAAGGTTATATCGAACGTGTGTTGAATGCATGGGGAATTGATGGACATAACTCACATACGAATGTTTGTTCATCAAGTGCCCGTTTGGGTTATGCCATTTGGAGCGGTTACGATAGGCCATCTGCTGACTTTGCCAATGCAAAATTTATACTGCTGTTGAGTTCACATTTGGAAACGGGTCATTATTTTAATCCGCATGCACAACGAATCATCGATGGCATGATGGCTGGTGCAAAGTTGTGTGCAATAGATATTCGCTTGAGCAACACAGCAGCTCGTGCTAATTACTGGCTTGCTCCTTATCCTGGCACTGAGGCTGCTATGTTTTTTGCAATGGCTAAAATCATTATTGATGAAGGAAAATACAATCGTGAGTTTGTTGAGAATTGGGTGAACTGGGAACAATATCTTCAACATAAAAATCCAAGCACTACACCAAAATTTGAAGATTTTATTTCTGCATTAAAAGAAGAGTATAAAGAATATACTCCTGAATTTGCAGCTGCTGAATGTGGAGTGGATGCAAAGATGATTGTAGATGTAGCACATGAAATTGCCAATGCAGGAACCAAATTCGCATGTCATAGCTGGCGCAGTTCAACTGCTGGTAATTTAGGTGGATGGCAGACTTCACGCGCATTGCATTTTCTGAGCGTATTGGTTGGTGCTGTGGGAACCGAAGGCGGTGTGTTGCCCAATGCATGGAATAAGTTCAAACCAACATTTTTCAATACACCACCAGCACACAGTAAATGGAATGAATTGCATTATCCTGATGAGTATCCATTAACACATTATGAGATGAGCATCATCCTCCCCTACCTTTTAAAAGATAAAAGAGGAAAACTCGACACTTATTTTACCCGCGTATTCAATCCTGTGTGGACATATCCTGACGGTATGAGCTGGATAGAAATGTTTAAAGACAGAAGCTTGGTTGGATGTCATGTTGCAATTACACCAACCTGGAATGAAACTGCTTTTTTTGCAGATTATGTTTTGCCTACTGGACTTGCATCCGAGCGTCATGATTTAAACAGCTATGAAACCCATGCAGGTAAATGGATTGCATTCCGTCAACCAGTTATGCGTGAGTATATGCGAAGAGAAGGCAAAGAGGTTCAATACACGTATGAAGCAAATGTTGGCGAAGTGTGGGAAGAGGATGAATTTTGGATTGAACTTTCATGGCGCATTGACCCTGATGGTTCCTTGGGCATCCGCAAACATTTTGAATCGCCCAATAAACCAGGAACAAAGGTTACGATTGATGAATATTATGCTCACATCTTTAACAATGTTCCCGGCTTACCGGACGCTGCTGCGAAACAAAACCTCTCCCCTCTTGATTACATGAAAAAATATGGTGCATTCGAAATCAATAAGAGTGTTGCCTATCAGCATATTAAAGAAGTGCCCGAAGGACAAGGTGTTAAGATCAATGGAAAAAATGTAGAAGGTTTTGCTTCACCATCTAAGAAGCAGGAATTCTTTTCGCAAACCATGATTGACTGGAAGTGGCCTGAGTATGCTATACCGGGATACACCAAGTCGCATGTGTATTGGCGCGAGATGGACCAGTCAAAAAATGAAATGGCATTAGTGCCAACATTCCGTTTGCCAACTATGATTCATACGAGAAGTGGTAATGCAAAATGGCTGGTAGAAATTTCGCAGCGTAATCCTGTATGGTTAAATACTGATGATGCAAAACGATTGGGTATTGAAACCAACGATTTAGTAAAAGTTTCAACCGGTATGGGCTATTTTATCGATAAAGCATGGGTTACAGAAGGCATTCGCCCGGGAGTAGTTGCCTGCTCGCATCACCTTGGCCGATGGCGCAGAGAGCATGACCCTGAAGGAAACCGTTGGGCCATGAGTACGATTAAAATTAATGAGTTAGGAAATGGCGAGTATAAAATCAATTTTGTAAAACAAATTGAACGCTATAAAAGTGATGACCCTGATAGTGAATTGATATTCTGGAAAGACAGTGGAGTACATCAGAACATAACCTTCCCTGTACACCCCGATCCGGTTAGTGGTATGCATTGCTGGCATCAGAAAGTTTCTGTTGAAAAAGCCGGAGCAAATGATAACTATGGTGACATTTACATAGACACAAAAAAATCGTACCAGATTTATAAAGACTGGTTAGCGATGACACGCCCGGGTCCAGGCCCTGATAATTTACGCAGGCCTCTTTGGTTGGGACGACCGCTGAAGCCGCAGAAAGAAGCGTATTACAAAAAGTAAACTTCAATTGAAAAAAGCCACCTGAGAGTGGCTTTTTTTATTTTCATTGTAATGAAATAGATTCTTACAATTTTAAAAATTTTGTATTCAGATTCATTTCATCGTTAAACACCCGAATATGATATGATCCAGAAATAAGTTTAGTAATATCTATTACAACATTTTTTCCAGGTTTGAACGAAGTGTAGCTTAATACTATTCTTCCCATATCATCGTAAATAGCAATGTCAGTTTTTGAGCTAATCTCATCAGGAAAAATTAATTCAATTTTATCCATTGCAGGATTGGGCTGTACGAATATTTGATTATTGTCTGTGGTTCTATTTTGCAATGCAAAACGCGCAACACCGCAATTACTGCCAATGCAAAATGATGCTGTATCTGACCACAGACTGTAAACGCCATTATATGGCTTTGACCGCACTCTGAAATAATAAATACTGTCATTTATTACATTGGGTATTTTCTTACTCAATTGATAAGCGAGTGAATTATAGGTGGTCCAATTATTATCACTTTCTTTTTTTACCTGAATCTGGTAGCCAATACTTTGAGAGCTGGCGTATATGCAAAGATCTTCCCATCTTAATCTTACATCCTGACTGTTGCCAATTTGATTATATGTTAAATTGAATGGTGCTTCAAAGGTAGCTCCGGAAACAACAAAAATGGAATTATCATCACAATATGCATTCCCATAATTTACTGAATAGATTCCATCAGGTATGGCAGATCCATATATAGAATAACCATAAGAACTTACATGATAATTATTCGTCAATCCATTAATCGAGTAATAATCAATTGGATTGCAAGCATTACTTATGGTTGATGCAGAATAAAGGGCTCCACATGAACCATAGCTAATAACTTCATTTACAATTTCTGCTATACAAGGTGGATAATTAGGATGGAAGAAAATACTGTCGGAACAATTTCCATTTGTACCGATAATGGTCATTCCTCTCGAAAAAAGGGCCGAAAATGCCCTAGCCACGTAATAATTTCCAGATTGATTAAAAGTAATATCTATTCGGTTGTCATTCCAATCAAGATAATAACCACTAATAGTAATTGGTTGACATGCTGACCCATTGTAATGAATTTCTATTTCATATGATTCTTCGCAACCATAACCATACCATCCATTTACTACAGAGTCAATAACCACATCGTTAAAACTAAAATTGCAAGGACCATCCTTCAAAATACAATCTGTTGTTGCGGTTTGGTTTCCAAAAGTAGCCTGTGTGGTGTATAGTCCTGCTCTTAAACCTGTGAAGGAATGATTGTTTAAGGAATCGATACTTAAATCCCATGTAGCAACTTGTGTATTGGTTGAATCAAATAATGTAAATGTTGCATCGCTGTCTGTTGTGTAATTAATGAGGGTAACTTTTATTTTTCCATCTGAACAATAGAGATAAGATGGTTTAGTCATTTCCATTTTCAATCCGAACATTCTTACGGATTGAGAAACTGTACAACCATTCTGATCTGTGATAATAACAGAATAGGTTTTTGATTTCAGACCGGTTGCAGTAGCAGTCGTTTGCACAGGTACTGTATTCCATGCAAAGGAATAGGGTGACTTTCCATTAATTGCAGATACAGTACAACTCCCATTCACGGGACTCCATTGTGTGACAGCTTCCATTTGAGTAATAACAGCGTGAACTTTACCATAAATTAAAGCATCTGAAGATGAGGTACAGCCATTAGCGTCAGTTACAATAACAGTATATGTACCACCACTTAAATTGGTAATATTCTGTGTAGTAAAACCATTGTTCCACAAATAAGTATAACCACCCGTTCCTCCATTTACGGTGAGGTTAACAACTCCGCTGCCATCCTGGCAATTGATTTCATTAACCTGTGTATTTATAAATATCTGTTCCGGAATGATTACTTGTAATGAAGTAACATCAGAACATCCATAATTGTTAGTAACAACCACTGTATAGGTTCCGCTGTCGATTGATGATGAATTAACTATAAAAGGATCCGACAATGAAGATGAAAAACCATTAACTCCTGTCCAGATATATGATGTTCCACCTTCGGCATGCAGTAAAACTGAGTCGCCATAGCAGC
>JBGARN010000040.1:0-30463 GCA_044230205.1 Bacteroidia bacterium
CGCACTACCAATGGGGCTGCAACCTGGAGTATCTTTACGACACCTACTCCTGGCGCAAGCAACAATACCGCTACACCATACCTTAAGTATGCTGACAGGCCTGATTTTAATGTGCTTCCCGGCTTTTATACTTCAACTCAAACAGTAACCATTACTACTACTGAACCGAATTCATCTATTCGTTATACAACTGATGGGAGTTTACCTTTAACTACTTCTGCTTTATACAGTACGCCTGTTACTATAAGTATTACCCGCATATTAAAGGCCATTTGTTATAGCACCGACCCGCAAATTTTGCCGAGCTTTATTCAGTTCAGCACTTACTTTATTAATGCTTCGCATACCATACCTGTTGTTTCCATATCCGGTACTAATCTTACACAATTAGCAAACGGAAGCGGTTCACTTACCCCAATTGGCACATTTGAATATTTTGATACCTCGCAAACCCGCAAAGCCAAAACATATGGTGAGTTTAACAGGCACGGTCAAGATTCATGGGCCAACAGCCAGCGAAGCCTTGATTTCATTTCGCGTGATGAAATGGGTTACAATGCTGTAATAAAAGAGCAGCTTTTTCAGGTAACTCCACGCGATGAATATCAGCGAATAATCTTACGTGCTGCAGGAGATGATAACTACCCTGCTGATCACCATACTGCAAACCTTGGAAGCGCACACCTGCGTGATGCATATATTCACAACCTTGCCAAAAGTGGAAATCTTCAACTTGATGTAAGGTTAGGTGCTAAGTGCATTGTTTATCTGAATGGCGCATATTGGGGCGTTTATGATTTGCGCGATAATCCTGATGACCACGACAATACCAGCTACTACTATGGCCAGGATAAATACCACCTGCATTTTATTGAAACATGGGGAAATACATGGGCTGAATATGGAGGCACTGCAGCCCTTACTGAATGGAATAATCTGAGAAGTTATATTATGAATAATAATATGAACGATACTTCAAAGTTCAATTATGTAAAAGACCGCCTGGATTTTATAAGTCTTATTGACTATGTAACTGTTAATGCATTTACTGTTTGTTCAGACTGGTTAAACTATAATACCGGCTGGTGGCGCGGATTAGACAGCACTGGTACTCACTTAAAGTGGGGCTACATTTTATGGGATAATGATGCCACCTTTGATCATTATATTAACTATACGGGTATACCAAGCACTGCTTTCAATGCACCACCTTGCGATCCTCTTACTTTGGCCGGAAATACCAATTCAGATCCTGAAGGACACATATTACTGCTGAATAAACTGCGCACCAATCCTGAGTTTAACCAGTTATATGTTTCCCGCCAGGTTGATTTATGGAATACTACGTTCAGTTGTGATAACATGCTTGCGCAGTTCGACAGCACAGTGCAGGTAATAAATGCAGAAATGACCCAACATGCCAATCGCTGGAACGGAACCTATACAGAATGGGTTACGAATGTTCAAACCATGCGAACATTTATACTTAACCGTTGCGGTTATCTTGCACAGGGCTTTACAGGATGCTACAGTCTCACCGGGCCATACGATGTTGTTGTTAACGCTGACCCCGCCAATGCAGGTACTGTAAAATTCAATACTCTGCAACTAGCGCCTTCACAACTACCATGGACAGGTCAATATTATAGCGGTATAAACACTTTGCTGGAAGCCACGGTTACAGATACTGCATATAGTTTTGTTAACTGGACTTCTGCAAACCAGGTGTTTAATCCAAATGCTGCATCAACAAATGTTTCGCTTAACCTGTCTGGAACAGATACCATTGTGGCACATTTTACCACAAGTACAGGCATCAGCCCGGTTCAAGGTATACAGCCAGGGTTATCAGTTTATCCGGCATTGTTCAATCAGTCAACAACAATATATTATAACCTGCCCGCGCCTATGGCGGTAAGTATTAAGATATACAGCATAACAGGAACTGAAGTTGCTTCTATTACCAATAGCGAAAAAGTGAGCCAGCAGGGAACTTATTCCATGCAGGTGGATTTTGCACGGGCTAATATACCTGCTGGGGTTTACCTGGTTGAGCTGATAGCCGGAGGATATAAGCAAACTGAGAAAATAGTTTATTCAAAATAGTAATTTCTTCCCGACTTTCGTTTAATACAACGGTTGATTGCATTGCACGAAAATTAATTATGCGATGAAAATAGACCTTTTAAAAATTCCGGTTCTGTTACTGATGCTGTTCAGCAGTATTTGTGTTGCTCAAAAGGACAATGCAGAACAGGAAATAAACGTAAAGCTTACCTATAACTGGTTTTTAGCCGGCATTTATGATGAAACAGGTAAGCTTGTTAAAGATGATTCAAAAAGTGTTGAGCTGAATATTGCGCCAGATGAAAAAACATTTTCGGGGAATACCGGATGCAATGCTATGCGTGGCCCGTTACTGGCCGACAAATCAGGAGCTATAAAATTAGGACCGGTAGAAAGCATGCGCACCAAGCGTTGTGCTAATGCCGAAAAAGAAAAAAAGATTTTAGAAATGCTTGATTGCGTATCACGATACAAGATTGAAGGAAAACAACTGGTGTTATTCTGCGATGAAAAGCCAAGATTGCTTTTTGAAAGACATTAAATCAGTTTCAATTTTGTAATCAGTTTGTCTGCATAATTTCTCCAACAAACATTATTAAACTAAAGCAGGTATAAACGGTCAAAAGAAGGATAAATACCTTATATGATAATGAATAGATTTTTGTATTGCTTTTTACTTTTTCTGCTTTTTCTAAAATCAAATGCACAGAGTCCATACTCCACAGATGGCGATAGTACTTTTAACAGCAGCGCTATACATACTGTAAATTTTTATTTTACTGATCCGGCATTTTGGGATTCATTGATGACCTATCATTCAACTGATCAATGTTACCTTGGAGCTGTAGATATTGATGGTGCTTACTTTGATTCGGTTTGTGTTTCGCTAAAAGGAAATTCCTCATTCAATTCAATGCCTGGTGTTAAAAAGTCAATCAAAATTGAATTTGATGAATATAAAGCTCAGAAATTTGACGGTCTTAAAACCATTAACCTGAATAATGCTTTTAAAGACCCAACCCTGATGCGCGAAAAATTGATGAATGACTTCATGAATGCTCATGGGATTCCTGCACCACGCTGCGCTTATGCCAATGTTTATATAAACGGAACACTGTGGGGATTTTATACACTGGTTGAACAGGTAAATAAAACCTTTCTAACTTATCATTTTGGCAATAATGATGGTAATTTGTATAAAGGCGATCCGCATGGCGATTTAAAATGGAAAGGCAATTTGGCCTCATCCTATTATGGCGACTATGAATTAAAAACTAACACAACTGTAAATGATTGGAGTGAACTTGTGCATTTACTTGACGAGTTGAATAATACACCACCTGCAAATTTTTATGATTCATTAGAAGTGGTTCTAAATTCGACTTATGCAATTAAAGCATGGGCTGCAAACAATATGTTTGTCAACCTTGATTCTTACCTGGGCTCAGGCCATAACTATTATATTTATCACGATACCATAACCGGTAAATTTAACTGGATTGCCTGGGATGTAAACGAAGCTTTCGGAAATTTTAATATGGGCATGAGCCTTTCTCAAATTAAGAATCTTGATTTGCTTTATGTGAATAACCCGCCAGCTAACCGACCTCTGACCAATAAAATGCTGGCAAATAACACTTACAAAACTTCGTATCTAAATTATATATATCAATGGATTGCTTATGATTTTTCTCCGTCACATTTCTATCCGATAATTGACAGTATTGCCAATAGCATAAGACCCTATGTATATGCTGACCCCAACAAGCAATTTACAAATGCCAATTTCGATTTCAACATTAATAATGATATGGGCAATATACCCGGGTTAAAGAGCTTTATTCAGGCTCGTTATACCAATATTATTCAGCAACTGAATGCCCTTGGTTATGTTAATGCCGGTAGTTTTGAAACAAATGCTACAGAAGGAATACGGATAATCAATCCTGTTCACAGCCAGTTTGTACTATACAATCTCAACATAAATAATAAGTACACCATTAAGCTATATGATATTACCGGAAAAGAAATATTAAATTCAGTTATTAGCGGAGTTTCAGAGTTCAACATCAATAGAAGTAACTTAACAAATGGTATATATGTATTTGAAATAAATGATATGATCCAACCGGTTAGGTTAAAATTAGTTTTACAATAATCAGTCAATTATATTTTTACAAAATGAAAATAACTTTCCTCACTGCTATTTTAGCGTTATGTGTTCTGATCATATCCTGTAAAAAGGAGCCCGGAGAAGGCGGTACTTCAACGCTAAAAGGAAAAATTACCGTACGCGATTATAACGGTTCATTCCCTGCACCTTTCTTTACTGACTATGGTGCACAGGAAGAAGATGTTTATATCATTTATGGCGATGGCACTACGAGTGACAACCGCACACGTACAAGCTATGATGGCACTTATGAATTTAAATACCTTAGAAAAGGAACCTATAAAATATTTGTTTATTCTGACGATACCAATTTTGTATCACCGGCCCCCGGTGGCAAGGTAGTAGTAGAAAAAACAGTTGAGATCACTAAAAATAAATCGGAAGTAACAATTCCTGAAATAATGATTATCAAACTTTAATTTTTTAAAAAGCTTACTGTAAAATTTAATTCCTACTTCCTTGGATTTTGATCAGAATATATTGCAGCAATTTACACCCATTGCCCTGAAGGAAATGGATGAAGCTGCCCTGCTAAATCGCATGGACAGGAAATTTGCTTTTAATCTTAATCAGCTAGGTGAAATATTAACCGAATTAATTCCATACTATAAAATACTTGATGTTGATGGAATACGATTAAATAAATATGAATCTTATTACATGGATGATGAGGACTATACGTTTTACAACATGCATCACAATAAATTCGGCAACCGGTTAAAAGTAAGATTCAGGAAATATGCCGACTCGGGTTTGAGTTTTTTTGAAGTTAAAATTAAAAACAATAAGAACCGTACCATTAAAAAGCGGATTAAAACCAATGCCATTGAAAGCACGCTTTCCAATGACCTGAGGCAATTTTATGAAAAGCAGACTTTCAGGCAGGCAGAAAACCTGCAGCAAAAAATAAGAATTGACTATTCCCGGATTACCTTGGTACGTAATGATCTTGCGGAGCGCGCTACTTTTGATTTGTTTCTTACTTATAAGGTTGATGACCATGAAAAAAATTTCAACAACCTGGTGATAGCTGAAGTAAAACAGGCCAAAATTGACAATAGTTCTCCGGTAACCAAGGTGCTTAAGA
Organism: Bacteroidia bacterium; assembly: GCA_044230205.1. Lineage (GTDB taxonomy): Bacteria > Bacteroidota > Bacteroidia > AKYH767-A > OLB10 > JAEUTH01. Next base: position 5,328 of record JBGARN010000040.1, read on the forward strand.
AATTACACATCACAGAAAAATCACTGAGCAAATACTGTATAGGGATTTCAGAATTACATCCCGGTGTAAGAACCAATAATTTTAAAGCTCAAAAACACATCATCAATAAAATACTAAGTAATATTAATTATGGACATAGAAATATTTGATAAACTGGGTGATAAGTTCTTTATGCGCATGCTTATTGATGTGCTGTCAACCTTTATATTAATCTGGCTGGTTTATTACCGCATATACAATAAGAAGGATTTCTTTTTTACCTTCTTTATGTTTAACCTGATCATATTTGTTCTCACTTACCTGCTCAACAAAGTGGAAATGAGTATGGGTGCAGCCTTTGGATTATTTGCAGTTTTTTCATTGCTGCGCTACCGCACCGAAAATATTTCTGAGAAAGATATGACCTATTTATTCATTGTAATTGCAATTGGACTTATTACTGCATCTATAAAGGGAACTTATTTCGAATGTATTTTCATTAATTTTATCATCATAGCCTTTGCCTTTTTACTGGACGGCAACCTTCTTGTAAAAAATGAACACGTTCAGAATGTTCAGTACGAAAATATTGAAAACATTAAGCCTGAAAACCTACCCATTTTACTTGAGGACCTTAAAAACCGGACTGGTCTTGACATTCATAAAGTGAGCATACAGCACATCGATTTTCTGAAAGACACTGCAGAACTGAAAATATATTACTACGAGAATGGCAGTAAGAATAGCTGATTGCCTGATGACCAATTGCGAATGAAAAAAATAAATTTTGTAATTCTATTAGTGCTTTTTTTTCAAAGCTCAGGCTCTTTTGCACAAGAGCAAGATGCAGGATTATGGCTTACAGCAAATATTGAGAAAAAGATAAACAATAACTGGAAAGCTGCATTATCCCAGGAGTTCAGGCTTAAGGAAAACTATTCTCAGCTCGGCACCTACTTTACTGATATTGGCATACAGTATAAAATCTCTAAAAGTTTTAATGCTTCATTGAATTATCGTTTTATTGAAAAACTACAACCTGATTTAACCTATGATGAACGGAACCGTTTGTACCTTGATATTGCTTACCGTTATAAACAACACAAATGGAATGTAATCTTCCGAACACGATTTCAGGATCAAATCAAGTCAGTCGGCAGTAATGAGGATTTCAGCGAACCCCAATATTACTGGCGCAATAAGTTAACCGTTAAGCACAGTATCAAAAAATTTGATCCGTATTTGTCATTTGAATTGTTTTACCCGCTTAATAAACCTGAAGGAAATGAAATTGATGAATGGAGAATTTCCCTTGGCACTTCCTATGAGCTGAACAAGAAAAACAGCCTTAACGGTTATTTTCTGGTTGACAAGGAAATTAATGTTAATAATCCCCTTACTTCATTTATTACTGGCATCGAGTATACTTTTTCATTCTGAAATTATACCTTGTAAATGATAGCAACAGCAAATGCATTTACACCCTCTTCCCTTCCTACGTATCCCATTCTCTCGTTAGTGGTAGCTTTAATAGAAATATCATTAATATCAATTTCCATTACGCCTGCCAGGGATTTTTTCATCTCATCAATGTGAGGATTTATTTTTGGCTGCTCCAGCGCAAGTGTAGCATCTATATTTCCAATATAATATTCATTCATTTTCAATAAGCGTACTACTTCTTCAAGAATGGTCTTGCTGTCGGCATCCTTATACTTCGGGTCCGTGTTAGGGAAGTGATTACCTATATCCCTAAGGTTAGCAGCACCCAGCAGCGCGTCACAAATAGCATGAATTAAAACATCGGCATCCGAGTGACCCAATAATCCTTTGGGATGGTTGAGTTCAATGCCACCTAAAACCAGTTTACGATTTTCTTTTAACTGGTGTACATCATATCCAAATCCAATTCTGTATTTCATTAACATAGACAAAGTTGTTTTTAAATTAATATTCTAATAGATTTTTATTTCCAATTATATTTTTCTTTTCCTTCAAGTGCGGCACTGTAATCAGGCGGTGAAAGTAATTGCTCCATATTTTCAGGCTTGTGAAAATTTGTAAATAAGGAAGCATAAGCTTTTGCAGTCATACTATCGTAATGCAAAATTCCTCTTTTATACTGGTAATTGAGGTATAAATTCCAGCAGCTTAAAATTCCAATACATATAAATACAACATTTCGGACTATTGCTAATTTTCCAAGCAAATGATGGATTAACGCAGCAAATGGTATTGCTAATAGTGCATAAGATTCAACCATTGTGCGCATACCATAACTACCACCATACCACCAGCACCACCAGCTGCTTATGATGTAAATATTTATTAGCATAAAAACCACGATAGCAGCAATATAATCACGGGCCTGACCTTTTATAAAAGATATTCCAACCAATGCAAAAATCATAACGGGTGTATAAATAAGCCAGCCTTTTCTAAAGCTGAACAAAACTTCAGCAATATGAGGCTGCAATAAATAAAGTTTTTCATTGCCATAAGTATACACCAGCCAACTTCCGGTTATTTTATGCCAGTATAAAAACTGCGGCAGCAACACAGCTATTAAAGTAAGTACGAAAAGCAATACCTGTTTCTTATGATAAAATAAAAAACGGAGTTTTGCTTTTATTGAATGCCAGTCAACAATACCATATAACAAAACCAATAATAAAACTACAATATTGGTAGGTCGAATAAGAATGATCAAGCCTGCAACACATCCCAAAACCAGGCTTTTTTTTAATGTGGGATGCTGATGCCATTTATAATTGACCCAAAGCAATGCACTAAACAGAAAAAAACTAAACGCATGAGATAGGGCTGCTTCTTTACTTGCATAATTATACAGGTTGGTACCGAAACAAACTATGAGTAAGGTTATAGCTACTTCCTTTTCGCTATAGTATTTACGTAACAATTTTCTCAAAATCAGTAATCCCATACACGCATAAAAAACGCCCGAAAGTCCAATGGACAATTGATAAGGAACAGAAAATCCATTGGCAACTGACCCGGTTAAAAGCGCATAAACATGTGCCAGAAAGAAAAATGGAGCATACAAAACACTAACTCCAAGTGTCATCTTAAAAACCTTTTCACCTGTGGGTAATTCCTGGTGCCAGTATGCATTTGGTATTGCATTAGGATTATTATCAAGAAACTGTAGGGACAGGTCTTTTTCAATAAAAAAAGCAGGCAGGTATGAGTAATAACTAATCACATCCTCCACAATAACATGACCCGACTTGTATTCACCAATATTCAGTACGGTATAAGTCCACGCTACAGCAGCTAAAAGTATTACGACTAACGTTGGTGTTTTTAAAGACATAACCAAATTAACTTAACAGGTTATAAGCTACGAAACTTGCCCCATAGGCCAATAAGCCCATATATAAAAACTGGATTAAAGGTATCTTCCAGTTTCCTGTTTCGCGTTTTACCACAGCAAGTGTGCTCATACACTGCATGGAGAATGCATAAAACAACATTAGCGAAACCCCGACAGCAAGCGAATAAAAAGGTTCACCGGTATCGCTGTTTTTTTCAGCAGCCATTTTCTCGCGCACGGTGAGTAAATCTTCATTATCCTTACCAACACTGTAAATTGTGCTCATGGTGCCTACAAAAACTTCCCTTGCAGCAAATGAAGTAATTAATGCAATACCTATTTTCCAGTCGAAACCTAACGGTTGAATTATTGGTTCAAGCACATGTCCCATTAAACCTGCATAAGATGATTCAAGTTTTTCAGCCTGCAGTTGCTGTTGAAGTAAAATGCTGTCTGCACCATGCTGTGCAAATGCAGTTTCATATTTTTTTTCAATAGCCCGGTAAGCCGATGGTGGACCATAACTGGAAAGCACCCACAGTATTATTGCAATTGCTACAATTACTTTTCCTGCATCAAATAAGAATACCTTAACTTTTTCCAGCATAGTATAAAGTACATTATTCCACCGCGGAGCCCTGTAAACAGGCATTTCCATTATGTAATAGGATTTTTCCTCGGTTTTAATAACATACTTAAGTACGAGCGATACTGCCAGGGCAGCAAAAAAGCCTACCAGGTAAAGCATCATAAGTACCAGTCCGGGCAAATTGATAAATCCGAAAACAATTTTATCGGGTATTATCAATGCAATAAGCAAGGTATAAACAGGCAATCTTGCTGAGCAGCTCATTAAAGGCACAACCAAAATAGTAATCAGCCTTTCTTTGCGATTCTGTATTGTACGTGTACTCATTATTGCAGGAACAGCGCAGGCAACTCCGCTTACCAATGGAATAACACTGCGGCCATTAAGCCCGAATGTACGCATCAGCCTGTCCATGATAAAACTAACTCTGGCCATATACCCTGTATCTTCAAGTATGGCAATAAATGCAAACAACAATGCAATCTGCGGAATAAAAATCACCACTCCGCCTAATCCTGCTAAAACCCCGTTAACAATCAAATCGTTAAGCATACCATCAGGTAAATGAGATGACAGCCAACCACTGATAACAGCAAATGTACTGTCAACAAACTCCATAGGATATTTGGCCCAGGTAAAGATGGCCTGGAACAACACGAAAAGTATAGCAAGAAAACTTACATAGCCCCAGATACCATGTGTTAGAATTCTATCAAGCCTGCTGCTAAACGAAGTTTTATTCTGCAAAGCCGGATTGGTTACACAGGATTCAACAACTTTGCTTATTACTTTATAGCGCTCCAATGTTTCATACGACTGCGCAGCAGCTGCCTTAAATGACTGCTGCTCAAGTAATGCTGCAATAAAATTCTTTTCGGCAGGGTTACTTTTAATAAAGCTTACCTCAGTATAATTGTTGGCTATAAGAAAAGCTCCATAATTACTCTTAATTTTATACCTGTTTTTTATAGAATTAATCAGTTCAGGTGCAATGGCAGTGCAGTTATAAAAATCGTTTTCCCGAATTTTATTTTTTGAAACCATAGCCAGCTTTAGCTTGTCCACTCCTTCATTACCGCGCGCGTTTATGCCCAATACTGTAATCCCTAATTCAGCTGAAAGTTTATTAAGATCTATCTGAAGTCCTGAAGCTTTAACCAGGTCGATCATATTTACTGCAAGTATCATGGGTATATGCAGGTCAATAACCTGGCTGCAGAGAAATAATGAGCGCTTGATATTGGTGCCATCAGCTACAACAATAATAAGATCAGGGTAATCTATATTATTGCTGTCGCACAGCACCAAAAATGGAATGAGTTCATCAGGTGATTTTGGATAAAGGCTATATGTACCCGGCAGGTCGGTAATTTCTGCTATCACCTGCTCTCCATTTTCCGATCTTAGATTGGCAGTGCCTGTTTTTTTATCAACCGTAACTCCCGGAAAATTTGCAATCTTCTGATGCATTCCCGTAAGTGCATTAAACAAACTGGATTTTCCGCTGTTCGGATTACCTACTAATGCAACTTTTATCCTGGTACTCAAATCAGTTTTCCTGTTATTGGGTTGAACCTATGCAGCTACATTAACTGCAGCATTTAAAAATCAAGTTGAATGATTAATTGTTGTAAGAAAAAAAAATTTACCTGCATTTAAAACTGAAAGAAAAAGTCATTAATGCAATTATCTGCTTTAAGTTGCGATTAAATTATCCTGAAACCTGTTACGAATTGTACTTAACAACAATCACTGTTTCAGCTTCTTCCATCCGTAAGCTTAATGTGTAATTGGCAACTTTAACAGCTACCGGGCAGCCTAAAGGTGCATGGCGTGAAACTCTTATTTTTTCACCCGGCAAACAGCCCATCTCCATTAATTTCAGCTTTGTTTCCTCATTGGTAAATGAGTCAATAATGGCTGTTTCACCTTTCAATAGTTCTGATAATTTCATTCTTACTCCCCTTTCAGGTTTTCCTAAATCTTTTTTTGATAATTCTCTTTCCTTCAGTTTTTGTTTCTGCATTTACATCGATGCCTTGAATTCACACAACTTATACCCTCAATGCATTATTTAGAATAATTCAAAATAGTGCTCAAACCTAATTAATTTTAAACTTGAACCAAAGTATTTAAACAATTTTTAAGAATACGAATTTCAGCTAAAGGCTAATCTGATTATATGACGGGAATCATAGTAATGGATAACCAATAGGAAATGAACATATCCACTGGCCTTTTGTTTAAACAATTGTTGATAGTTTTATCCATACCAAATTCTGGCCTTGAGCAATGCTTTTACTTTTGGCAAAATCAAAAATTGAACAATGAAGAATTTACTTTTACTTTTAGCTTTTACCGTTTTATGCTTTTCAGCATGTGTGCCTGCAAAACAATACAACGATTTAAAACATAAACAGGAGGCCTGCGAGGCTGATATGAACCGGCTTAATGCCGAAAATCTTGCTTTAACTACCAAGAGCAGGGAGCTGGAATTGCAAGTGGAAAAACTTACGGCTGAAACTGATCAGCTTCAAAAAAAAATAGATGATAAATCGCAGGTTCTTAAATCACTTCAGGATGAATATAAAAACCTGAATGACAGCTATAACCGGATGGTTGAAGAAAACAAGCGTACTATAAACAGCAAAGATGATGAAACAAAAAAGGCACTCGCTAAACTGCAATTTACGCAGGAAGAACTTTTCAAAAGACAGGATGAACTAAAACAACTTACTGCCGAGTTGAATCTAAAAAAGAAATCGCTTGATGATGCCACTGCTGCACTCGAAGCCCGCGAAGCTAAAGTTGCCGAGCTTCAGCGAATCTTAAATGAAAAAGACAGTGCTGCTAATGCATTAAGAAAAAAAGTTACTGAAGCTTTAGTTGGATTTAATAATAATGGTTTAACCATTCAACAGCGTGGTGGCAAAGTATATGTAAGCATGGAAGAAAAATTATTGTTTGCATCAGGAAGCACCGAAGTAGATCAGAAAGGAGTGCAGGCATTAAAACAACTTGCTAAAGTATTGGAAGAAAATAAAGACATTAATGTAATGGTTGAAGGCCATACAGATAATGTTCCTATTGCCGGGGGGCCAATTAAAGATAACTGGGATTTGAGCGTATTGCGTGCAACATCAGTTACAAAAATAATTTTATCAGGTGGAAAAATTAATTCAACACGTATTACCCCATGCGGAAGAGGCGAGTTTACACCGGTAGCTAAAAATGATACACCTGAAAACCGTAAGAAAAACCGCAGAATTGAAGTTATACTTACCCCTAAACTGGACGAAATTTTAAAAGTGCTGGAAAACTAAGTTTCGGACTTGAATATATATTGCAGCATATTTATTTTATGGACAATTCTACTTTTTAGTAAACAGTTATTTAGTTAGCCAAATGAAAATAATTCTGTTTAGCGAAGAATTCGGGAATGCATTTACAACGTTTATTTATAATGAAGCATTTGAATTAAAGAAACGCGGACATGAAGTTCTTTATTTATGTTGCAATAAAGTAAATAACTCCTCCTACCAATTTGATCGGGTTGAAGTGATTCCATTCAGGAGAAACCTGTGGACCAGGCGTTTGCATTACAGGCTGGTTAAATATGACCTGCTGATGAATTTTACCAACTCGTCTTTCGCAAAAAAACTCAACAAGCTAATTGATAATTTTAAACCTGATGCAATTCACTGTCACTTTGGTTCAGAGGCTTTATTGTTACTGGATAACCTGCATAATAGCAATATAAACGTCTTTGTTACATTTCATGGATATGATGCATCGTTTAAACTGCAATGGAAGAGTTATATAAAAGCCTTACGGAACCATCTTTCCAGGAAGAATGTTTATCCGCTTTTTGTTAATCAGTATTTCAGAAACAACTTTGAAAAAATTTCAATTCCCGTTAAACAGTCATCTGTTATTAATTGTGGAATTGACAGCAGTTTGTTTAAACGCAAATCAAATACTCTGAAGAAAGATCCTTTTATTTATTTGCAGGTAGCCGGTTTCTTTGATAAGAAAGGTCATTATTATACCATCCAGGCTTTTGCATTACTTTTAAAAAAACATAAGCAATTAAATGCCAAATTAATTCTGGCTGGCAATGGTCCGACACTTGAAGCTATTAAAAACCTTGTGAATCAGCTTCAGCTTAATGAACACGTAATTTTTCCAGGGCTTGTTGACAAAACGGGAGCTATTGCCTTAATGGAAAAAGCACATGCATTTGTTCACCACAGCATTGTTCCACCGGACAACGATCATGAAGGAATACCTACAGCAATTATGGAAGCAATGGCAATGGAACTACCGGTTATTTCAACCTATCATAGCGGAATACCTGAACTTATTAAAGATGGCATTAATGGATACCTTGTTAATGAAAAAGATATTGAAACCTATGCTGATAAAATGTGGGAGATCACCAATTGGAATTATCTTGATATTAACCGTAAGGTAATTGAAGAAAAATTTGAACTGCAGGAATACATCAGCAACCTTGAAAATATATTTTCAAAAAAACATCCATTTGAAAATATGTAAGCTCAGTCAAAAGCAATACTATAATTTTAAAAAAAACCAGTCTGCGAAAGGTCTATTTGCATTAAAATGTTCTTTACTAAGTAATTTTATTTTAATCAATTGATTAAAATATTTGTTTAATTCAAAACTTGTTGTTTTACTTTGTACTTTTTTACAGCAAATCATAACATGCCAAAACAGAAAACAGCAGCGCAGCCGACAACAGAAGAGCGTATTATTGCGGCTGCACAAAAAGTGTTTTTACGAAAAGGATTTTCTGCCACACGCACGCGCGATATTGCTGAGGAAGCGGGCATTAACCTTGCACTGCTTAATTACTACTTCCGCAGTAAACAAAAACTTTTTGAACTGGTTATGCGCGAAAAATTTCAAAAATTAACCAGCCACATTGTTCCTGTTTTAAATAATAACACTACATCACTCGAACAAAAAATTAAACTTATTATAGACAGTTATATTGAAGCTTTGTCTGAAAATCCTGACCTGCCCATTTTTGTTTTGAATGAACTTCGTAAAAAGAACTTCGAATTTTTACCTGGAATGCCAACCAATAAAATTTTTATGGAATCATCATTCTTCAGTCAGTTAAAAAAAAGAAGGGCCGATATCAACCCTGTTCAGTTTCTATTAACCCTGGTCGGAATGGTCATCTTTCCATTTATTGCACGACCAATGTTATTGGTAACAGGAATATCAACAGATAAAACATTTGTTAAACTGATTAATGAGAGGAAGGCATTAATACCTGTTTGGATGACAGCTATATTAAAATCAAAATGAGAAATGCAATGAGACCATTCTTTATACTAATAGTATTGTGCAGTATAACTTTGTCTGTTAATGCACAATTAAATATTGACACCTGCCAGCAACAGGCAAGGGCTAATTACCCTATGATAAAACAATATGACCTAATTAATAAATCAACAGAATATACTGTTTCCAATGCCAACAAAGCTTACCTGCCTCAGATAAGCATTAACGGTATAGGTGCATATATTATTAAAGGCCTGCCTGAATTCACATTGCCTGGTCAAACTCCGCCCGAACGGGATAATTTCCAGTTTATAGGAATTGCACAGATTAATCAAACCATTTGGGATGGTGGTGCCACAGGAAATCAGAAAGAAATTACCAAAGCCAATGCCGAGGTTGAAAAATCAAGCATTGAAGTATCGTTGCAGTCAATTCGCGAGCGGGTAAACCAAATGTTCTTTGGAATACTTGTGATTGATGAGCAGTTAAAACAACTTAATATTTTAAATGATAATCTTAATCTCAATTACAACAGACTAAAGCTTTCAAAGGATAACGGGCTGGCTTTACAAACTGATGCAGATGAACTTAAATCTGAAATTCTGACACTGGAACAAAGAAAAATTGAATTCCAATATACACGAAGTGCCTATGTTCAAATGTTGTCGTTGCTTACGGGTGTTAAGCTTAATGAAAATGTAAAACTTGAAACTCCGGTAATAATTGAAACTAACTCCATGCTGAGTAACAACCGGCCTGAAATTAAGCTATACAATAATCAGATAAAGCTTATTGAAGCACAGTCCAACATTTCTAAAGTTTATAATATGCCCAAAATTGGTTTAATAGGTGCAGGCATTTTAATTGAACCCGGGCTTAATTTCGCTACATCTAATCTTAACAGCCTGGCCATTGCCGGATTAAGTTTATCATGGAACACAGGCGGTATTTATAAATCCTCAAACAATAAAAACATTGACAAATTAAAAACCGACCGAATCAACAATCAAATAGAAACCTTCCTATTCAATAACAATCTTCAGCTTACCCAAACTTCCGGAGAATCAGAAAAATATAAAGCCCTGATTGCAAAGGATGATGAAATTATCCTGCTAAAAAATTCAATCAGCCGCGACTATCAATTGCGATATGATAACGGAATGTGTTCAATGAATGACCTTATACAATCCATGAATAAAGAAAGTGAGGCTAAAGGTAACCGGGCATTACACAATGTTCAATTGCTTATGAGCCAGTATAATTATAAAACCATAAATGGTAATTAACTTCAAAAAAATTCAGTTATGAAAAGTTACTTCCTAAAATTTTTGTCATTGAGCTTACTGTTTGCTGCGTGCAAAAATGGAAACGATAAGCCGGATGCTTCAGGTTCATTTGAGGCTGTTGAAACAATTGTTTCAGCAGAAGTAAACGGAAAAATTCTTGAACTGAATGTTGAAGAAGGAGAAGTATTAAAGCAAATGCAGAGGGTTGGATATATAGACAGTACACAATTATACTTCAATAAAATGCAACTGGTGCAAAACCGCAAAGCCATACTCAGCGGAATGCCCGATGTAAAAACACAACTTGAAGTATTGTACAAGGAACTCAATAATGCCTTAAGCGACAAGCAACGCATAGAAAACCTGGTTAAAGGCAATGTTGCATCGCAAAAACAATTAGATGATGCTAACACAAGAATTGCTGTATTGCAATCGAAAATCGCAGCGCAAAAAAGCACCTTAACCAGCAATACATCAACCATTACAGAACAAAGCAATACAGTAGAAATACAACTGGCACAGGTGGAAGATCAGCTGCGCAGGTGCATCATTAACAATCCTGTTAACGGAACGGTACTGACTAAATATGCAAATGCTTATGAAATGACTTCCGCTGGCAAACCTCTTTATAAAATAGCTGATCTGAACAACATCATACTTCGTGCATACATAACAGGCAACCAGTTAAGCACAATAAAACTCAACCAGAAAGTAAAAGTGCTTACAGATGATGGCAAAGGAGTAATGAAGGAAACAGAAGGAATAATAACCTGGATAAGTGACAAGGCTGAATTTACCCCAAAAACAATCAGGACTAAAGATGAGCGGGCTAACCTGGTATATGCCATAAAAATAAATGTTAAGAATGACGGCACGTATAAAATTGGAATGTACGGTGAAATAAAACTCTAACCGTTATGCTGTATACTTAATTATATCACAGGTCATTTCATTACAGCCTTAATATTCAGATGGAAGTTGAATTAAATAACATATCAAAAAGCTACAACGGACAGTTGGCAAAAGCTGTTGATTCAGTTTCATTCGGTGTACATCAAGGTGAATTGTTCGGGCTTATAGGACCTGACGGAGCTGGCAAAACAAGCATTTTCAGAGTACTAACCACCTTACTTCTTCCTGATGGAGGCACCGCAGAGGTAGCTGGATATGATGTAGTGAAAAACTACAAAGACATCAGAAAAATAGTGGGTTATATGCCCGGAAAATTTTCGCTTTACCAGGATCTTACCGTTGAAGAAAACCTCAAATTTTTTGCAACTGTATTTAACACCACCATTCAACAGAATTATCATCTCATAGAAGATATCTATAAACAGATTGAGCCTTTTAAATCGAGAAGAGCAGGGAAGCTTTCAGGGGGGATGAAACAAAAACTTGCATTGTGTTGTGCCCTGATACATAAGCCGCGCGTATTGTTTTTGGATGAACCAACCACAGGTGTTGACACGGTTTCACGAAAAGAATTCTGGCAAATGCTGGCTCGCCTTATCAAGCAAGGTATCACCATTCTTGTTTCAACACCATATATGGATGAAGCTGCATTGTGTCAGCGAATTGCATTAATAGAAAAAGGAAAAATTCTTTCTATTGATACACCTGCACAAATTGTAAAACAATTCAGGGGAAACATTTATGCAATTAAGTCCGACAACATGAGCAGGCTACTGAATCAGCTCAGGAATATGCAGGAAATAAAAAGCTGCAATGCATTTGGTGAATATCATCACATTATTTTCAGTAATGATAATGACAATGCTCACCAAAAAATTTCAAATGAACTTAAAAACAGCAAGCATAATAATATTGAAATGAAACAGATTGAACCCACCATTGAAGATTGCTTTATACAACTGATGCAATAGTCATCAGCAAATTAAATATTCATGCAGCAGGAAATAGTAATATCAACAAAAAATTTAACCAAAAGGTTTGGGGATTTTATTGCTGCAAATAACATCACCATTGATGTTTACAAAGGAGAAATATTCGGGTTTTTAGGTGCTAATGGCGCAGGCAAAACCACTGCCATGCGTATGCTTTGTGGCTTATCCATTCCATCGTCAGGTAATGCAAGCATTGCAGGCTTTGACGTATATAAACAAACAGAACCGATAAAAAGAAATATTGGTTACATGAGTCAAAAGTTTTCTCTATACGAAGATCTTACTGTGCTTGAAAATATCAGATTCTATGGTGGCGTATATGGAATGAAGAATGCGTTGATAAAAGAAAAAAGTAATCTGTTAATTGACCAGTTAGGTCTTACTAATGAAAAAAACCGTCTTGTAGGAGGATTGCCGGTTGGATGGAAACAAAAGCTTGCTTTTTCAGTTGCCATATTTCATGAACCGAAAATTGTTTTTCTTGATGAGCCTACAGGAGGCGTAGATCCGGTAACACGCAGGCAATTCTGGGATTTGATTTATGACGCTTCTGACAGGGGAATTACAGTTTTTGTTACTACCCATTATATGGATGAGGCTGAATACTGTCATCGTATATCTATGATGGTAGATGGTAAAATAGAAGCTCTTGATACTCCTGCAAACCTTAAGAAAAGTTTTTCGGCTGCCACAATGGATGATGTTTTCTATGAGATGGCAAGGGGTGCAATAAGAAAATCAGATTGAGATGAAACAATTGACCGCTTTTATACAGAAGGAATTTTATCATGTGCTTTTATCATGTGCTGCGCGATAAAAAAGTGTTGCTCATCTTGTTTGGACTGCCGGTAGTTCAGGTTCTGCTGTTTGGATTTGTGTTATCCAATGAAGTGAAGAATACTAAAATAGCAGTGGTTGATTATGCCAACGATCCTGTTTCAAAAGCACTGATTACTAAAATTGAAGCGAGTCCCTATTTTCAAATCGAAAATCAATACATGCAGCACACCAGTATAGAAGCTGCCTTCAGGGAAGGAGCTATAAAAGCTGTTGTTGTTTTTCCTGCAAACCTAAGTATGCAGCAGGCACATGATCAAAAAGCCGAAATTCAAATTATTACAGATTTAACAGATGTAAATCTGGCTAATACTATAACAGGTTATCTGAGTTCCATTATTTATGACTATTCAAATTCTCAAAACAGAAATGATGCGATAACCTACCGTGTAATTCCCGAAACAAGGATGTTGTATAATCCTGAACTAAAAGGAGCACCTAATTTTGTTCCGGGTGTAATGGCAATGGTTTTATTATTAGTATGTGTACTTATGACGGCTGTTGCTATTGTAAAAGAAAAAGAATTGGGCACAATGGAAGTGCTGCTTGTTTCACCTGTAAGGCCGCATATGATCATTCTGTCAAAAGTAATTCCTTATTTAATCCTGTCAGTTGTCAACCTGATTTCTATTTTGAGTGTAAGTGTTTTTATACTCAAGCTTCCGGTCAGCGGCAGCCTGCCTCTGCTGCTTTTAGTAAGCATCATTTTTATAATCACCTGTCTGTCGTTAGGAATATTAATTTCAATCAGAACAAATTCGCAGCAGATAGCAATACTTATATCGTTGGTAGGTATGTTGCTTCCAACCATGATGCTCAGTGGATTTATGTTTCCGGTTGAAAACATGCCATATGCACTGCAGCTTATTTCTAACATAGTTCCATCACGTTGGTATTACATTATTGTAAAAGCTATAATGATTAAAGGCGCTGGCTTTTTTTCTATCTGGAAGGAAACGCTTATTCTTTTTTGCATGACAACAGTTTTTGTTGCGCTAAGTCTTAAAAATTTTAAAAACCGCTTAGCTTGATCATGCTATGAAAACGCTTATAGTTCTTATCCGAAAAGAGTTTAAACAAATCTTCCGTAACAAAGCGATACTGATGATTTCGCTGGTTGTTCCTAATATGCAGTTTATCATCTTACCTCTTGCAGCCAATTTCGAAATTAAAAACATAAATCTTGCTATTGTTGATCATGATCGTTCAACATTATCATCCAAATTAATTACACAGATAACAGGTTCAGGATATTTTAAGCTGGTAGATTATGGCAACTCATTCCAACAATCCTATTCACTGGTTGAAACGGATCAAGCCGATTTGATTCTAGAAATACCTGTGAATTTTGAAAAAAATCTTGTTCGGGAAAACACACAAAAAATATTTATTGCTGTTAACGCAATTAATGGAACTAAAGCAATTGTTGGCGGAAGCTATCTGAATGGAATAATCACTGAATTTAACAGGCAAATATTATTGAAATATGCTCCAGGAAAAAATAATGCACAGGGTTTGCAAATTGCATCAACTGGCTGGTTTAATCCTGAAATGAATTATAAAATTGCATTAATACCCGGCATACTTGCTATTCTGATAACTATTGTTGGCGGATTTCTTGCTTCTCTCAATATTGTAAAAGAAAAAGAAACCGGTACCATAGAACAGATTAATGTTACTCCAATAAGCAAAGGGCAATTTATACTCGGTAAACTTATTCCGTTCTGGATACTGGCTAATGTGGTTTTTACATTAGGGTTAACAATTGCCTATTTTGTTTATGGCATTATACCGCAAGGAAATCTGTTGGTTTTATATTGTTTTATTGGTGTTTACCTGCTTGCTATACTTGGTTTTGGATTGCTTATCTCAACATTCTCCAGCAGCCAGCAAGAAGTAATGTTTATGCAGTTCTTTTTCATAATGATTTTCATTTTAATGGGAGGTTTGTTTACCTCAATAGAAAGCATGCCTGACTGGGCACAGGTGGTAACACGTTTTAATCCTGTGCGCTACATCATCCAGGTTATGCAAATGGTTTTACTTAAGGGCAGTGGATTTTATGACATCAGGTATCATTTGCTGGCTACAGGTGCATTTGCAATTGTATTTAACTCCTGGGCTATTATTAATTACAAAAAAACTCAATAGAGGTAATTACAAAATAAAATATTCAAATTCAGAAGTCCCTGACCTGAACTTATATTATAGTTCACCTTGAACAATCCTACCCCACTCTTTTCATTGAGCATCAAATTTTGAATTTGTAATTCAGGCGAACCGGATTTTTGTACAGAAGGGATCTGAATAAAAAAAACCCGCACAGCAGTTGCTGCACGGGTTCGGTTTCATTTATAACCAGCTGTTATCAGCTCTTTGTTACGTTATTGCTATCCTCTTCCTTTTTGGTACTAGAGGCATCCTTAAATTCTTTCACACCTTGCCCTAAACCCTTCATAAGCTGTGGAATTTTAGAGCCACCAAACAGTAAAAGCACAATAATGAGTATAATGATCATTTCCTGACCACCAATTCCTAATAAACCTAATATTGAATTAACCATGACCTTAATAATTTATGTGCCAAAGGTAGGAAAATTATAACAAGTTATTGTTTAACCTCTTTTAATATGATATTTGGCAATGTTTGAAAACGTTAAATGCAGGGTACAGATAATCTTAGCAATAAATTTTATATAAAAGGATTTGACGGCCTTCGCGCTATCTCTATAGCCTTTGTTTTGCTTACCCATCTTGGCACTTACGATGCATTGCTTTTATCATCTTTTGGCTCAAAAATATGGCATACCATTTCGGGCGATGTGGGGGTTACTTTATTTTTTGTTATCAGTGGCTTTCTGATTACTACGCTGCTGTTGCGCGAAAAAGAAAAAACCGGAAAATTATCCTACCGCAATTTTATTATCAGGCGTTTTTTAAGGCTGCTTCCTCCTTTAATTCTTTTTTATTTTATTATAGTAATCTTAATGCTTTACGGTAGCCTGGACTATAAACCTCTTGCATTAATTGCATCAATTGCATATTTGTATAATTTCCTTCCGGCAAAATTTGGCTTAACCGAATTAACACACACCTGGTCGCTTGCTGTTGAAGAGCAGTTTTATTTGCTGTGGCCCTGGGTCATTTATTTTTTTCGTAAGCAGGGCATGGTGGTAATTGCAACATGTATTACTGTATTAGCTTTAGTTGCCGCAGCCATCCTTCCTGAAATAAGGGTGTTTTATAATAACGAAATGCATTTGCTAAGCGATGCAATAAAAGTGCAGCGATTTTTTCTTCCTGCTGTCGCCCCAATTATGCTGGGATGCATATTTGCTGTACTTAATTTTTATCATAATGCAAACTTTACGACTGTTTGCTGTCATCCCATAACCCTTATAGCTGCTGTTTGCAGTATGGCCGGAGCTTTTATTTTACCAACAACTTTATATCAATACCTGCTAATATTTCAATCAGCCGGTTTTGCTGTTTTGCTTTCGTTTTTATTTAACAGGCCGGAATCAATTATTACAAGAATTTTAGAATGGCAACCTCTGGCATTTACAGGTAAAATATCTTATAGCATATACGTTTGGCAGGGCTTATTTCTTCGAACTGGTCCTGGCGGCACATTATGGATACAGCATTTTCCTCAGAATATATTGCTTACACTTTTTGCCGCTTTGCTTTCCTATTTTCTCATTGAGAAGAAAGTACAAAAACTAAAACAACACTATACATAAGACTGAAGTCACACTCAATTTTGTTTGTTATAACAGCTATTGAAGGCTATTAATTCGAACACAATATTTATTTCCTTTGCCTATTATCAATTTACCAACAGGCGTTATCAGGTCCCTGATAGTGTCCTGGTTATCCATCACTCCAAAAACTTATAAACTATGAAAAAACTACTGTATTTGCTTGTTGCAATTCTGTTTTGCAGCACAGCATTATTTAGCCAATCCACTTATCTGGAAAACAAAATTCCGGTTGACCCATCCATACGTACCGGAACATTGTCCAATGGCATGAAATATTATATACGCAAAAACCAGAAACCTGAAAAACGTGTAGAACTAAGACTTGCCGTAAATGCAGGAAGCACTGCCGAAGAAGATGATCAACAGGGTCTTGCCCATCTGGTGGAACACATGTGTTTTAACGGAACAAAAAATTTTAAGAAAAGTGAATTGGTAGATTACCTTGAATCAATTGGTACTAAATTCGGAGCTGACCTTAATGCATATACAAGTTTTGACGAAACTGTATACATGCTTCAATTGCCAACTGATAGTGAACAATTCCTGATAAAGGGTTTACAGATATTGGAAGACTGGGCTCATAATGTAAGTTTCGATACGGTTGAAATAAATAAAGAGCGTGGAGTTGTTGTTGAAGAGTGGCGACTCGGGCAAGGTGCTCAGGAACGCATGCGAAGGCAGTACTGGCCTGTTTTATTTAAAGACAGCCGCTATGCTGTCAGGCTACCAATAGGTAAAAAAGAAATTATTGAAGGATGCAGCTATAATGCTATTACAAGCTTTTATAATACCTGGTATCGCCCCGATTTACAGGCTCTTTTAGTAGTTGGTGATATTGATGTAGATAAAGTGGAGGCAATGATTAAAAAGGAATTCAGCGAAATTCCTAAAAGGTCCAATGTCAAATCAATTAAAAAATGGGAAGTACCGGATCATAAAGAAATGCTGGTGGCTACTGCCCGCGACAAAGAAACACCATACAGTATAGTTCAATTGTATTATAAACTGCCGGCAGAAAAAATTGTTACCGAAGGCGATTATCGTAAATCAATTGTTGAAGCACTTTATAATGGAATGATTAATTCTCGCTTGTCTGAATTGCAAAAGCAGGCAAATCCTCCGTTTGTTTTTGCTTTTAGCGGAAAAAGCGGAATGGTTAGAACTAAGGATGCTTACCAGTCATTCGCAGTGACAAAAGAAGATGGTATTGAAACCGGGATTAAAACACTTGTAACTGAAAATGAAAGAGTAAAAAAATTCGGATTTACTGCTGGAGAATTGGAAAGACAGAAAAAAGATATGCTCCGGCAAATGGAAACTCAATTTAATGAGCGTGATAAGACAGAATCAAAACAGCTAATTAATGAATATGTACGTAATTTTTTAGAGGGCGAGTGTATTCCGGGTATAGCTTATGAATATGACCTCTACAAAAAATACATTCCAACTATTACTTTAAATGAAGTGAACGACCTTGCCAAAAACTGGATTAATTCATCAGGTGAAAATTTGGTAGCTGTTATTCTTGGCCCTGAAAAGGAAACGTTGAAAATGCCAACAGAAGCTGAAGTAAAAGGATTTGTGAAAGCTGCGCAGGCTGCAGATATAAAACCTTATGAAGATAAGGCTGCAAACAAACCGCTGATGTCCAAAAAACCAGCGGCAGGAAAAATTATTGCTGAAAATGAAAATAAAGCACTAGGTATTACTGAACTTACTCTTTCCAATAATGTTAAGGTGTATTTAAAGCAAACTGATTTTAAAAATGACCAGGTACTAATGAGTGGATGGAGTTTTGGCGGAACATCACTTGCCGCAGACAATGATTACCTCTCAGCATCCATGAGCTCTTTTGTTATTGACCAATCGGGAGTAGCCGATTTTGATATTACCACACTTGAGAAAATGCTTAAAGGCAAAATTGTTGAAGGCGGTCCTTATATTGATATGTTACACCAGGGCATGCGCGGAAGTGCATCACCGGCTGATCTCGAAACCTTATTGCAATTGATTAACCTGTATTTCAATAAGCCCCGTAAGGATGAAACCATGTTTGCTTCATTATTAGAACAACAGCGTGCTATGTTGCAAAACCGCTCTTCAGATCCTATGCAGGTGTTTTATGATTCTGTTGGTTACATTATGAGCAGCTACAATTTTCGCAGCAAACCAAGAACAGTTGAAATGCTAAAAGAATGTAACCTTGATAAGATGTATGAATTTTATAAGGAACGTTTTTCAAATGCAAATGGTATGGTATTCGCGTTTGTTGGCAACTTCAATACTGCCCAACTCAAACCTATGCTGGAAACCTATATTGCAAGCCTGCCTTCAACCGATAAAAAAGAAGCCTTTAAAGATTTAGGAATTATTCCCCCAAAAGGCAAACTTGAAAAAACAGTTTTAAAAGGCAAAGAGCCTAAAAGCCAGGTGCTACTTACTTTTACAGGACCTTTTGATTACAATCGTAAACAACGATTTTATATGAGTGCCCTTACAAGATTAATGAGTATTAAGTTACGAGAAAGCCTGCGTGAAGATAAAAGTGGCGTTTATGGAGTTGGCTGCAATCCTTCCATGGAAAAATATCCCGTTCCGAATTATAAAATAACAATATCATTTGGTTGTGCTCCTGACAATGTTGATATGCTTACTAATGCAGCACTTGAACAAATTGAAGATGTAAAGAAAAATGGTTGTAACATTTCCAATCTCACTAAAATTAAAGAAACCATGATACGTGAACGCGAAACACAATTGAAAGAAAACAACTTCTGGCTTTCTTTAATTTCATCAAGCACTGAGAATAATGAGGATATGAATGAAATTCAGCAATACAATGATTGGGTGAATTCACTCACAAGTGATGACTTTAAAAAATATGCAAACAGTTATTTTGACATGAACAATTTGAAAAAATTCATGTTATATCCTGAAAAGTAATCAGTATTGATTGCACTCTGTTGAATCAATAATAAAGTTGAATGCAGAAGCAAATAAGTTGAATCTAATTTTTTCAGATAAATATTTTGGATATTCTATAAAAACAACAGGCGCTTGAAAGGAATTTTACAAGCGCCTGTTTATTAAATTGTTTCAGTCAACTTTATTTCTCGCGTTGATTAAACATCGGATTATCAAATTTTTTAAAGCGCATGTTTTCGTATTCACTAACCTGGCCTCCAAGGGTTTCATTAGCTCTTGATGCCGAAACAAAATAAGTAAACTCTACATTGCTGTTTCCGCCATTCAGTTCAACAACATCAAATCCGGTCTGACTTTCATTAGTTACATAAACACCCTTGCAATCACCCCTTAATTGAATAAAAACACTCAATGGATGTGTTGCATCAACTTTAATATTTTTAGAGAAAATAGGATCAAGTGAAATATGTGCAGTACCATTATTCAGCTTGCCACGTCCAAAATCCTGGAAAAGAACTTCAGGTGATTCCGGGCAGGCCATAACGCGCATCTCATCATTTAAATCTTTTACCAAAGTACTAACCGCACCTAAACCAATTATCTTATAAGTTGTATTATTGATTCGAGCTCCCACTGAAGCAGCAGCAACATTGGTGCTGGTAAGATTATCCTGGCGAACCACAAAAATTCCACCATCATGATCAGTTGTTGAACTGGCATCTAAAACACTGTTTGCAATTATACCATGTCCTCCCCCGGCAGCAATAACTGCCACTCCTGGTGCAAAGGAGGTTGTATATGAAGTAGGAATTGAAACAACATAGGACGGATTAACTGCAGGCACTGTTCCTGCATTTGTTGCCCATATTGCATAGCTTGCTGTTGATGCAACACTCACATTAATGCCTTTACCGGTACCACTATGAATAATTTTTATAGCATCTGCGGCATTAGCTGCGTTGGTCATATTTATGTCAATACCTCTTTCTGTACCAGCATGGTTTATCTGAAAACCGATACTCGGATTAGTAGCTGCCATATCTAGTCTTGAACCAAGACCAGTTCCGTTATGATAAACATAGAAACCGGTTCCGGTATTTCCTGATTGCATTTGAATGTATGTTCCATCACCTTTGGTTTGCTCCACCTTAATACCTGGATTGGTATTGGTGGCATTTGTATTTTTAAGATATAAGCCAATTCCTTTACCTGCATTGGCAACTTCTATTGCACTACCTGTAGTCGTTGTACTTATTTTATTAATATTAATACTCTTTCCAACAGTACCTGTATCTGAAATATTTAATGAATTTCCTGTTCCATTTCCTGCAATTTCTACCACATTGGCATTATTGGCTGCACTATTGGTATATGCCTGTAAAGCGCTTCCGCCTGAACCTGTTACCTTATAAAAACGTCCTGCAGTTCCTGTACTATTGTTTTGAAAATATGCGGCAAAGTTGGTTCCGGTTGAATAACCGGCAACTGCCACTTCAGAACCTGTGGCGTATGAAGAAAGTACATCAATAGCTAATGGTCCTGAACTTCCAATTGAAGTATGGCCCTGAATTATTGCCCCATTTACAGGAGCTGCAAATGACGAGTAAGACGCACCAACCGCAAAATTTCCATTAACTGACAAACGCGAACCCGGTACAGTCAAACCAACACCAACAAACTGATTACCAGATAAAATTCTTATTGCCTCAAGGCTATTTGTTTTAATAACCAGGTGTTGTGCATCTATCGTTCCTAAATAATTGGTAGCTGAAGAAGTACCTGCATTACCAGTTAATAGCCATCCTAAATTACTTTGTAATGGCACCCATTGTGTTCCATCAAAATAATAAAACAACTTTACTGTTGTATCATAAACAAGTAATCCGGTTGCGGGAGTTACAATTGCTACTCTTTCTACTGATGTCATTCGGGGAATCAAAATTCCCTTTGAATTACTATTTAATTCCAGTAAGGCTGTTGAATTGGGAGCAGTTGTTCCAATACCCACATTTCCGGTGGCCGTTAAGCGCATCAATTCAACATTATTGGTACGAAATACTAAAGGCTGCGCATCGGTTGTTCCAACAAAATTAGTTGCGGGGGATGTGCCGGCATTACCTGCAAGCAGCCAATCCAAATTGCCTATCATAAATGGACGCCATGCTGTACCATCGAAATAGTAGAAAAGATTTAATGAAGTATCATAAACCAATAATCCAGTTGCCGGAGTTGAAATTGCAACGCGTTGGGCTGTTGTCATCCTTGGAACAAGTAATCCTTTATTTGTACTGGTAATATCCAAAATGGATGATGCATTAGGAGTTGGGTTATTAATTCCTACTCCCTGACCAAAAACTGCACTCGATGTAAAAATGATTAAAGCTGCAATAAAAATGCTTAACGTAATTTGCTTCATATAAAATGTATGTTCGAAGGATTAACTCTTATTATAATATTCTACTTAATATTGGATACTTTATTGGATTATTAATTTGGAAGTGGCCATCAATTCATCATTATTCAATATGCTTAAATGATAAATACCGGCAGTCATGCTTGCTCTTGAAAATATAAATCCATCATTATTACGATTTAATGTTTTCAATGGCATATCCATTAATTTTCTACCCAATAAGTCAGAAATAACCACATTTAAATGTTCCAATGATATTTCAGATTTTGATACCAACTGCAAAACTGCTTCGGTTGTCATTGGATTTGGATAAACATTGATAACTAAATTGTAAGTATTACTTAAATGCACTGATACAGTTTTTGAAAATGTATAGTCGCCATTAAAATCATTAATTTTCAAACGGTAATAGGTTACTCCGTTGAACGGTGTCTCATCAACTGAAGAATAATTGTTTACACCATTTGAATTACCTTTTGATGGCACAACGGTACATGTTTCGAATGTTTTTGAATCATTCGATTTCTGAATCTCATAGTTGGCACAGTTCACTTCATTTACTGCCTGCCACTTTAAATCAGTTTTTAAATCTGAATTGAGATTTGCTGTAAAATCAATTAAGTTTACCGGTAAAGGTGATGTTAAATCAACTATGGTCCATATCGGGCTATATATACTTTGCCCAGTAACAGTTACTGTATTGTTTGTTATGTTAACGGTACCAAACGGTGGTTGAGTCCATTGAGTTCCATTGTTTAAGCGTTGTATTTTTAAATTGGCTTCAACAATGGCATTGGTTCCTGTATTCCATTCACTATCACGGTAGGTAAAAACCATCGAAGTAACAGGTGGAGTTAAATATCCTTGTACATCAAAAATATAATAGCGGTCAACAACCTTATTAGAATTATCTAAACCTAAATTATTAATCAATGCAGTTAAGCCAGTTGGTAAAGGCCGATTGTTAGGATTAGGTGCCGTGCTGGTGGGATAGGTGGCAATTCGCACGTAACCATTGCCGGTACCCGCTGTTGTAATGTTAAAATTTAATGGAAGGTAATTAGCTGATATACGATTACCGAATGGGAAAGTATAATTATTACCGGCTGGCATAGTACCAATATTCCACCTGATATAGCCATAACCAGAAACCGGCTGGGTTTCACTTACTGCAAATCCTGTGGTACGGGTAATTGCTGCAACACTGGAGTTGCTTATACTTAATGTTCGTGAATTCAAATCAAGATTTCTGTCACCTAATGATAAAACTCCTGCAGGTGATGCATAAGCACCCCCAACAGTAATATCCTGAGTGAGTGTTTTAAGACCAGTTCCAATTAAAGTAAGGTTATTAAAGGTTGTTGAGGAGGTGCCGCCAATACTTTGATTGGCTCCCTTAAAAATCACTGTACCAGCTGATGTTCCAAAACAATTATTAGCTGCATTGTTAGTCCAATTGCCACTTAAATCAATAGTGCCATTATTAGTGATTGTAGCCGCATTTTGATTTTGTATATCACCTACTACAGTTACTTGTGTGCCAGCAGTAATACTAACATTGACATTATCCGTTGTTAGCATTTGTGCTGAACAAGTAAACCATGAAAGCCATATCCAACTAATTAATAAGGTAACCTTATGGTTCATTTTAATAAGATTGTAAGTGAAATTTTGGGATTAATTTGAAGATACTTAACCTTCGAAGTAAAAATAGCACTTATTTTCTATTTACAAAAACAATGCCTTTTACCCTTAATAATAAGCAATTTACCTCCATTTTTAATCTCTTCAATTCAATCCTTTTTTCAAAAGCGAAAACTGAATTTGGCAAATAAACCTGGAGACAAGAATTAATCAACTCATTAAAATACTTATATCATTTATTAAAAACAATGAAACAACATGAATAAAAAAAGGGCCGGAATTGATTTCTCAAACGGCCCTTCACTAACTAATACGCATTATGCTCTATTGCCTTATCAAGGTCAGCTTTTCATTAATAATGAACTCATCACTGATAAGCCTGTAAAAATAAATTCCATCTGAAAGATACTCAGCATTAAATTTCGCCTGGTATTTAATATCGGGTAATATATCTCCATCAAATACTGTTGCAATTTTATCTCCTGTAAGAGAGTAAATTTCAACTATCATATGTGACTTCTTATCTGATCTCATAAATTCTATGGTTGTTGTAGAATTAAATGGATTGGGGAAGGCGCTGCTTTGAATGTTCATTGCATCACTGCCATTACCATATCGTGCAACAGCCAAAGATTTTGAACAAGTACTTGTACAGAAATTGTTATTGGTAATAGTAACAGTATAGGTGCCGGCACTGCTTACATTAATACATTGTGTTGTAGCTCCATTGCTCCATAAATAAGCATTCATTCCCGGAGGAGCACACCATTGTGTAGTACAGCCCGGACATATTGTACTGCTTCCTGTTATAGAACATGTAGGCAGTGGCTGAATAATAATTTTAACTGTACATGAATTGGTACAACCACTTGCATTGGTTACAGTTACTGTATAATCATTTGTTGTATTAATAGTAATACACTGTGTTGTTGCACCAGTGCTCCATAAATATGAAGCTGCACCAGCCGGAGCACAAATTTGCCCGCTGTTGCCCTGGCAGATAGCACTCGACCATGTTATCTGGCAACTTGGTAATGCATTTACCACAAGTGATTTTGTACAACTGCTTGTACATCCTGAAGCATTAGTAACAGTAACTGTATAGGTTCCTGCTACAGAAACATTAATACATTGTGTTGTTGAACCTGT
>JBGARN010000041.1:0-30075 GCA_044230205.1 Bacteroidia bacterium
CCCCAAAACTAAAATTTTCGTTTCCGGTTAGGCCGGCTCTGTAATTTGTAATAGTTTCAGTAGTTGTTCTTTCTTGTTTGTAAATATCAATAATGCAAAAACGATCTCTCAAATCACTACATTGTTTAAGGGCTGATTCGATAAGAGCATAGTAATTTGCACCATTATCAATTCCCTGTCCTTCCGGAAAAACAATCAATGTCGGCTCATCAATCATAGAAAGTGCTTCTAACCCTCTTTTTAATTTTAAGTGATCAATAGAGTATTCACTACTTGATTTACCTATTGAAATTATAAAGCATTTCCCTCCGCCATTATCATAAAACAGTCGTATGGCATAATACATATTATGCAAGCTTGGTTTATGGCCGCGATTAAAAAATGCATCGCTTGATTTAATAATGATATTTCCATTTTCGGTTTCACTTACAATATTTACTTCAATGCCTTTTTCGTTATCGGCAAAACCAAATAAGTTTTCGTAATCTTTAAGGGAGTTAATTGCTATCGGTTGATTAGTCAGATCATTTCCGTTTACATCTCTGGCAATTTGGGTATAGCCAATAAATGCGGGTATTGCAGTTTCAACCTGGGCAACAGAAGGCGGTAACGATGGAATATTTTCAAAGTATACGGCCGGGTTTTTAATTCCGAATATGTTTTTTTTCAGCATCTTAATAGGAATTTAAAAGAGTTATTTATAGATAATCAGCTTATTATCAAGTTAAATGTACACTATCAGCAGGTTCGTTATTGTGTTTTAGCAAAGATTGACTTTTCTTTTACCAATAATTTGCATGCATAGAATTAAAAATTACTTTTGCGCGCTCAAAATAACAGTGCGGGATGGAGCAGTGGTAGCTCGTTGGGCTCATAACCCAAAGGTCGTCAGTTCGAGTCTGGCTCCCGCTACCAAAGAAAAAGGTCACAGCAATGTGACCTTTTTTATTTTTACAAAAAATCAGAATGATTGAAAAATGAAGCATAAAGCCGGTTTCGTTAACATTATTGGCAAACCCAATGTGGGTAAGAGTACCCTTATGAATAAACTTATTGGCGAAAACCTTTCTGCTGTTAATCCTAAAGCACAGACCACCCGTCACCGTATTAAGGGAATAATTAATGCCGATGATTACCAGATTGTAATTTCTGATACTCCTGGAATTATGAAACCTGCCTATAAACTGCATGAAAAAATGCTTAATGCTGTTGATGAAACTTTTTCAGATGCCGATGTTATGATTTACGTAGCTGAGATAGGCGAAAAGGATATAGAATTAAATCTTAAGGAAAAGTTATCACAGCTAAAAGCACCGTTGTTTTTGGTGTTGAATAAAATGGATACAACCGATCAGCACGGCCTTGAAAATGCAATTGAACATTGGAAGAATGTGCTCAACTGGACTGAACTGATACCTGTTTCTGCATTGCACCAGTTCAACATTGATTATATTATTGAGAAAATTCTGAAGTACCTTCCTGAATCGCCTCCTTATTATGATAAGGAACAATTGACTGACCGGGATGAACGCTTCTTTGTTACCGAAATTATACGTGAAAAAATTCTTTCACTGTATCAAAAGGAAATTCCATACAGTGCACAGGTGATGATTGATTATTTTAAAGATGAACCCACCATAAGCAAAATTGGAGCAACCATTTTTGTAACTCGTGAATCGCAGAAAGCAATTATTCTTGGACATAAAGGCGAAGCCATCAAGCGATTAGGTACACTGGCCCGTAAACGCATGGAAGAATTCCTTAATCGAAAAGTTTATCTTGAATTAACGGTTAAAGTAAATGATAACTGGAGAGATGATGATAAAGCTTTGAAGAAGTTTGGGTATGAGTAATTATTGATAGTATACTACTTTAGTATCTCATCAATAGTACTTTGTGTCACTGAATGATAACCGGGCCGGGCTTTGACATAAACCATTTTAGCAAACTCTTTACCATCATCAGTTTTTGCCAGCTCAGCAAAAAGTGGTTTTACAAATTTTCTTCGGCCAACATGTAACAGAAAATCTTCAATTGCCGGAAACGCAGTTTTGTAATTGTTCCTGATTGCTTTTATGTACCACTCGCACTGAATTTCTGTATTACCTGATTGTGTAAAGTGAAATACATCATCTAATTCTTTCATTTTGTTAATCGAGGTAGTGTCATCAATTCCACGGATAAACTGCAGCCAATGATGTGTTGTCCAGTCATTAGTATCAAGGCTTGCAGCAGGAGTTCCGTTTTTGAAAGCAGTGATCGCATCATCTGCTTTTTTCAATTCAGTTGAAGTTATCAGCACACAATTAGGCGGAATTCCGGGCTGATAAACCCAGGCATCTGCATCAATTCGTTTAGCTAAAATGGTGTCGCCTTTTACAAGTTCAGCATTTAGGTACTCCAAAAAAGTTTTAGTATCCATACTTTGGAACCTATACGTAGCAAAATATTTTTTCAGGAAGTCATCAAATTTTTCACGGCCAACAGCTGCTTCAATAGTGGTTAAAAAGAAACATCCTTTTTGGTATGCTATATCATTCATGCCATCATCAGGATCACGGTCTTCTAAATCAAGATACAGTTTGGTGTCATCGGGATTTTCTTTATTCAATTCATCCACTGTTTTAAGCAAATCCTGGTAGCTTAAAACGCTCAGCATATCGGCATAATTTTTCCCATACAGTTTTTCCATTATACGTGTTTCAAAATAAACCGTAAATCCCTCATTGAGCCAGAAATCATTCCATGTAGCATTAGTTACCAGGTTACCACTCCAGCTATGTGCCAGTTCATGCGCCACAAGTGAAACCAATGAACGGTCTCCTGCAATAATAGTTGGTGTAGCAAAAGTTAATCGTGGGTTTTCCATTCCGCCAAACGGAAAGCTTGGAGGTAACACTAGTAAATCATAACGCCCCCAGGCATATTTGCCATATAAATCTTCGGCAGCCGAAATCATTTTGGGCATGTCTGTAAATTCATAAACACACTTCTCCAGCATCGGGGGCTCGGCATACACGCCTGAAATTGAATTATAGCCATGAAATTTCAAGTCGCCAACAGCTAAAGCCATCAGGTAAGATGAAACAGGCTGGGGCATATTGAAATGATAAATACCATCAGCATGGAGTACGGTATCATTCTCAGCACTCATTAACGCCATCAGGTTAGGCGGGCATTTAACAGTTGCTGTATAGGTAAACTTAATTCCGGGAGAATCCTGGCATGGTATCCATGTTCTTGCCAGTATGGCCTGTGATTGTGTAAACAGGAATGGCTGCTTTCCGCCAGCAGTTTGAGCTGGCGTAAGCCATTGCAATGCTGCCGCATCAGGTGAAGTGCTGTAAAAAATACTTATCCGTTTGGTTGTTGGCTTGATGATTATATTTAATGTACGGCCAAGAAATGGTTTGTCATTACTTACTAAAAACTCTGTTTCTTCTCCATTATCAAGTGTAACTTTTGAAATGTTAAGATCTTTTGTGTCAAAAACAATTTCTGATGTGCCTGTTTTATTTTCAATGTTCCAAGAGGCTGAACCTGATAAAATTTTCTGCTCAAAGTCAACATTGAGATTTAAATCAAGATGAGTAACTACTGCATCATTTGGTTTTGCGAAGGAGTGCACGTCTGTCATAAACAGTTTCTGGTTAGATGTTTGATGTTTTGTGTTGCAGGCAGTAAATAATATTAGTGCTGCAGCGATGATTTTTTTCAAAGGCATTAATATATAATGCCGAAAGTTAACTTTTTATATTTTTATTGAAGCCACTAAAAACAAAAACCGGCAGAATAAAATGATCTGCCGGCTTAAAAAAAGGTTTAATAGCGTGTTAACTTTTAATACACAATTAATTTAATTGTTTTTGTTTCAACAGTGTTGCTCACATTTACAAAGTATACTCCCGGGCCGTTTAAATCTTCTTTCGTAATTGTAATTTCATAATACCCGGCCGAAATATTTTCATTCAACTCATAGATAACTTCATCACCTAGTAAATTATATATTTTTACCTTAAGCATATCTTGCTCAGGCATGTTTACGCTTAATATTGTTGATGATTGGGTTGGGTTAGGATAAAGATGAACAGCAAATTCAGAATTAGAAGGTGTATTGAAATTTCTGCAAGGAACCAAAACACTTGTGTTTGCTGAAGTTCTTATGCAACCTCCCTTGTCAGTAACAATTGTTTTATAGTTACCCTGAATTTTTGCAACATAATTTTTGGTTGTTTCTCCCGGTAAAAGAACACCGTTTCGCTTCCACTGATAAGTAAATGTACCATCATTGGCTGAAAGCACTACACTGTCGCCAGAGCAAAAAGTTGTTGGCCCTTGTGGTGTGATGGATGCAGTATAAGCTCGTATCACTATTTTTTCAGATTTGTAAGAATTTTTTGAGCAACCTGAGCTGGTAACTCTTACCTTATAGGTACCACCTTTTGTTGCATAGTAAACTGAATCTGTGGCCCCTGCTATTTCTTTTCCGCTTTTTAACCATTGATAAGATAACCCTGGTCCTGTATTGGCGCTTAGCTTTATACTTCCTGCCGAACACATTGAATCTATACCCCATGGTGTTATTGTTGCAGTGGGCGGTGTGCCAACCGTTATATAACCGGTTTTTGTAATGCTGCCTGATCCGCGCGAACTTGTTGCAATAAGTGTTACTTCATAAGTGCCTGCTGTATCATAAACTACTACCGGGTTAGGCAGAACGGACGTAGAAGGATTTCCTCCAATAAAAGTCCACTGAAGACTATCAGGAAAATTGGTTGAAGAGTCAGCAAAAGTTACAGTATGAGGCACACATCCTGAAGTTTTAGTTGAATTAAATTCGGCAATAGGTGGATTACATTCCGGAAAAATCCGTTTATCAACCGTGGTTGATAAACCCTGGGGATCAGTGACAGTTAGCTGGATGCGGTAATAATAAATATTGGTATCACATCCAATGGGAGTAATAATGGTAGTTGTTATTCTGTCATTATCGGGCAGTTCGGGATGTTCATGCTCATTATGATGTAAAAAAGTTACCCATTCATAAGTCAATAAACTATCAGGGCTTTGTAAATCTGTTACGCTGGCTTCAAGTGGTACAACTGATTGATGCGACATGGTATACAATGCGCTGTCAGCAATACTTGTTATTTCAATTTGTGGAGGTGTGTTGTTAACATGTATTAAAATTGAATCGGTTGAAGTAAAACCTACATCATCTGTTACAGTAACTTTAACCATATAGGTTAATGGGTTTGAATCAACAGGATTGAAAACATGGCTAGGATTTGCAAGCG
Organism: Bacteroidia bacterium; assembly: GCA_044230205.1. Lineage (GTDB taxonomy): Bacteria > Bacteroidota > Bacteroidia > AKYH767-A > OLB10 > JAEUTH01. The sequence goes on from JBGARN010000041.1 coordinate 5,298, forward strand.
TGCTCACAGGTGATCCATCTCCGAAATTCCATTCATACGTCAAAGGCTGGTTTTCAGGATCTATTGAATTACTTCCTGTGAAATTGATGGTCAGAGGTTTTAAGCCGCATATGGTATCGCAGGATGCAACAGCTGTTGGTGGTAAGTTAAGAGCTCCGGAGTAGGTTATTTTATAAATTTCAGAAGGATATTTTACATAATACAGCCATTGATCTTTAGGATTATATTCAATAAAAACAACAGCGCCTAGCGTTGATGCAAAATCCTTTACAGAATCAGGAGCATTATTAGAAGTGAATTTGAAATTGCGAATCCATCCCTGGCCGTAATCACCATGAAAATAACTGTTAAGATAAGATGGCGGATATTTTGCTCCGGTGTACCATGCTCCTCCCACAGAGGCATTGCCTGCAAAAACAGGTCCGGGTACCGGTGACAATGGATTGTTCAAATCAACTTGCGAAGCTGAAGTTCCATTCCAAATACCGGTTCTGGCATGAGCAGAGCCATGCTGCCAGTCAATAGCCGGCCGTGCATGTTTGAAGCGAAAAAGTGTTGAAGGAATCTGTTGACCGCTATTGCATGGATTAGGCCAGGATGGCGTAGCCGTAAGTGTATCCTGTATGCACAAATGCTTAAATTGCAAAAACTGCTGAGTGCAACCACCAGTGCCATAAAGAGGATTAGGTGCATCCCGGTTATAAGCAGTAACACCCTGGTAGGAGCTATTTGGAGTTAATCCTTCAAACAAAGGCCATCCGAAGTTTAATCCTGCTGTATCTGCTATATGTAAATCTTCATAAGCATTCCAGCTAACATCACCTATATACAAAACACCCGGATTTCCGGCATTGATATCAGAATTTCCCGTACCAGGTCTTAAAGTCATCCTGAAGGGATTTCTTAAGCCCAGGCACCAGACTCTAGATTGTGCAGATCTTGGTTCAGCTGCATTATAAAAGGGATTCGATGGAATGCCATCACCTGTTGCAGGGTCAATTCTTAAAATTTTTCCGGCCATACAATCAACAAGTTGCGATCGGAATGCACCTACATTTTCTTTTTGTTTGATAATTGAGTCGGTAAGAGCCTGGCTCCAGTAAGTGCCGGAAGCGCTTCCTGCATCGGTAAGACTGTAGCTTGCGCCATCACCTGTTGAAACCAATAGCGATCCGTCTGCACCAAATACCAGTTGCGCGCCACTGTGCGATTCGTGCAGCAGCGGTATCCCCGTCTTCTTTGTTTCACCAAGCAACACTAATCGGCTGCCTGCAATAGTTGTTGTAAAGTTGGTTGCAGGATCTGCAGTATATCGTGTTACGCGAATAATTGTTGCATTGTAATAAGCATTGGTTGCGGCATTGTAATTTGGAGTGCCATAGTAAAGCAAATGATGACGATCAACAGTGTAACATAAATAAAAGTAACCGTTTGTTCTGAAATTCGGATCAAGCGCAAAACCATTCAAACCATGATCGCGCCAGTTTCCAACTTCATCGCTGATGTTAATCAGCGGATTGGCCAGCTTTACCCCGTTGGTATCAACAACCCAAACCATTCCTCGTTTTTCATAAACATAGGTTTGCCCGGTGTTGTCAAAACGAAAACCTTCTACTTCAGTCCAGCCATTTTTAAAAAGTTGAGAATTGAAACTTGAAGGTAAAACCTGCGCTATTAAACTTGTATTTAATTGAAGCAGAAGAATAAGTAATAAATGAATTTTTGAACGAATGGAACTAAATAAAGAGTTCCAAACTCTTGAAGTAAAGAGAAACATAGGATTAGGGTATTGGGCTTAATATAAGGATTAGCTCATTTTTACAATAATAAATAATGTATGGCCTTAAATGATTTTAATTTGGTTAATAATTAATTTTTGTAGGTAAAAATTTTGAAGGAAAATTGACAAGTTTTAAAATCTTACTGTAAATCTGAGTATGAGGCTATTATTTGGATGTAACAAGTTTTGAATTACTGATTTGCCTAAATCCATTGTTACAATTTTTTTAAGCTAAATTCATTTAGGCATCCTACACAAATATGTAGTAAACGTTATCTCCTAATAATTTTTATTTTGTAGCTTGATTGTAACTTAATGCTTAATTATGATTAAATTGTTATTATTTGAAGACAATATTGATTTTGTCGACAGCATCAGAGAATTAATAACCCAAGCAGAGGGGATAGAGTTCTGCGGTGTGTATCACAATTGCCGCAATGCAATTAAAAATATTCAATATCATCAACCTGATGTTGTGCTTATGGATATTGACATGCCTATTGAAAATGGTTTACAGGGATTGAGAAGCATTCGTGCATCAGGCAGTGATGTAATTATATTAATGCTTACAGTTTTTGATGATAACGACCGTGTGTTCCAGGCTGTGTGTAATGGTGCAAGCGGTTATCTATTAAAAAGCACTGCACCTGAAAAAATTATTGAATCCATCCGCGAGGCACATAACGGTGGCGCACCTATGACCCCTTCAGTTGCAAAGCAGGTTCTTAAATTATTTTCTCAGCCCTTTCGAAAATCTGAAGATATGCAAACTCTTACTGCACGAGAACATGATGTGCTTTCCTGTTTAGTGCGTGGCTACAGTTATAAAATGGCTGCCTCTGAATTGGAAGTAAGCATTGAAACGTTGCGTTTTCATATTAAAAATATTTACACCAAGTTGCATGTAAATTCCAAAAGCGAAGCCGTTGCAAAAGCTATTCAGAATAAGCTAGGTTGAATGCAGATATGAAAAAAAAACAGACTTTAACCGTATTAGTATTTCTGTTGATTTCTATTACCTTAAGCTTTGCTCAGCTTTCATCTCTTGGTCCCCATATTAAAATAGATTCTCTTAATCAGCTTATATTAAAAGATAAGGAGGATACAAGCAAGGTCAATCATTTAATACTGTTGTCGAGAGAATACAGCGTAAAAAATTCCGATTCTTCTTTTGCTTTGGCCAATGCAGCTTTAAAACTAGCTACACAAATCGGATGGAAAAAGGGAATTGCAAATTCAAATATTGCAATTGGATGGTGTCATTACATTTTAGGAAACTATACAGCCGCATTAGAATGTAATTTTAAAGCATTAAAAATTGGTGAGGAAGAAAACAATAAGCTCATCATACAATATGCATACAGCAACATAGGTCAGAATTATTTTTCACAGGGAGAAGCACTAAAAGCAATTGAATACAATACCCGGGCATTGAAAATTGCCCAGGAAATCAATGATGAATGGAACATCGCAAGAAACATTGGAATTATTGGAACAGAATATCAAAGCATTAGTCAATATAGCAAAGCATTAGAAAATTATTTTAAAGCATATGCGCTTACAGAGAAAATCGGAAATACAAATGGCTCCGGTGTATGGCTCAGCAACATAGGAGGAGTTTTCCTGCTATTAGAAAAATTTGACTCTGCAAGGATTTATCTTGAAAAATCAGCAGTTATTTTTGACTCCATAGGCAATAAGTGGTCTTATTCTGAAACCTTACTTGATATCGGGAAAGTATATTTCAAAAAGAAAAATTATCAGAAGAGCTATAACCACTACAATGATGCTTTACGCCTGGCCGATGATGTAAAAGCAACAGAGTGTAAGCGAGATGTTTACCTGGCGCTTAGTAATCTTTACAGCAAATCTGATATAAGCCTGCCTGATAGCAATGGGATAAACCAACTTGATCGCGAACAAATGCGATTGGAGGCATTACGATATTATAAAAAGTATATTGACCTGAGAGACTCTCTACTTAATATGGAAAAGCAGAAAAAATTTTTAAGTATTGAATTTGAAAATAAAATGACTTCGGCTAAAACCGAACAGGATAGAAAAAATGCAATTGCTGAGCAACAACTTCAAAAGCAAAAAATAATACGCAATTCTTTGATAGTTGGTTCGCTGTTATTAGTTTTATTGATAATTGTTTTAATCAATCGTAATAAATTAAAACGCACGGTTGAAATAGAGCGTATGCGCAGTCGTTTAAGCCGCGATTTACATGACGATATTGGCAGTACACTAAGCAGCATCAATATTTTAAGCAGAACAGCGCAAGCCCACCTGAATCAAACTCATGATGAAAAAACAAAGGCATCATTGGAAAAAATTAATGAGCGCAGTCAGCGCCTTTTAGGCAACATGAGCGATATTATCTGGAACATCAATCCCGGTAATGATACTATTGAAGAAGTGATGAGCCGGATGAGAGAATATGCAACTACAATTCTTGAAGCAAAAAATATTGATTACACTTTCAACTTCCCTAAAGAAAAAATGGATTGCAGACTTTCAATGGAAGTAAAGAATAACATGTATTTGATTTTTAAAGAAGCAGTAAATAATCTTTCAAAATATTCTGGCGCAAGTAATGCAAATCTTTCATTGACTTTCGATGAAAAAAATATTCATCTGAAAATTGAAGACAATGGAACAGGTTTTAATGAAGATGAAATTCAACACAGAGGCGGATTACGAAACATGAAACATCGTGCAGAAGAAATAAAAGGCTCCATTCAAATCAACTCAACTCCCGGTATTGGAACATGCATTGAATTAATCATGCCTAGGTATTGCTGATGAAAAAGAAATTCTTAGAAAAATTTAAAGCACAATGAGAATTCACACTTCATTAAACATCATCACCATTGCATTTATAATTTCGCTTTGCGGATTTATTTTATCACTGGCCTTGCCACAAAATGAAATAGCTGATTCATTGATGATAGCTGCTTTGTTCATTGCCGCAGCAGCAGGAATCGTTGCATCACTATTAACCGAAAAACTTTCAAGAAGCAAACAATGGAGGTATGTTGTTATTGGTGGATTATTCATGTTACTTGGTTTTGTGATGAAAAGATTTTTTGAGATGGATACATTAGGAAGTATAGTTAAAGTATCAGGTGCTGTAATTGCTATTGTTGCATTAGGGTATCACATTTTTCAGTATCGCAAAGATTTTTTAAACAGCAAATGGATTTGGTTTATTCCTTTTATTTTATCGGGTTGTCTTTTCAAATTAATGCACTGGCCAGGCGGCAATATTATTGTCTTCGCTTCTTTATTAATAATTGCTGTTACAACAATTCTGCAACTGATAAATTTCAAAAAACTCTCCTCTGTACAGGTACTGCTTTTGGTATGGCAACTGGCCGTCTGCGCTTGTATTGTGGTATTTTATTTTCGTTATATAAAATGGGATAGCTTTATCATAGGGTATTTGTTTACATGGCTGGCCCTTATTCATATTTTACTTCACAATGAAAAAAACTCATTGGAAAATAGCGAGTATCGATAATTACTTTTTTGAGTAAACTTAAACTTTAGACCTCAAACCTGAAACCATTTTCATTACCCCCCTTTTTATGTGGTTTTTTTTAATTCGTTATCCAACGACTTTTGAATCATCAATTAAAAATATAAACAAAAACTAAAAACTATTTACTATGAAAAAAAATCTAACTGGCATTCTTGCCATGCTACTCACAGCATTTCAAATTGCAACAGCACAAACCTGGAATATAGGAGGTAACAGTGTAGGCACTACCGGAAAACTTGGCACCACCAACAGTTTTGCATTGCAATTAATAACTAACAATTCGCCACGATTATCAGTAACTTCAGGCGGCAAGGTAGGTGTAGGAACCACATCACCCACTGCAACCTTCCAGGTGCAAAAAAGCGCTTTAACCGATGTGCTTGTTAAATCAACCGGCAATGGGGCACAAATAACGATTGACCGTGCCGGTAACGGATATGATGCAGTAACCAACTATATGCAAACCGGTGTGCCACAGTGGAAAACAGGTTTAACTGTTAATGCAACCGGAACACCCGATTATGTAATAAGCAATCAGATTACAAATAGCGATGCCCTCACTATTTCGGGTAGCAATAATTTTGTAAATTTAGGTTCAGGTTACTTAACATTAGGTATAACCAATGCATCATCAATTAACCAAAGTGGTGATGATTTGAAATTTACTGCCTATGCGCCTTCCACATTAAGTGGTAACACAGCGGGAAATATTATAATGGCCTCGGTAACCGGTTTATTCAAAGCTGGTAATGTTGGAATTGGCACTAATGATCCATCAAAAGCAAAACTTGTGGTACAAGGTTCTGTTGGTCAAAGCGTGGCTATGTTTAAAAAATCAGCTTCAAGCGCAGGTATTTCAATTGCAGCCGATTGGCCCGAAATTTATTTTAACTCCTATTACAACGGAGGCGTTAAAGCAATGCAGGCAGGTAAAGGCGCGCTTATTGGATGCGAACCAGGAGCAGGAACTATTTATTTCAGAAATACTTCGACCCCGGCAGCTGCTGATAATGATCCGTTAACATTGACTGACCGAATGATGATTGTAGGTGATGGAAGAGTATTGATCAATAACAACAACTATACTTCAACTTTTGGTGTAAAGAAAATTGCCACTACTGATGATTGTGCCACATTTGGCGGAACTCAGCATTTCTCGCACTTTATGTTTGGTGTAAATGAAGATACCTACATACGCGGAGGAAAAGATAATTCATTGGTTGTTTTGGCCGATGCAGTTAATCAACGTGTAACTGTTGGGGGTGGCCAGGCCGCAACCGGTTACAAACTTTCAGTTAACGGAAAAGTAATTTGCACAGAGCTTCGCGTTGCACCACAGGCAAGTTGGCCTGACTATGTTTTCAAGAAAGATTACCAATTGCTTTCAATTGAAAACCTGCAAAAATCAATCGAAGCAAACGGACATTTACCCGGCATACCTGCAGCAAGCGAAATAGAAAACAATGGTATAGCAGTGGGCGAAATGCAAACCAAAATGATGCAGAAGATTGAAGAACTCACCCTTTACATTATTGACCTGCAAAAACAATTGAATACACTTAAGAACAGTAAATAAAAATTACGTTCCTGTTAATTTTTAAAAAAACACATGCTATGAAAAATATTTTAAAGCGAATTGTTCAGATAAAACTTAAACTATTGCTGCTGCCGCTGGCGATATTAATTTCCTCATTCACTTTTGCAGAAAGGGTTAATGAACAGCAGGCTTCAGTTGTTGCAACAAATTTTCTGAGAGCAACATCGGGCATCAATGTATTGAAACCTGTATTGTACTATAAGCAGGTTGAACCTGATGGCTCCGTTAACTTTTATGTCTTCAATTTCTTAAACTATAATGGTTTTGTAATTGTAACCGGTGATGATATTCTTGAGCCTGTAATTGCATATTCAAATGAATCTGCTTTCGATATGAGCAGTTCAAAATTTATCGGAATTAGCGATTGGGTAAATGGTGTGAATAGGCAGATAGTCGAGATAGTAAAAAGTAACCTGAAGGCAGATCAAAGAATTGCTGATATGTGGGTAACATATAAAAACGGTTTGCCTCCTTCAATACCGGTTGCCTCGGCTGTATTGCCTTTACTTACCACCACGTGGGATCAAAACATGATTATCGGAGGAGTTGAATACTACAATTCATTTTGCCCATTCAATTCAACCGATAATGCACGATGTTTTACCGGTTGTGTAGCTACTGCAATGGCTCAGATAATGAAATACTGGAACAGTCCTTCGCATGGCACCGGTTCAAATTCTTACCTCTGTGTCAATTCTTCAAGCGGCCATTTATACGGGCTACAGGCAGTAAATTTTGCAGGCGCTACATATAACTGGGCACAAATGCCTGATCAGTTAACAGCAGGCAGCACACATGATGTGGATCTGCTTATGTACCATTGCGGGGTAGCAGTAAACATGGATTACGGTGATGGTATTGGCCTTGAAACTTCAGGAAGTGGGGCTTCAACAACAGGCAGTGCTCCAAGTGCCGAAGCCGCTTATGAAAATTATTTCGATTATCGAACCTCGTTACACAGCGAAGATGCTTCAAATTATTCATCAACCGATTGGATCAATTTATTGAAAGGCGAACTCGATACAAGAAGGCCAATTCATTACCGTGGTGACGGCACAGGTGGTCACTCCTGGGTATGTGATGGGTATGATGTAAATAATTTATTTCATATGAATTGGGGCTGGGGCGGAGCTAACAATGGATATTTTAGCGTGGCAAGTCTTAATCCGGGCAGCAATAATTTTTCCAATAACCAACGCGCAATTATTGGCATCTGGCCTAACTCCATTTCCAATTGCGCTAATAGTTATAACATTACTAATGCACTTGCTTCTGATTATACCTACCAGGCTTCTAATGTTATTACGGCCAGCAATACAATTTACAGCAACATCAGTGTTACATACACTGCGACCAATGGGATCACCTTATTATCAGGGTTTCAAACATCGGCTAATACCATTTTTAATGCTAAAACTCAACCCTGTATAACATATAAATTGGCGGGTGATAACTATGAACCGGATATGGAGGGAGCAAACCAAGATTTAATCATATACCCAAACCCGGCAGATAATATCATCACCTTAAAAATTCCAGATATAGGATCAAAGTCAACTGTAAAAATTTACAACAGCACCTTGCAGTTGATTAAAACACTGAATACAGATAGCGGTATTGAAAATAAAATTTCAATTGCTGATTTATCTCCGGGCATCTACTTTATAGATGCACAAAGTGGTGAGCAATTTTACAAAGCCAAATTTGTTGTGAGCCGATAATAACAATTCAAAGTGTTTAAAAAGCATCGGGCTACGCTTGATGCTTTTTAATGTCAGAATGCGGAAGGTATTTGACTATTGATCTGCATGATGGTGTAAAATTTGTTGCTGATAACAGAGCATTTTATATTCGCAAAAAATTTAAAATCGTTCTATGCATTTCAAAATAATTTCAGCAGCCATCATAATCACATTACTATTTATAAAAAGCACCGCACAACAAATTAATCCATCTTTAATCTCAACTAACGACAATATTGCTTCATCAAAAATTTCCACCATTCCCGGTGACGAAAACTGGGACTGGCGTTTTGACAAAACGGGCGTTAACCAGCAGGCGTGGTGCGTTTATCCCGACAGTAATATTGTTTATGCAGGAGGAAATTTTACACTGGCAGGTGGCGTTACCGCAATGAATATTGCTTACTGGGATGGCAAAGTTTTTCATGCTATGGGTAATGGCATCGGCAACAATACTTCAACCGTTTTCTACATTAAAAAATCCGGCAACTATATTTATGCTGCAGGCACTGAAGGTGTACACCGTTGGGACGGCACTACATGGACAACTATTGGTACAATTACCGGAGCAGTTTCAAACGGATTACAGGTCTACGACATGACTTTTGATGCCAATGGTAATTTGTATGCACTTGGACAGTTTACACAAATAAACGGGATAACCGTAAATGGAATTGCGAAATGGAATGGCACAGCATGGTCGGCTTTAGGTTCAGGTATTGGGCCTTCAATTAATGGAATTTTTGGCCGTTCAATAATTGTAATGGGAGGCAATGTTTACATATCAGGATTTTTTACAACAGTAGGCGGTGTTGCTGCCAATAACATTGCAAAATGGAATGGCTCATCATGGTCGGCTTTAGGCAGCGGTACTGATGGCATTACCTGGATGGCCGTACAAGGAACAGATATTATAGCAGCAGGAGCATTTACACATGCCGGTGGAATTACTGCAAACCGTGTTGCACGTTGGAATGGTACAACCTGGAGTGCGATAGGTTCAGGATTTAATCTCGAAGCACATTCAGTTGTAACATCAGGAAATGAAATTTATGTTGGAGGCCTGTTCACGCAATCAGGTTCCACACCTGTTAATCATATTGCCCGATGGAACGGCACACAATGGGTTGATGCCGGCAATGGCAATAACTTTACCGATATACTTAACCTGGCCATTTCACCGCAATATTTTTTTGCAACCGGTGGCAACAATGCTAATTCCAACATCAATCAATATACAATTATCAGATGGAATGGCAATAGCTGGACACATATAGGCAATGGCGTTAATGGAACTATTTATGCAATGGCAACATGGAATAATAAAATAGTTGCTGCCGGAAATTTTACCGAAGCGGGTGGATTAAAAGCCAACCGGTTTGCATTGTGGGATGGAAGCATGTGGGATACTCTATTGAATGAGTTCACGTCAGGAAATGTTTATGCATTGGCAATATTGAACAACGAAATTTATGCAGGAGGTAATTTTATTCTCAACAATAACCTTACTTCGAATTATGTTGTTAAATGGAATGGCAGTCATTGGGTTGCTGTGGGTGGCGATGTGGACTACACTGTTTACACGCTCGAAGTTGACGGAAACAATTTATATGCAGGCGGTGAGTTTACACTGGCAGGTGGTGCAGGTGCCAACCATATAGCAAAATGGGATGGCAGCAACTGGACTGCATTAGGTAACGGAACCAACAACACCGTAAAATCAATTAAAGTCGATGGTTCAGGAAACCTGTATGCCGGTGGTGTGTTTACCACAGCGGGTTCAACAACTGTAAACCGCATTGCAAAATGGAATGGCAGTGCATGGTCGGCAATGGCTTCGGGTGTAAATAATATTGTAAACTCTGTTGGCATTAGCCCTTCTGGTGAAGTGTATATAGGAGGACTTTTTGATATTGGTGTGAACGGCAATTTAATTAATCACTTTGCAAAGTTCAATGGCACAAGTTGGGTTGCATTTGGAGGAAGTTTTCCAACCATCAGTAACAATGTTGCTAATATTAAGTTTCTATGTGGACAGCTATATGTGTGCGGTTCACTCACAACTGCAAGTGGTAATACTATAAATTGCATAGCACGTTGGGATGGCAGCAACTGGTATAACCTCGGCAATGGCATACTATTTAACAACAGCATTCCTCAGACTTATGTAAATGCAATGACTGCATTAGGTGATGATTTATATGCAGGTGGCATATTTAATTCTGCTGGCGATAAGCCTTCGCAAAATATAGCACATTATAAAATTGAGGGCTTCCCGGAAGTAAATATTACCGCATCATCAAACAATATATGCAAAGGCGATACTATCACATTTACAGCTACTGCAAACAATGCAGGTACAATACCCGCCTATCAGTGGTTTGTTAATGGTAACAATATTGCAAATGGCAGCAGTTTTACTTCATCTGCATTGTATAACAATGATTTGGTTTATTGCAATGTAACAACTAATCCTGTGTGTGCTTTACCGTCAATCATAACAAGCAACATCATTACAATTAAAGCAGACTCGCTTGCGATTCCAATTATAAATCAGGCAGGCAATACTTTAACTGTTATAAACCCTGATGTAAATGCAACTTACATCTGGCAGGAGCAACTATCAGGAGTTTGGAATGATATTTTTCCGCAGGTTACAGGTATTTCATACACATTTTCCAACCAGGGAACTTACCGGGCAAGAGGTGTTAATGGTGCTTGTGAAAAATTTTCGAATGCTGTAATTACAACCGGCATTAATGAAATAAATGCTGCTGCTTATCTGATTGTCAAACCTAATCCTGCCGACAATTTCATCACCATTCAAATTCAAAAACCACATTTAAAAACCACGCTCAGCATTTACAACAGCACCTTGCAGTTGATTAAAACACAAATTGCAGATAGCGGTATTGAAAATAAAATTTCAATTACTGATTTACCCAACGGAATTTATTTTGTTGATGTGCAAAATGACCAACAAAATTTTAAATCAAAGTTTGTTGTAAGCAGATAAAAGTAATTTTATTAAATGCAAAAAGGCTGGCTAATAAAATAGGCGGCCTTTTTTTTCTTCTCGACTTTCAATCATAATAATTTTACATTTGTCGCCAGTTAAAGGGGTGCTCTGAAATACGGGCTGAGATGATACCCTGTGACCTGAACAAGCTAATACTTGCGTAGGGATTAACGGAAATACTTTTCAGATTTCGATTCCGCACCTTTTTAACTGTAACGCTTAAAAATATATGCGGATATGGAAAACAGTTTAAAGTTTGAAGTTTGTGGTTTGAAGTTGTTTCGCAAATCTAAATCGTCATTGCGAGGTTCCGATAGCTATCGGAAGAAGCAATCATTCATCATTTTAGTAAATATTCTGTGCTTACCACTTTTATCCTTCTCACAGTTTGCTATCAATGGAACAGTAAGTGATGCATCATTAAACATACCATTGCCCAATGCGAACGTAGTGATTAAAAATTCTTTCACATCTGCAATTACCAATTCCGAAGGAAAGTTTGAATTGAAAAACTTAAATCAGGGGGATTATGAAATCAGCATTTCGTATTTAGGCTATGAAACGTTTATGCAAAAAATTTCATTGAACAAGAATGTGACGATTAACGTTTCGCTTATACGTAAATCTATATTGCAGGATGAGGTATCAGTTAGTGCAACTAAAGCTGAAGCAAATTCAGCAATGGCGTTTACTCAATTAAATAAAGAAGAAATAGTAAAAACAAATTTCGGACAGGATATTCCTTACCTGTTGCAATTGCAGTCATCCACTATTGCAACTTCAGATGCAGGTACAGGCGTGGGTTACACCGGTTTGCGCATTCGTGGCAGCGATGCTACGCGCATTAATGTTACCATAAATGGAATTCCATTGAACGATGCAGAGAGCCAGCAGTTGTATTGGGTTGATTTGCCCGACCTCGCATCTTCAGCTGATAACATACAAGTGCAGCGTGGTGTTGGTACATCTACTAACGGTGCCGGAGCTTTTGGCGGAAGCATAAATATTACAACTGCAAAAACAAATACAGAACCTTTTGGTGAAGTGAACCTGGGTGGGGGCTCGTTTAATACCTTCAGAAGAAATTTCAGCGCAGGAACAGGATTGATTAAGAATAAATTTGCATTTGAAGGTTGCTTATCGCAGATAACTTCTAACGGATATGTTGATCGCGCTTCGGCTGATTTAACTTCTTACTTTTTAACCGGAACTTACTTTGGAAAAAACAATTTCCTGCGTTTCAATATAATTTCAGGAAAGGAAAAAACTTACCAGGCATGGAATGGTGTGCCCGAAAGTCGCATCAATAATGACACAGCCGGAATGTTGGCATTTATTGACCGTAATTATTTAGATGAAGAAGATGCAGCCAATCTTTTAAGCTCAGGCCGCACTTACAATTATTTCACTTATAAAAGTCAAACCGACAACTATGAGCAGAAGCATTACCAGCTTTTTTATTCGCAGCAGATGAATAATAATCTGGATGCCAATGTTGCTTTTCATTTCACACATGGTGAAGGTTATTATGAAGAGTATCAAAAAAGCCAATCCTATTCTGATTATAATATGATTGCTCCCGTTATTGGCACTGACACAATTTACTCAACTGATTTAATAAGAAGAAAATGGTTAAACAATGATTTTTACGGAACAACATTTAGTGTAAACTATGATGCACGTAAAAAATTGCGTGCAACATTTGGCGGTGCCTGGAATCAATATGACGGTGGACATTACGGACAAGTAGTTTGGGCGCAATATGCAGGCGACAATAAAATCAATCATGAATACTATAACGATGATGCATTGAAAACGGATTTCAATATTTATGCAAAAGCAACTTATAGTTTCACTGAAAAATGGATTGCATTTGGTGATGTGCAGTATCGTAATGTGAATTATAAATTTCAGGGCTTCGATGTAGCATTAAATAGTGTACCTGAACGTGATGTGCTGGATTTTTTTAACCCGAAAGCAGGCATCACTTTTAAACCAGATAACAAACAAACAGGTTATGTTTCTTTTAGTGTGGGCAATCATGAGCCTTCGCGCGATGATTATGTAAACTCATCAACTGCATCAAGGCCAAAGCACGAAACGCTTTATGATTTGGAAAGCGGTTATCGGTACAGCAATAAAAATTTTACAGCAGGTTTCAATTATTATTTGATGTTTTATAAAAATCAGTTGGTGCTCACCGGAAAAATTAATGATGTGGGTGAATACTCACGAACCAATATTGATAACAGTTCACGAGAAGGAGTAGAACTGGATGTTGCCTATCGAATCACAAAAACTTTGGTAGTAAAAGCAATTGCAACCATCAGTCAAACAAACATTAAATTGTTTAAAGAATACATTGATGATTATGACAATGGCGGACAGCAGGTAATAGAACACAAAGATGCTGACATTGCTTTCTCACCTAAACTTGTTGGTAACGGAATTCTTTCATATCAGCCTATAAAAAATCTTTCTGCTGATTTTATTTATCAATATGTAAGTGAACAGTTTCTTGATAACACTTCAAATGCTATAAGAAAATTAAATGCCTATTCGCTCTGCAATTTGCGATTCAGCTATTCAATTAATAGAGATGAAAACAAACATCCGTTGCTTGAATTGGGATTGCAGATAAATAATCTCTTCAGCGAAAAATATGAATCGAATGGTTACACCTATTCCTACTTTTATTCAGGACAGACAACAACTGAGAATTTTTACTTTCCACAGGCGGGGATTAATTTTATGGGGAGTGTGCGGGTCAGGTTTTAGTTTTTTGAAATAATATTTTAACCAAACATTTAAATATTCATTCAGCAGATTAAAGCAGCTTTCATAATTGTAGAACAAAAAAATTCTTTTGATCGGGGAAAGAAAAAAAACCTATAACTAAAATGTTACACAACTGAAGCAACCAGCAGGTAACACGTGGTAACTATGTGAGTGTTGCTCAAATACAGGTAACACTTAACTATCTAAACACGTTCAATTACTACAGCATAACCCTGGCCAACGCCAATGCACATGGTAACAAGTGCGTATTTTTTATTTTGTTCATGCAGTTCTATTGCTGCTGAATGAAGAATACGTGCACCGGTCATGCCCAATGGGTGCCCCAGTGCAATTGCTCCGCCATTGGGATTTATTCGGGCATCATCATCGGCAAGTCCCCATGAGCGCGTGCAAGCCAATGCCTGTGCTGCAAATGCTTCGTTCAATTCAATCAGGTCAATTTGATTAAAAGTTAATCCAGCTTTTCTTAAAGCCTGGTTAGCGGCTTCAACCGGGCCTATTCCCATAATGCGTGGTTCAACCCCAACAACTGCCGATGAAATAATTCGCGCAAGCGGTTTTAAACTATGTTGTTTAATAGCATCTTCAGACGCAATAAGAAGTGCAGCAGCACCATCATTCAATCCTGACGCATTACCGGCAGTTACCGTTCCTTCTTTACGGAAGGAGGGCTTTAATTTTGACAAGCCTTCTAATGTGGTAGCAGGTTTTATGAATTCATCTTTATCGAAAATTATGGCATTGCCTTTTTTTTGCGGAATTGTTACCGGTGCGATTTCTTTTGCAAACCTGCCACGCTGTTGGGCTGCTGTAGCTTTTTGCTGACTCCAAAGTGAAAATTTATCCTGGTCAATGCGCGATACTTTATCCCTGTCGGCAAGGTTTTCAGCAGTTTCGCCCATGGCATCCACACCGTATTTTTCTTTCATAACAGGATTGATAAACCGCCACCCGAAACTGGAATCAAACATTTGTGCATCGCGGCCAAATGGCGTTGAGGTTTTTGAAATCACCCAGGGTCCGCGTGTCATGTTTTCAACGCCTCCTGCAATTATCAAATCTGCATCGCCAACCATAATGGCTCTTGCTGCAGCTATTGAAGCGCTTAGTCCGCTTGCGCATAAACGGTTTACAGTTTCACCGGGAACGGTGTAGGGTAAGCCGGCTAAAAGTAAACTCATACGCGCTACGTTGCGGTTATCTTCACCTCCCTGGTTGGCACAACCGATTATCACATCCGCTATTGCAGCAGGATCAACTGAAGGATTTTGTTTTATCAGTTCGCTGAGTACATGTGCCAGCAAATCATCTGTTCTTACCGTTGATAATGTGCCTCCAAAATTTCCTACAGGTGTGCGTATGCCGTTTATTATAAATGCTGATTTCATGGTGCGAATATCGGATTTCGTTTAATATTAAGACGAACAAAATATTCTTACAGTGTTTGCTAATTAAACGCTAACCTTAAACTTCAATTACTGCTTAGTAAATTTTGCTTTAGCTTTTTTACCCTCAGTAGCAATTTCTATAAGGTAAACTCCGCTGTTTAATTCGGAAGTCTGGAGTTTTAAATTTGTTGATGGATTTTGAACTTCTTTTCTGAGAATTTCCTGACCAATCATATTTGAAATTTTTACCTGAACATTTTTTTCTCCTTCAAGTGATGAGCATATCACATTTAGTTCATCCATTACCGGATTGGGATAAACTGAAAAACTAAAATCCTTATCAACATCATTAACGGATGCAAACACATTGTATAGATTAATATTGTCAACATACAGTACCTGCCCGAAATGCCCGATATTTACAAAAGCAAACAATACTTCGCTGTTACCTGCATAAGCTGAAACATCAATAGTATCCGTCCGCCATTCAGATGCGCCCGGAATAAAAGCTGTTGCTGTTAAAGCAGGTGCTGTTGCAAGATCATTACCGCCTTTAAAATAGATAGATGTAAATGTTGCGCCACAATCTGTAGAGACCAACACTTCAAGCGTATCGCTGTAAATACCACCATAAGGTGCATAGGCAACATCAAAAATCAATTGAGTTCCACCTGCATTGGTAAAATCGTATTTCTCGGTGTAAATGGCATCGTGTGCTCCCTGTGCATCAAAATTGTAATTATCATTTTGCATACAAAAATTGCTTTGCCCGAACCCTCCAACATTGATGTTGATATTCCAGTTACTTGCAGTTGTTCCTGTGCCTTGTAATTTCCAGTTGGGATTAAATGCTCCTGACTCAAAGCCTTCCTGCAAGGGCAAATTACCACCGGGCACGGTTGTAATAAATGCAGGTTTGGTAATGCTGTCAGCATATACACCATCAGTTACAACTAACTTTACATCAAAGCTTCCGGTTGCCGTGTAAACTATTTTGGGATACATATCTGTAGATGAAACAGGATTAGCCCCCGTAAAAGTCCATTGATACGTAGCATTTGAAGAAGCTACGCAATGCGGCACAAAACTTATAGTATCACCGGGGCAGTAAAACGATTTATAATCAGCACTGAAATCAGCTACCAATTGCGAAGATTCATATAATGCAGTTTCCCATATGCCGAGATGCCATGTAGCCAGCTTTATTTTATTATCGCGATAGAATGGAACTAAACGCAATGGATAAGAAATGTAGGGAAGATTTGTTCCAACTACATTCCAGTCGGCTAAATTATTATTACGATAAAATACCGGCCCGTGATGTGTGCCGATATATACACCACCATCAGTGCCAAACTGGTGGCACATCGCCTCGATTTCAAAGCCGTTAAGAACAGCAGTGGTCATATTACTCCAGTTACTTCCGCTGTTTATGGAATGATAAATTTTATTTCCGTTACTGCCTTTGGGATAGCTGATCCATAACTCATCAGCATTGTTATAGCTTAAGGTAAAATTGAGTTCCCTTTTATTTTGCGGAAGCGGAATAAGTGTCCATGTTATACCTCTATCTGTTGACATCCATAATTTACTAATGTTGCTAACCACTTGTTGCGCATATAGTACGTTAGTGTTTACGCGGCTTTGTTCAATCCAGTAAACTTTATCAGTAGCCACAGTGCCAAATGAATACAGCACACCATAAGAGCTACCGCCATTGGTGCTTTTATAAATCTTGTTGTTTTTACCCAGGTAAGCCACATTCCAGTAATCCCAGTCGAACATAATTCGCGAGCTGGAATTATCTACATAGCTTTCGTTGGGATCTTCGCTTACGGGGAAACTCTGTGAAAGCCCGTTTAAAGTATCCGGCAATATTACGCCTCCAATATCACTGTAATAGGTTTTCTTTTCACTGCTGTAGTTAACATAACCTGTAGCTGCTTCGCCACCGCCAAGCTGCTGGTATTCTCCCTGCGGGTAGCCATCCCTGCGCGCTGAATTGCCGTTGTGGTAACGGCCTCCAACCATGATGTCATCATTCCATCCCTGGTCGAATCCCCAGAAGGCAGCCCCAAATAAACCATAGCTGAGTGATTGATGTGTTGCAAATAAATCGGTTGAATAATTAATTCCTCCATCGCTTGCTATCCAAACTTCTTCAGTGGTTGGTGATGTTTTGTAAATTTTTATTTCCTGGTTATCAGGATGAATAAACGGAACACTGCCAATGTAGCCTCCTACAGGTTGGTAAACTGCTGCACCATCATCACTGCGCCATAAACTCATGCCTCCAATTAAAATTCTGTCGGCATCTAATTGTGATGCAACTAAGGCAGTGTTATAATAAATTTGATTGTACGTATCGTTACCGCCACTAAAGGTCATCATGTTAGGATGTGTGCTTGCAGCGTAAGGTGCACCAATCAATCCATGTGGATTGCTCCACGTTTCGCCACCATCATCGCTGCGGTAAACGCCTATCTGCCCATGCAGTTGCAACTGTGCTGTGCTCTGACTTTCGCCCACTAACAAAACATATATACGGTTGGTGTCAGCTTCGGTAACTGCAATCCGGCCACCATAGCTGGTTAATTTGCCGGTGTCAAAAATAGGCACAACAAACCAACCTGTAGTTTTAGGAATGAATGTTACGCCACTATCTAATGACTTATTGCATTCAGCAATTCGGGTGGTAGGGTTATAACGCATTGCATATACGGTACCGGCATTGCCCGGATTAATTGCTACGGACTGGCACTCTTCAGCAAAAATCATTGTCCAGTTGGTGCCGCCATCAATGGAGCGGTACAAACCACTTTGAGTACCTGCGTAAACTATTTGCGTATTGGCAGGGTTGTGCATGAATTGCCAAACCTGTTTGTTCTGCAATTGCGGATTAGGTATGCTCCATGTTATACCTCCATCCGTTGAATGATAAGTTTCATTGTCGGCATTTACGAGCACATCATTTTCATCAGAAGGGTTAACTGCTATTGCACTAACAGTGGTCATATCTTCACCAAGAGAAATGTATTGCCATGATAATCCTTTGTCAGTTGATTTGTAAACACCACCATTTTCGCCACCTGCATATAATGTGTTGGGATTACTCATGCTCTGATCAATGCAATAGGTATTGGCATGCCATGAAATCTGCACTACGGTATCGGTGCTGTTATTCCTGCGCCTGAAATTTTTTTCGGGCCCGGCAAATGTCCATAGTGATAGGCTTTTGGAGGCTGAATTATTTACCGTTGCAGTGCGCTTTTTCATAGTGTTGCGCTCGGCAAGAGTTGGAATTTTAATGCGGCCATCATCCTGAACATAAGGTTGAATATACCTGCGCCAGTGTTTGTAATAGGCAGTGTGTCGATTTTCTTCACCTGCATGTGTTGCGAAATATTCATCATGAGCTTTCTCCACCTGCAGCACATTTGGATTTTTGTCATACATCATCCGCGCCCATTGCGGAATATTGGGATCGCTTAAATCAGCAGGTTTTAGAAGCAACTGAGCATTAGAGAAATTGAAAAGAATTAATGCAAGAATTATAGGGAGTAGTTTTTTCATCACAAATTTTTTGATAAAAGTAGAAGAATAATTCCCGATAAAGCAAAAGTACTTTTGGAAAAAAATTTAAGCTTAAGCTAAAATTTTAAGGGCTTTTCTAAAGCAATAATCTATTGCTTCACAATCTTCCTGACTGCACTTCCGGCTTTTAAAAAATAAACTCCCCGCTTCAATTTAGAGGTATTGATTTTTTGATCAGTTGAAGTTATTTGAAAGGCTAAAACTTCATTTCCAAATACATCATAAACTTTTACAGCGGCAGGAAATTTTATCCCGGTAAGGGTTAACTCATCTGTAAAAGGATTGGGTGCAACTGTAAAGTTTGAGTGCTGCGTATTTTCATGCACTGCTGTAGTGTTGCAAAAAACTTTATTCAACACTTCCCACATTTGGTAATCGAGTACAATTGGAACTGATTGTGTGGAGTCGGCAGAATCACCCATTCTTACAATCACTAAGTTCATAGAAGGCACTACGTGAATTTTCTGATCGTTTTTTCCAAGTGCACAAAACATATCGGCAGGTGCATTGGGAATTATGGAGCCATTAAAAACAAATTGCGAACCGGGCAGCATACAACTTGACTTGCCATTCAGCCACCACAAATATCCATAAGACAAATTTAAATTCTGCGAAGTATTAATCATGTCATAAAAGTAAACCGTGTCGTGCATCAGCGTGTCTGTATTCCAAATGCCGCGGTTAAGCATCAGCAAACCGAAGCGCGCCATGCTGCGTGGCTTGCTGTAATAAATGTGATTGTAAACATTATTCGGAATCCAGAAACCATTCATGGCAATGCGGTTGCGCAACTGGTTATTAAAGAAGCTGGTAAAGTTTCCTGTTGCACTATCAAGTACATCCTGCAGTAAGGTATAAGCTGCGTTATGATAAGCCCAGCGGGTACCTGCATCCGCTATATATTGCAAACACGATGGAAGTGTGCAGTCAGGATTAGATACTCCATCATCTAAACCTGAGGTCATGGTGAGCTGATGGCGTATTGTAATTTTTTCTTCTTGCGTTGGTGTGCAGGAAGTCCAGCCGGTGCCAAGGTATTGCGAAGTGGTATCAGTAATAGAAAGATAATTTTGTTCCTGTGCCTGGCCCACACTGAATGCTGTTAAGGTTTTTCCGGCCGAAGCCCAATACCATAAACTGTCGACCGTAAAAGTGCCAAAGTATGTTTCGTGAGCAATTTTTCCATCTTTTAATATGATGATGGCTTTGGTGTTTTTCTGCTGCAGCAAATCATCAAGTGTATCAAGATAATTGGTACACCAACCTAAAGATGTTGGAGAAATGGTATCCCAGGTGCTACCAAGTAGCGGAGGAAAATAAAGTGATTGCGATCTGGCCGGAAATACAAAAACAAGTAAAATGTTCAGTAAGTAAAATTCTTTTTTCATCATGGGGCTTTGACAACAACAATTAGCAAAGGTTTACTTCTTGCGTTCATATTTCCAGTTGCGTGATTTGCCTTCGGCACACCATTCAACTGTTGTTGCTAAACGTTTACTACGGGTTTCCTCAGTTTTAGCTTCTTCAATCCACATGATATATTCACGCCTGTGAGATGGAGCAAACTCTTCGAATATCATTTTGGCTTTTTTATTTTTATTCAATAAGGCAGCCAGATCTTTTGGTACAGTCAGTTCTTTTTTAGGAGCAGGTTTTTTCTTTTCTACTTTAACGCCTTCATCATTTAATTTTTTTGCCTGCACAAAAAAATCAATCATCACATCATCAGGTGGCAGATCTTTCAATGAAGTTATTCTTCCTAAATTTCCCATGGCTTCACCTCCCTGATTTTTTCTTTCACTGAGATAACCCTGGGGATCATTAATCAGTTTTGATTTCCAGAATCCGCCTGCGCAATGTTGTTTGAAAGCAGCAAAGCTGAAGTAAGCACCTTTGTAATCAAAGCTGGGCATTCCCCACTTAATAGTTTCTGTAACTTCAGGATTGGCTTTGTGCACCAGCATACGAAGCTTTTTCATGATGGGTTGTGCAAAGGGTTGAGCTTTTGCAATGTATTCATCAATTCGCTTATCAAATGAGGCCATAGCAATAAGGTTTTTCTTAGTAGAGTTTAATTAATTTGGTAGTACGTATAGTTCTATTGTTAGAAACAACGGAAAGGTTATAAGCTCCAGGTGCAAGGCTGGATAAATTAAACAATCGTTCGTGTTCATCTGCAACAAGCTCAGCTGACATCACCTGGCGTCCTGCAATATCAGTTACAATAGCAACTGCATTTTCTGCTATATCGTATTGCAAAGTAAATTCATTATTAAATGGATTAGGACTTATTGAGAATTTTTTAGAAGAGGATTCTTCCATGGTAATCAAGGACAAATCAACATTAATATAACAGGTATCAGTTTTAAAGCTCATACCATTGGCGTTGATAGCTTTTAGAGTTACTGCATAGCATCCGGGCGTTGGATAAATAATTCCAGCTGGATTTTTTGAAGTTGATGATGGAGTTGCCGCTCCGTCAAATGTCCATTCCCATGCTGTTGGATTGTTGTAAGACTGATCAAAAAAGTTTACTGCATCATTAATATAAATATGTGTTGTGTCAGCATCGAATAATGCAATTGGTGCTCCCGTACCGTTTTGAATAATAATGGTATAATCTTCTGTTTGGCCATAATCATAGCTGGCGCATGGGTCCATATTGGTACTGGTACTGTTTGCACATCTTACACGCATGCGTGTTGGTCCGCCATAGGCATTAGCTGATAAGGTAGTAAATATCGTTGATACGCCAGAATTAACTGCATTTTGCGATAGCACTTCACTGCCGCTGAAGATGCCATCCTGGTTATAATCAATCCAAATCCTGTAGTACATAGGATTTACTTCATTAAACTCCAATGTTAAAGTAACACTTTGTCCTGCATTAAGTGTAGTGGTGATGTTAGTATAATCAACATAAGCAGGTTGCCCTGTGCCACCTGTTATATTATTGATAGTGCCAATGCCAACACGCTTCACATAATCTCCTTGTGCTGTGCCTGTAGTGTAGGTTGGAATGCAATAGGTAGTAGTATCGCAAAATAATGCCGGACTAACTGTAAAAAAGCGGGATGCTGAATCCAGGCATCCGTTGTTATCGGCAACAAGAGTTACTTCATACAAACCTAAAGAGCTTTGTGAAAAGTAAAATGAACTGCCAAAGCCTTGCCATACATGATCAATATACCAGCTGTTCGAATAGCCGGTACCGGCAGTATTGGTAACCTGTACCAGGTCATTAAGGCATACAATGGTATCAGGCCCGATATTAATGAGCGGCAGAGCGGGAAATTGAACATTAATAGTAGCAGTTGAGCTTTCCCCGCATACATTGGTAACAGTAACCGTATAGGTTCCTGCAATGGTAACAGGGTTTTGCTGCGCAGTAGTGCCGTTTGACCAAATGTAACTGCTGCCGTTGTTACCGGCATTAAGGACTAAGGTAGTTCCGGCACAAGCCTGTGTATCGGCAGGCAAAGCAATTACAGGAAGTGAGCATGTAACAGTAACCGAATCGCAGATGGAAATGGTGCCGCAGTTATTGGTTACGGTTACACAAAGATTATAGGTACCCGGTAAGGCGTAGGTGTGCTGTGCACTCTGTGTTGATGCAATAGCTCCATCACCAAAACTCCAGCTGTAAATGGTTGATGGGTAATTGTAATTAACAGTAACCGTTAGCAGATTCTGAGAAAGGAAATAGGCAAATGGTTGCCCTGTACACGGAACTGTAACATTTTGTGTATAGGTTGAAGAGCCGCAGGGTGTAGTAACAGTAAGTGTAATAGTATAATTACCCTGGTTGGCATACACATGTGAAATGGTGTCGCTGTTCCAGTTCTGTGAAGGGCTGCCATCGCCAAAATCAATGGTTGTTATAGTATTGACAGAATCAATCACACCATAGTCAGAAGTATTATGAAGTAAAATGGCCGCAACGTTGCCGGAATAACCGGTATTATAATCAACAGCATAAGATGCCGAAGGGTCAACGCATAAATTGGGTTTTACTTTTAATACATGTATGTTTCGTGTTGTACCACTGTCAGCACTTGCGGCAAGAAGATAGCAACTGTCAGAAGCCACTTTAAATGAATACAGGTGTTCGTTAAAGTACTTATATCCATATTTCTGCCGTGCTGTAATATTGAAGGCAGTATCCATTTTTATTAGCTCAAGGTTTTTATAGGTGCCTGCATCAAAAGTGCTTACGGCAATAATATAACCGTCATTTCCTATTTCGTAAATACCAAACGGAACACTTTCATTTATTAACCGAACGCTGCTAAGCGAGTCGCCTGCCAGGTTGGTTTTTATGATATACAGGTTATTCAATGCATTGGTATCTTCAAAATGCATCAGCAATACATAATTATTGCCATTGCGAATAACATCATCGGCAATTGTTGCTTTCGATGTAGCTGTTGCGCCATGCCTGAAAAATTTCTGAAACTGAAACGTGAAAAGATTATTCCGTTTTACAAGCGAAGCTCTTTTCTGCCCGGTAAGGCCTTCGTGCCCGAATGACATGTAATTATTATCTACATCCTGGAACAGTTTTGAATGATATAAAGCAGTTCCATCATTACCACCATAAATGTAATTATAGGTTGGACTCAGCACCCGGACTAATCCAAATGAAGAAGAAATACCAAACGATAAATGTGTAAGCATCAAGCGGCCGGAATTATCAAGCAGCAGCCTTCCGTCAGAAATATCCCAGCAACAAATTCCGGAGTTGGTTACATAGTTTGTATTAAGCAGATTGCCATTTAAATCAACCCTTACTATAAAAACCTCTTCATCATAAATAAAGCCCGGCTCATCGTAAGTGCAAAGTACATTAATTGTGCTGTCGGGCATTTGCACAGCATCAAGAAAAGTTTCCATGTTAGTGGGTATCTCAATTTTTTTCTGCCACAGTGGATTGCCATTGAAATCCATCTTTAGCAATAATAAATCAGTGCCTCCGGCAGTATCGTTTACATTATAGATGGCCAGGAATGCAGAATCAACTGTTTGCAGCAGGCATGCCTTTGATATAACATAAGTTGTAAATGGTTGTTGCGAACGGAGCAAACGGCTAAATCCCTGCTGAGCATTGCTGGTAAAACCAATGCATAGCGCAAACAATAATAAAATAGAATAAATATGTTTCATGTGTTTTGATGTGAAAAAGCCAACAAAATAAAACATTATTGTTATACTAAACTACTTTTGTAATCAAATTAAAAGTCAATAATTGCAGGCATTTCACAACCAGAGTTTCCGATTTGATTACAAAACTGTTTCAAAAAATTGCTTGCTAA
>JBGARN010000186.1:0-3936 GCA_044230205.1 Bacteroidia bacterium
GCTATGATGCAAAAGCAGTTAATGAACTGAATTTGCAGGCTCAGGCAATTACTGCTCAATTGCAAAAAGATGGTATAAAAACAACACCTGACAAGGAAATTATTGCAATGATAGCTTACCTGCAACGGTTAGGCACAGATATTAAAATGAAATCCACAACAAATCAGTAATGGTTTAACCTTAATTGCTAATTACTATACTATGAAATTCCAGAATTATCTCGAAAATATTGCAGGCATAGGGTTTTATCCCATGTTCTCATTACTTGTATTTGTTGCATTCTTCCTTATTCTCTTCTTCTGGGTAATAAGTATGAAAAAAGAGGCTGTTAATCAATTAGCTAATATTCCATTAGACAGTGGTGAGAAAGTAAGCAATAATGAATCTAATTAATCTGCAAACAACATAACAGTTACTATATATGAAGAATTATAAAATTCGCATTTTTTCAATAAAAGCATTTTTTGTAACAGCATTAGTATTACCTGCAAAAATATTTGCTCAGGCTGCCGCGCCTGCTGTTGCAGCACCAACACTGCAGGATAAAATTGGTGTCTGGGGTAATCCCTTATTTATCATTTTGACGCTGATTGCAATATTGCTGGCCCTTATCGTTAGTGCTTTAAGCCGCGCATTATTAAATATCGGAAAGAAAAGCATTGCTGAAGGCAAATCAACAAAGGTGATAGCAGCACTGCTGCTTTCAGGTTTACTATTTGGTGCTGAAAGTGCATCAGCCCAGGCTACTGCCCAAAATCTGTTACCCACAGATTATTATGGATTATCACCAATTAATTTCTGGTCACTGGTAGGTATTATCATTATTGAAATTATTGCCATACTGCTTTTGCTGCGCAATATCAATTCATTTTTAAATCCGCCTGAAAAAACTGCCGATGCAGTCCGTAAAAAAACAGCAGTAGGCAAGTTTATTGACAGCTTAAGTGATCTTAAACCTATGGAACATGAACATCAATTGCTGATGCAGGATCACAGTTATGATGGTATTCAGGAATTGGATAATGGAATGCCTCCATGGTTAAAATACATGTTTATAGTAACCATAATATTTGGAATCGGTTACCTGGTTAACTATCATATTTTCAGAACAGGAATGTTACAAACAGCTGAATATACTCAAAGCATAAAAGATGCAGAATTGCAACTTGCTGAGTTGAGAAAAAACAGTGCAAATAATATTGATGAAACGAATGTAAAGTTGCTTACTGATGCTGCCGATCTGAAATCAGGTAAAGAAATTTTTGCTGCTAATTGTGTGGCTTGTCATAGTGCAGATGGCGGTGGACTTGTGGGACCTAATCTTACAGACAACTATTGGATACATGGTGGAAGCATTAATAATATATTCAAAACAATTAAGTATGGAGTTGTAGAAAAAGGAATGAAATCCTGGCAAACAGATTTAACACCTTCACAAATGGCATTGGTGACAAGTTATATTGTTTCCCTTAAAGGAACCAAGCCAGCAAACCCTAAAGAACCACAAGGTGATCTGTTTACTGAAACTCCGGCTGTAGCAGATACTCTGCAGGCAAATGCTGACTCAACAAAAACAGCAGTGAGCGATACTACAACAGCAGTTAAATAATAGAAATACTTAAAGAAGCTTAATGCATTGGTGTTTGACTGGTTGCTAAAACTACTCATCAAACTTATATGCTACAGTTTCTTAACTTTACGTCATGTCTGAATTAGAACCATTACTGCATCCTGAATCATTTAGAGATAAGTTAGGAACTGTAGATGAAAAAGGAAAACGCAAGTGGATTTATTCACTAAAGCCAAAAGGAAAATTTTACAACTGGCGATCGTTGCTGAGTTATTTTTACCTGGCTGTTTTTTTTATACTTCCATTAATTAAGATTGATGGCAATCCCTTGTTTCTCATCAATGTAACTGAAGCAAAATTTATTTTGTTTGGAGTGGTTTTCTGGCCACAGGATTTTTTCATTTTCATGCTGGGCATGCTCACCTTCATGGTGTTTGTTGTATTGTTTACAGTGGTATTTGGACGTGTTTTTTGCGGATGGGTTTGCCCGCAAACCATTTTTATGGAAATGGTTTTCAGAAAAATTGAATATATAATTGAAGGAGATGCTGAACAGCAAAAGCGAAGAGCTTCGCATGGCTGGACATCTGAACGTATCAGGCTCAGGGCATTTAAATTAATACTGTTTTTTCTTATATCATTTTTAATTTCCAACACCTTTCTAAGTTATATCATCGGATTTGATGAGGTGCTTAAAATTGCAACCGAACCAATTTCGGCACATTTAGGGGGTTTTATTGCTATTTTATTCTTTACTGGTGTCTTTTTACTGGTTTATACGTTCGTACGCGAACAGGTTTGCACCATCGTTTGTCCATACGGCAGGTTACAAGGCGTACTCCTCGATAAAAAATCAATAGTTGTTGCGTACGATTATAAACGAGGTGAACCCAGGGGGCATGTTAAAAAAGGAGAAACCAAAACAACGGGAGATTGTGTGGATTGCGGATTGTGTGTAAAAGTTTGTCCTACCGGCATTGATATACGTAACGGTACACAATTGGAATGCATCAATTGTACGGCATGCATGGATGCCTGCGACACCATTATGGACAGAGTTGGCTATAAGAAAGGTTTGGTGCGATATGCAAGCGAAGACGGCATTGCAAAATCTGAAAAGCTGCGTTTTACGCCCCGGATAAAAGCATATAGCCTCGTACTGTTAATTCTGATAGGCATTGAAGCTACTTTACTGGCCACCCGTACGGATGTTGATGCAACTGTTTTACGCGCACAGGGGCAGTTATTTCAAACACGTCCTGATAATAAAATCAGCAACCTGTATAATATTGAAATAATCAATAAAACAAAATACAATTTACCAATTACTTTTAAGCTTGACGGATTGGATGGTTATATAGAAATGGTTGGAAAAACTCATGAGGTAAAAAAAGAATCGGAATTGAAGGAAACTTTTTTTGTTATAGTTGATTCAGATAAAATAAAACAGCGCAAAACCAATTTTAAGGTTGTTGTATATTCAGGAGATAAAAAACTGGTTAGTGCGTCAACTACTTTTTTCGGACAAATAAATAATTAATAACATTGAGATATAATTAATAATGATACAAAGATGAACTGGGGAAAAGGAATAGCAATTGTATATATAGTTTTTGTGCTGTTGATAGCTGGATTGGTTTACCTGGCCACACAGCAAAAATTTGATTTGGTTAGTGATGACTACTATGAACAGGAATTGAAATACCAGGATAAATTAGATGCAAATAATAATGTTGTGGCATTAAATGATAAAATTAATTTTTCACTCCAGGGAGAAAAACTAATTATTGAACTGCCATCTGACTTGCACACAAGTAACATTAGTGGCAAGCTTAATTGTTATTATAAAGCTGATTCCAAAAATGATTTGAGTTTTGACTTTGAGCCTGATGAAAATGGGAAACAGGTTTGGGAGCGCAACAAATTTGTTCAGGGATTTTATATTCTGAAACTTAGTTTTAATGATGGCATAAAAAATTATTATGTTGAAAAGGAAATGAAATTTTAAACCATGTTTTTGACTGCATTTTTATTAGGCTTAGCCGGAAGTTTACATTGCATTGGTATGTGCGGACCAATCGCACTTGCATTGCCTGTAAAGAACAGCAGTATGCTTGCAAGAATTGAAAGCAGTGTAATATACAATGGCGGAAGAATTTTAACGTATGCATTAGCCGGAATTTTATTTGGCATCATAGGGCAAAGCATTGCCTTTGCCGGTTATCAGCGATGGCTTTCCATATCACTTGGAGTTTTAATACTGTTGTTTATGTTCTTACCAAAATCAGTTTCAGATAAATTCAGGGTTACACAATTTGCTTACGGTTACATTGCAAAAATAAAATCAAGCTTTGCTTCACTCTTCA
>JBGARN010000042.1:0-30918 GCA_044230205.1 Bacteroidia bacterium
ATTACAAATGCATCGTCATTTAAATCATGAATTTCACGGTTTATAAACCGAATTGAAGGCGTATTTGTGGTAAGGGCATTGTACATATTGATACGACCCTTGCCCAGCTTATTAAGATAGGCAGGATTTACTCCATAGATATCGTCAGAGGTAACCCGCAGTAGTTCTCCAACCTGCAAGCCATTATAAGAAGGGAAATGAGATTTTATAATACCTGCGCATCCTGCAGCAATAGGAGCAGACATGGAAGTGCCGCTCCAACCCAATGATGCATAGGTATCATCATAAAGGGTTGAAAGAATATTTACGCCTGGTGCGCACATATCCACAAACCAGCCGTAAGTTGAAAATGATGCTTTAGTATCTGAATTATTCGTAGCACCAATTGCAAATACATTATCATATGCAGCAGGGTACTGTTCGATTTCATTGCTGTTATTACCAGCACTTACAATCATGGTAACATTCTTATTGTATACGGCATAGTTAATTACATCCTGTCCGTATTGGCTTCCTCCCGGGCCACCCCAGGAGCAGTTAATAACATTACATCCGTGGTCGGCAGCATAAACAATTGCCTCATAGCCATTTTCAATAACGTTAATACTTGTTGCCTTTTCGGCTTTTACAGGTAAAAACTTGCACTTAAATCCTGACCCCGCAACACCAACTCCATTATCTGTAGTAGCACTGGCACATCCGGTAACATGTGAGCCATGGTCAGTTAAATCAACCGTAGCATCATTGTCATTCATGCTTATATCCCAGCCGGCAAAATTATCGGTATAACCATCAGCATCATCATCAATGCCATTTACCGGATCGGCATAATTATATTTAAGATTTCCGGCCAGATCAGGATGATTAGGATCAGTACCTGAATCAATAATGCCAATAACAACATTGGTATCACCTTTTTCAACATCCCAGCCCAGGTAGGCGTTTATTTTATTAAGATGACTCTGGTTGGAAATCTGTGGATCGTTAGGTGTATAATTTAATGCGTAGATATAATGAGGATCTGCATAAAGAACCTTGCCGGTTTGATTTATTTTAAATGCTGCAGAAGCCACAGTAACATTAGCTGTATATGTAATTTCATAGATTAACGAAAGGTCGACAAGGGGCTGCCGGTATTGATTAAACTCCGAAGCCGGTGGCTGATGACGGGGATAGATTTTTTTTACAGATGTAACACCCAGTGATGAAAAAACGCTTTGAAGCGCTTCATCATTAATGCCAGTTGCCGAGCAGACATTTCGGAATTGCGGCTTTACGCGGAATATTACTGTTTTGTCAAGGTACTGTGCCCTGTTTTGTGTTTTGTTTTGCTGAGCATTGGCAGCACTGCCAAACATTGCTAAAACCAAAAAGGCAAGAAATAATTTTTTGAAAGTAATGTGTTTCATAGAAATAAAATTTTGAGGCACGAATTTATATAAATATGTCAAAATTGCTCTTTTTCAATTAGCCTTATTCATATAATTACTCTTTAATGATGAATAACACAAACCTCAGGATAGGAGAGTCATTAGAGCCAACTGCTTTACCATGTTCATGAACAGTTAATTGTCCCAATCAGGTAAATCGTCAACAAAAACAAATGACTGGTCAATTTGTTTCATACAGTAGTGCTGTAAACCATTGGTAATTACAATGTATTGAACATTAAGTGCCAGATTATATCGTAGTGCCTGGTGCAGGGCTTCTTCAGTTAAATTCACAGCAGGGGCTTTACACTCCACCAACATCCAGGGTTGGCCATTTTTGTTATAAACTACAATGTCTGAACGATTTTGCAGTGTGTTGAACTTATGACCGGTTTCAACTGCCATTAACGCTGCAGGGTATTTTTTTTCAATTACCATGAAATTTATGAAGTGCTGCCTGACCCATTCCTCGGGGGTTAGTAAAATGTATTTTCGCCTGATGCTATCGAATATGCGATGCTCATCGCCATTTTTTTCTATTCGGGCATTATATGGAGGTAAATTTAAGTCCTGAAACATCTGCGTAAAAGTAAATCAAAAATGAAAATGCTAACCATTAAAAACTTATTGATAGATAGAAAGCGATATTAGTTGGTTAAAGGATGTTAAACAATTTTTATAGATAGCATTATCACCTACATTTATGCTTAGTGTTAATTATTAATGCATCTACTGTTTAACTAGTTAAGTATATGAACCATATAAAATTGTATCTGTTGCTACTTGTTCTTTTTATAGTCAGCAACAATAAAACACTGGCGCAATTATTCGATAATGAAACTGTTTTTACAAAGGCAGATACTTTAAGGGGAACATTAAGTAAGGAACGAATTTGCTTTGATGTTACATATTATCATCTTGATATAATGGTTGACATTTTTAAAAGACAACTATCAGGTTATAATGAAATCACTTTTAAAGTAACTGAACCAACAAGGCGTATTCAACTTGATTTATTTGAAAACATGAAGGTGGAAAAAGTAGTATACAGCGATAAGGAATTAAAATTTACACGAGAGTTCAATGTTATATTTATTGATTTTAATGTAACGCTAAACAAAAATGCAACTCATAGTATTAAAGTTTACTACAGTGGTAGTCCACAACAAGCTAAGAACGCTCCCTGGGATGGAGGATTTACCTATACTTCTGACAAGGATAATAATCAATGGGTAGCGGTATCTTGCCAGGGTACTGGTGCTAGTTGCTGGTGGCCACTTAAAGATCATCAAAGTGATGAGCCGGACAGTATGCTTATATCCGTTGCCTGTCCTGAAGGTTATATGGATATTTCGAATGGTCGTTTACGCTCAATCAGTGCTGCCCCTAATGGCTACAAACAGTTCAATTGGTTTGTTGGCAACCCAATAAATTCCTACAACGTAACGCTTAACATCGGCAAGTTTGTGCTGTGGGCTGATTCGCTTGGAGATTTAACACTCGATTACTATGTATTGCCTTACAATCTTGAAAAATCAAAAAAGCAATTTGAGCAGGTAAAGAGCATGCTTATTTGTTTTGAAAAGTACTTTGGCAAATATCCATTTAAGAGTGACGGATATAAATTAGTAGAAACACCATACCTGGGCATGGAGCATCAGAGTGCCATTGCCTATGGTAATAAGTATATGAATGGTTACCTGGGAAGAAGTATTTCGCGTTCACCCGATGGAACTAAGTTTGACTACATTATTGTACACGAATCGGCACATGAGTGGTGGGGAAATAATATTACCACGGCCGATATTGCCGATATGTGGGTGCATGAAGGATTTGCCATGTATGCTGAAGCATTGTATTGTGAATGCAATTGGGGTTATGATTCTTATCTCACCTACATTAACGGAGTAAAATTTAACATCAGTAATGATAAGCCAATAATCGGTCATTATGGAGTAAACAATGAAGGTAGTGGTGATATGTATTACAAAGGGGCATTAATGATTCATACCATTCGCACGTTAATAAACAATGATAGTTTGTTTTTCAGTATTATTAAATCAATGCAAAAGGAATTTTATCACAGCATTGTTACTTCAGCACAAATTGAACAGTTTATTTCAAAACAATCAGGCAAAGATTTTTCAAAAATATTTGAGCAATACCTGAGGCACAGTGATCCGCCCAGAATTATTTTCAGCAAAACAGGTGATAAAGTTCAGTACCGATGGAAAACAGATGTGGAAGGATTTGATATGCCATTGAAACTTAAGAACAGTGATGGAACCTATACTGATATTTTTCCTGCAACACAGAATAAGATTTTGGAAGGATATAGTAGTGTTGAAAATATTAAAGTTGCAACTGATTTACATTATGTAAAGGTTACCAAGGAGTGATGAATTGATTTTATATTAATTAAAGTATCCAACTATTGAAAATCGCAGTTGTTTAGCACTTTTAGTTTGCAGTCTTTTATTTCAATTTAAAGGTTACAATTAAAAGGCCGGTTGTACATCGCCCCAGTTTTCTCCTCGTTTTATTCGAAGCAATTGTGTTTGGGTAACCTTAAATTGTTTGATTAATGATTTAATTGGAACCCCCTGAATTATTTTTTTCTTAATCAACATAACATTGCTTTCACTTAATTTAAATGCCTTTGAGTTGATTGCTCTTTTACCTTTTCGTTTTAATTTATCCTGAACAACCAGAGGGCTGTGTTGCTGGTGTGCAATACTTTCAGCCAGCTTTACCCACTTAAGATTACTGTAATGATTATTGGATTTATTAAAATCAAGATGAATAACAATGACATGATCGGAAGTTGGTTGTTCAATAAAATTTTCAGCCACAAGGCGATGAACGAGCTGAGCATAATTTACAGTTCGTTTTAAAACATCTTCTTTAAATTGCTTTTTGTATCTTTTTTTAAAATCACTAATAAGTATTTTTAAACTGTTTAGCTCCTGAAGCAATATTGTTTTTTGCTCAGGAGCTAATTTATTGCCAGCAAGTTTTCGTTTAATTTTAGCTTGCCTGCTATTCATTTTTGAAATCTGGCTTTTATGATAAGCAAGAAATGCCTCACTTTTTTCATCGCGTGGTTTAAACAATTTTAACCTGATTATTCTATAACCATTAATAAGCGATCCATTAAGCAGGCGGCCATTGCCTAACTTGGTAAAGGACCTGATACGGCCGAAATTAGAAACCTCAATGCGGAACTGGTTAGTAAATTCAAAATCGAATTTTATTTCAGCCCATTGTTCATTGGCAAAGTCTGTATCCATCGTTTTTATGTATTAAAGCAACAGGGGATATAACTAAATATGTTGCTTTTGTTTGGGGGAATGGGGGATAACTATTGTATTCAGCAACAACAAATATATATAAAAAAAGTTTGGTCAGGATAAGGAACAGCCTGCTACCAACCTGATTGATTGCCCGAATAAATTGAATTGCAATCCGATTTATTCAATTGCTATGTAAAAGCTATTTTAATCTTCTTCAGACTTTTTGTCTAAAACATTTCTCAATCTTATGTTGAGTAATTCAACAATAAGTGAAAATGCCATTGCTACATAAGCATAGCTCTTAAATTCTACACCTTCAACATGAACATGTAAAGACTCAATTACAAGTAAAGCACCAATTACCACCAGGAATGCAAGAGCTAGCATTTTAATGGTAGGATATTTATTTACAAAATCGCTTACATAGCGCGCAAAAAATAACATTACCACCATCGAAATTACTACAGCTATTATCATAATTACAATTTCACGGCTTAATCCTACTGCAGTTAATATACTGTCGAATGAAAAGACAATGTCTATAAGCATGATTTGAATAATAGCCGACATCATGGTAATCTTAGCTTCCTTATATTTCATATCATCAGCTTCTCTAAACTTATGAATGATTTCAAGAATGGTTTTAATGATCAGGAAAGTACCGCCAGCAAACAAGATGAGATCCCTGCCACTCACTTCAAAATCAGAAATATTAAACAAAGGCTCTGTCATTCCTACTATTTCAGTGATAAGCATTAGCAATGCAACCCGCATGAGCAACGCAAGCATTAAACCGATAGTGCGGGCTTTTTGCTGATCGGCATGAGGTAACCTTCCGCAGATAATGGCAATGAAAATGATATTGTCAATACCTAAAACAATTTCAAGTAATACTAGAGTGAAAAGACTTACTATTCCTGCGGTTGTGAGCAGAACAGAGAAATCAACAGAAATGTTTAGAAGCATATTTTGAAATAAGGGAATTTAAAAGCGCGCAAAGATAAAAATTGACTTTAATGATGAAATTGTTGTTTGCATGCTGCAATCCTGGTTTTCACTTTTATCCAATAATATTCCCGGTGACTAGGCCATACTAATATTTCATGGGGCAGGATTTTGCTTATTGTCCTTACTTGCTCTATATCTAATTCATTAATATTAAAAATGGAATTGATATCCGAACCCCGGTTTGATTAATGCGTAATTATTATCTTTTTTCTCAAAGTTCCATTTCGGGTTGTTAATTCACCAATATAAATACCTGAGGGGAAACTAGTCGTTTCAATGTTGGTACTATTATTCTCCAATCTGATTTCATTAATAAGTTTTCCTGTAACAGAAAGCAATTTGAAATGGTTATTATCTTTATTAATATCTGTGGAAATTGTTATAAATTGATTAGCTGGTTGAGGGTATATTTTAATGTCGATTTGAGGTTGGCTTTCAGCAATGCTAGTAGTTACAGGCAAAATGTCATGAACAAGAAGATACCTTGCAGTAGATGAAATTGTGGCCATGCCTGCTGCATAAAATCCTGTGCCACTCATGTCGGGCATAATACTAAACCCCTGGTCGTAACCATCGTCACCAAAATAAAGGCGACTAATTTCAAATCCACCTGTGTCTAATGTCATTACAAGCATATCGGTAGTAGCGCGGGTAGTATCATAACCAAAACCTGTAATGGTATATGATCCGTTAGGGTTTTCAAAAATATCATATCCAGCATCGGGATTGTCACTGCATGGAATTACATGCGACCAGATAATAGCTCCTGTTGAATCAATCTTGGTGATAAATGGATCAAAGTAGGCGCTGGTGGGTGTGGCCGTTTCACCTATGATGATATAGTTTCCTTCACTGTTCCTGATCATATTTTTACAACCACTATTGAAAGGATGGCTTATATCTGTTTCCCATTCAATAAAGCCCGCAGAATCAGTTTTAATAATATGGATGTTATAGTTAGAGGTATTTGTTTTTTTATCGCCTGACATGATGTAACCACCATCAGCTGTCTGGAAAATATCATCACATGTAGAATTTACATTGTAATAATAGGTTTGCTGCCATTGTTCATTACCTGCGGCATCACTTTTCAGAATCCAAAAGGCATTACCTGCACCTGCCGGATTAGTAATAAAACCGGAGAAAATTAAACTGCTGTCTGCGCAATAATTAAGCCCCTGAAATGATTCAGTTGTATTAATGTTGCCATAAGTTTGAAAGAATAAAACATTGCCTGCAGAATCTAGCTTAATGGCCAGTGCATTAATATTACCGGTGCTATCAGTATACTGGCCAGCAATTACAATTTCAAGATTGTGATTGATCATTGTTCTGTTAGCGTAGTAATATCCTGTGCATATTATTTTCTGCCAGATTATATTACCGGCAGTATCTAATTTATACATCTCTATTCCTTGCTGACCTGTAACAAAGTTGTTAAAATTACCGGTAAAATATAATGATCCGTCATGGCCCATATTAATTGATTTTCCCACACACTGGCTGCTGGTATCCCCAAAAAAACTCTGGAAATAAACCGGCTGGGCAAGAGCTTTACCTGCAATAAGTACTAAAATCAGAATAAAACTCTTTTTAAATAACATTACCTTTATAGGTTATTGAACAAATGTTTAAATCAAATAAAAAAGTAGGAAAATACTGAAAGAATGCACTAGCGAACTAAAACAATACTACCGGTTTTTCTGTGTTTCTTGCCAAGTACATCTTTAATTTCAGCTTCGTAAACATAATTGCCTTCAGGTGCTTTATCACCATTAACATCCTTACCATCCCAGCTGAATAGGACTGTATTGGCGTCAAATATCATTTGTCCATGATTATTAAAAATCCTTATCGTAAAATCCTTTACACCAAAACCGGCAACACTGTAATAGTCATTAATTCCATCCTTGTTTGGGGTAAATGAATTTGGGAAATACAAGGTGTAAAAATCTTCAATAGTTACATCCTGGTAAGCTGTATCACTGCATCCGCCTGCATTGGTAACAATCAAGGTAACTGTATAAGTGCCAATGTCGTTATAAGCATGTTGCGGGTTGCAATCTGAAGATGTAGTTCCATCACCAAAAAGATAAAGACAGGTGTCGGCATTGGTAGAGGAACTAATAAAAGTAACATTTGGTTGAAGTATGTTTGATGAAACCGGGTCAGCAGTAAATGAAGCTGTAGGTGGATCGGTAACTGTAATCAGGTTATTTTGATTTGAAACTGAGGTGCAACCTGCACTTGTGGTGATGGTTAAGGAAACATCAAAAGTTCCACCGATTGGATAATTTTCAGTTACATCACCTGCAACAGTTGATGTATTGCCATTGCCAAAATCCCATAAGTAAGTGCAACCGGGTATTGTTGTAGATAGATCACTAAAATTAACATTTAGTGGCGGGCAACCTATTGTGGTATCGGCATCAAAGTCAGCAATTGCTACATCGTTTACAGTAAGAGTTACCTTATCTGTATCATTATTGCAATTGGCTGAGGTTGTTATCAGATTTACAAGATAATTGCCGGCTGTGGTATAACTTATATTATTAACTGAAGGAGTAGTAGCAGTTGGAGTGCTTGCAGACGGGGTAAAATCCCAGCTGAAGGTAGATCCGGGAATTAATAATGCATTATTGCTAAAGTTAAAATTGTTTACATCAAGGCATTGAGTTAGCGAAGGAGTAACTGTAATATTTGCAAACTGTTTAGGATACACTTTTACATTCACAGTGTCTTGGTCAGTGCAAAATAAATTAGTTACTGTAAGTATTAAATTAGTTGACGTCATAGTAGTTCCGGCATTATTTACCACTGCATACGGTTGTGCCAAAATAGAATTACTTACTCCTGATGCAGGGCTCCATGCATATTGATATCCTACAACGGCAATACCCCCAACCTGAGCACTATCGCCATTACAGTAAGTTACATCAGTGCCTGCATCGGCCGAAGGAATATCTGCAACAATAATTGAATCAGTATGGGTTATTGATGTACATCCATTTTCAGTAACATTAAGAGTAATGTAATTTAAATTTGATGAAGGATAACTAATCGTATACGGTCCTTTGCCTGAACCTGAAATTATGTTTGCTGAATTAAAATTCCAGTTATACAACGCTCCGGAAGTTCCGGTTCCAGTGTAGGTAATAACAGTAGTTTCAGTTCCGCATAAGCTATCATCACTTATCGTAAAAGTTGAAGTAGGTGCAGTTACTACAAAAACACTATCAAGGGTGGTTAACGATTGGCATCCTTGTTCATCTACCAATAAAGTAATGTAATGATAGCCCGGGGAGCTAAAGGTTATATTCTGAGGACCAGAAACAGTTCCACCCGGAACTGCAGTTCCGCCACCAAAATTCCAGTTATAGGTAGCAAGTGCCGAGCCTGAACCTGTATATACCGCTACTGCCTGCTGGCTGGAGCAAATAGTATCGGTTAAATTAAAAGTTGAAGTAGGCTTATATCCAATAGTTATATAATGAGTAGTAGTAGTTGATAAGCAACCCTGGTCATCAATAATTAGATAAACACTATCTAAGCCGGCAGAACCCCAAACTACATAAAATGTATCTCGTCCGTTAGTTGAAGCAATAAATGAATTTCCTAAACTCCAGTAAAACTGCGCCAAAGCACTTGCCGTACCTGAAAAAGTAATTAATACCGTATCGCCTGTGCAAGCGCCTGCAGGCAGATTAAACGATGAAGTAGGAGGAGTAATAACCGTAACATTTACATTGGTAACTGTTGAAGTACATCCATTTTCAGTTACATCAAGTGATATTGTTTTAGGTCCTGCAGAACTCCAGTTAACAGTATAAGGCCCTTGTCCACTGCCGCTAACTATCGTGCCACCATTAAAATTCCAGTTATATGTGGCTGATGCACTTGCACTGCCCGTATATGTTATGGTGCTGTTTGCTCCGGGGCAAACAGATGCTGGCGCCACAGAAAATGATGATGATGGAGGAGATGTAACAGTAACGGTTTGTGAAGTTGCATGACTGCAACCAGTAGTGGCATCATCAACCAATAAAGTTACCAGGTAATTACCCGGTAGGGTGTAGTTTTGAGGAGAAGGATTGCTTCCGCTAAAACTATTGCCATTGCCAAATGTCCAATGGTATGAACTTGCCGCAAAACTATTATCAGTAAAATCAGTAACCAAAGGTGCGCAACCTGTAGGGTTATCCACCGTAAATTCAGGATAAGGAGCAATTTCAAAAGTGCCACCAAAAGTCATTGTAAACGTATTGAAAGAGGCAGTTGTATAATTTAAATGGATTACATAAGTGCTGCCTGCATTCACAACTATAGGAGTAACAAGATGACTTGCGCCTCCGCATGGAGTTCCTGATGAAGATGACATTCCGGTTGGATTACCTCCGGCACCATTGTAAATATTGTTGCAACAGAGTACAGGTGCACCAACACAGCCTGCAGTAATATCCAGGACTTCCCAATCAATATCAAGCCCCGGTTGAGGTGTACATGTCCATTCAAGGGTGCCTGTTTTTCCGACAGTAAATTTATACCAGAGGTCACTTAAATAGGCTGCCGGGAAAGCATAACAGCTTATTTGCTGTCCCGAATTAGAAAACAATGGGAATGGCGGGGTTCCGGTAAAGGATTGCTTATCACAAAGCCGGATTGCTGTAAAGCAACTGTCGCCAACGCTGGCAGAATAAGGAGGAACATTATTGACTGAAGTCACGCAAACATCAAAGGTTCCATCTGAAACTAATGACGTAACTTCAAACCAAACCTGAGTTCCAACTGGTAAGGAAAAGCTAACGTTTGCGGATCCGCCAGGTGTTCCTGCAGTATTACAAATTAAGGAAGTAAGTGCTGAACAGTCTCCATTTTGAACTGAAAGGGCCAGGGTTTGCGCACCACCAATAGCACCGGGACTAACTGAAATGGTATTGTTCAGTCCGGTTACAATATAACTGTACCAAACCTCATTTCCACCTGTGGGTCCATTGCAGGCATTAACCGGTAAAGCGTCAGCAGTGGCATTTAAATTGGTTCCTGAAACACAAATACTGCCGCTGGCCGGAATAAGTATAGGCTGGGCGAACTGGCAATTATCGTTAGCTGGCTGAGCAAATGCCCAAAATACAACAGTTACAAGGAACTGTGTCAGAATAAATTTTTTCATGTGAATACTCTCCGGCTTTGATGCTAATATCTGCACAAATATTATCCCAAAGTCGAATTGCAAGATGCAAATTTTATGTAATTATCAACGGGTTAACTACTGATTTTAAATTCAATTAAATTCGCCCAAAACTACAAATAAAACTATGGAAAAAATTAAAGAATATATCGACAAAAATCGCCAGCGGTTTTTAGATGAATTGATGGAGTTTCTTAGGATACCTTCAGTGAGTGCAGATTCTAAGTTCAAGCACGATGTGGCTCGTGCTGCAGCTTTTGTGGCTGCAAAATTAACAGAAGCCGGAGCCGAAAATGTGGAGATTTGTCCTACCAAAGGCCACCCGATTGTTTATGGTCAGAAAATTGTTGATAAAAGTCTTACTACTGTTCTTGTGTATGGACATTATGATGTTCAGCCACCTGATCCATTAAATTTATGGCATTCGCCTCCATTTGAACCGGTAATTAAAGATGAAAAAATTTATGCCAGAGGCGCATGTGATGATAAAGGCCAGGTTTATATGCACATAAAGGCTTTTGAAATGATGATGCGCACCGGCAATATGCCATGCAACGTAAAGTTTATGATTGAAGGTGAAGAAGAGGTAGGTTCAGCTCACCTTGGCGAATTTGTACGCGAAAACAAAAGCAAGCTTCAAGGCGATATTATACTCATTTCAGATACTTCTATTCTAGCTAACGATTTGCCATCAATTGATGTGGGTTTGCGTGGCTTGAGTTATGTTGAAGTAGAAGTTACCGGACCTAACCGTGATTTACATTCAGGAGTTTATGGCGGAGCGGTTGCTAATCCAATCCAGGCCTTATGCGAAATGATTGCAGCAATGAAAGACAGCAATCAACACATTACTATTCCTGGTTTTTATGATGAGGTTTTAGAGCTATCAGCTGCTGATCGCGCAGAACTTGCCAAAACTCCATTCAGCCAGGAGGAATTTAACAGCGACCTGGGTGTAAAAAAAGAGCGCGGTGAAGCAGGCTTTACCACACTTGAGCGTACTGGAATAAGACCAACGCTAGAGTTGAATGGAATATGGGGTGGTTATACCGGTGAAGGATCAAAAACAGTATTACCTTCCAAGGCCTATGCAAAAATTTCCATGCGCCTTGTGCCTAACCAGGATTATGATAAAATAACAAAGTTGTTTAAGGATTATTTTGAAAAATCAGCACCTGAATATGTAACTGTAAAAGTAACTCCACATCATGGAGGGCAGCCATACCTAACAGATACAAGAAGTGATGCCTATCAATCGGCAGCTAAAGCGATGGAAGCTACATTTGGCAAAAAGCCTATTCCGACAAGAGGGGGAGGAAGTATTCCGATTGTTGCACTTTTTGAAAAGGAACTTGGCTTGAAAAGCGTATTAATGGGCTTTGGTTTAGATAGCGACCTTATCCATTCACCTAATGAGCATTTTGGCTTGTTTAACTTCTTTAAGGGAATTGAAACAATTCCTTTGTTCTTTAAAAACTATACGGAAGCACGTAAAGTTAAAGCAGCTGAAGTTTCTGCATAAGTATTTAATTCCCGCGCAAATTATTGCGCGGGAATTTTAGTAATTAACAATTTCAATGCTACCTAAAATGGCATTGCCATGTAATACAAGGTAATTAGAAGAAGTGTTTTGAGCCTGTTTACCTGATATACGTTTATCGGATACGTTACCTAATACGGCACTTAATTCTGATTTAATTTCCCAGTCCTGAGGAACAATCAATCGGATGCTTCCAAACACAACATCAAGTTCAAGATAAACAACACCTGTAAAACCGGCTTGTGAAAGATTGATTTCGCAACTTCCAAAAACACTGTCGGCCTCACCACCTTTAAAATCTTTTGAAACAATAGTTTTTTTAATGCTTCCTAAAACAGCAGTTAAGCTTAATCGGTCATCATTGTTAGTTGAACTTTGATTCTGATAGTCGGCAGGTTTTGAATAGTTGCCTGACTTTGTATCGAATGATGGCTTAACCATGATATAAATACCAAGAATAATTAAAGCAAATGGCCATATGTATGGTGTAACGGAATAAAAAGGGAGGAAATTCCGTGTTAAAAATATAAGTCCTGTTAGCGTTACAAACAGCCATCCGATATTCTGAAAATTATTTTTAATGCCCAGGTATAAACCTAATACCACCAGCAACATAGGCCATGACAGCAGCCAGCGTGGAATGTCAATACCAAATTCCCTGGCAAGGAAAAAACAACCGGCTGCAAGTATAATTAGGCCACCTATAATGTTGCCATTGTTTCTTTTATTCTCAAAAGAAGATTTGCCCTGTGTATTTGAAGATTCTTGTTTTTTATTTTCATCAATAATTTCCATTGTGATAGGTATTAATTTAATTTAAAATGGAGTTGTAGCCATTCTACAAAATGCTTTTTTTTAATTGTGGTATATATTTTTTCAGCACATTAATAGGAATACTGTAGCCAATTACCTGAATTCAATTTTTGGCTGAATAAAATGACCTGAAAGTTGATTGTCGCCAAATCCAAAAGCACGTTTGATATTATCTTCAGTGTATCCTTTTTGAATTTCACGGTTTGTAATTACAATTAGTTTCGTGTTTAACTTTTTATTCGGATTAATGTAATTCGAAAGTTCAGCAGGGAATACCACCGGTGTAGGCATATTATTTACTTCTGAAATTACCCTGCGTGTTGCTTCAGCCGAAAGGAAAAAATAAATATTAATCTGGTCCTTGATTACAGGCGGATTCTGGCTTACAAGTTTATGTAAGAATTCATTATCACTTTCATAGTTAGTAGCATAGGTTGCTTTCTTAATGTATGCTTCAAGAGTAGCTGAATCAAGTTTTGTAACATCGCTTTCGCGGAAAGCCTCCGAACCATTAGTCAGGTAAAAATAAAAATAGCTTCCATCTATTTGCTTTTGATTGTTTATTTCATTTAGCAAAGCGTTTTTAACTCCATCATTTAGTGAACCATAATCTGTTCCTTTACTGTTATCAACATAAATGAAATTATAAACGCGATAAGTGCTCTGCTCATCCTGGCCAAATGAATGGATATGTATAGTTAACAGCAGAAGCAGTATTAATTTTGAATAAAATAAATTTAGTTTCATAGCAAGGATTTTTAAATTGTGTGATTAATAGTTTAGCAATAATAAAACATTATTTTTTTAACGAGGGATTTAATTCATAAGCTCTGTTTAGATATTTGTTGGCACTCAGCATATCACCTTTAAATTGATAGGTAAGTCCAAGGAAGTAATTAATTTCGGCATTATTAGGATCAAGCTCCACAGCTTTTAAAAAAGCATTTATTGACTTGTCGTATTCTTTTTTACTGCCATAACTGCTTCCAAGATTTTTCCAGGCATCAACATAAATAGGGGAAATTTCTACTGCCTTATTGTAGTTTTTTATAGCATTGTCAAAATCACCTTTTCCGAAATAAGCTGAACCAAGATTATTGTATGCATCGGCATAATCAGGCTGCAGCTGCAATGCAGTGTTAATAGTTTTTATTGCACTATCATAAAGCTGCATTTTAAAATAAAGGCTACCAAGGCTGTTATAAGTAATGGCCAGTTTCGGATTGTGTTTTACCGCTTCAAGATTATAATACAGTGCTTTGTCAAATTGTTTGCGCCCGGCATAAATATCGCTCAAACCAAAATATGCCTCATAATAAGCCGGATGAATTTCAATACATTTATTAAACTGCTCAAGAGCAATTCTGTAATTATTTTCAAACTGATCTGGCGAAACTTTATTCTGTTTCACATCCTGCACCATGTGGTTGGCATAAAGAAATCTTAAGCGCGAACTGTTTGGCGCATGATTTACATCCGTACTGAATATTGTTGTATCGTTTTTCCAATCGGCATTACGTCCAATCGTTTTTATACTGCAAACCACCAATAGCAGTGCTATGATATATGTGAAATTCTTATTGAAATTAAGCAGGTTGCTTAATCCGGCAAAACCTGTATTATCATCAGTATTAATTTTTAATACACGTGTAAGAATAACTACGACTACTATAAGAAAACCAAGTGATGGAAAATATAAAAACCGATCAGCCATGGTAGATCGTGTTAAAAAAACAACATTGGCAACAACAGAAATTGTTGCAAGGTAGACTATGATGCCAAATGCAACAGGATCTTTTTTGGGAATTCGAATTAATGCATAGATACCAATGCCGATATAGAACAGTAAAGAGAGGAGGGCCAAAGGATTGTCAAATCCGACAAGCTTTATTTCATTATAAGAATAGTCACTGCTCATAGGATGAGGAAAGAACAGTAACTTGATGTACAGACCAAGTATGTAAAATGCAGTTCCTTTTTCGAGGTTAAGATCGCCATTCGCTCCGGCCAATGAATTATCAATTAGAGGTATATCGCCAAGGTTAAGCTGGCTGGTTAGCACCATGCCACGTATAATTATATATACTGCCGCTGGTACCAATGCCACCGCAGTAAGCACGATGCTTCTTTTTAAGTTTACATCGGTAAAAGTTAAAAACATAACCGGAATTATAGCGAGAAGCGTAATAGCGCTTTCCTTTGACATGAGTGATAGGAAAAAATATACACATCCGTAAATTATATGAGAGGTTTTGTTTTGCTTGACATAATTAAGATAGCTATTAAGGGCAAGTATTCCGAACAGGAAACACATTATTTCATCACGCGACTTTATGTTGGCAATTACTTCGGTGTGTATAGGATGAGCAAGCCATAGCAAGGTAATGGAGAAGGGGAGAAGCAGGTTTTTCTTCTCAAATAGATTTGTAAGAAAACGGAATAATACCAATGCAGTAATTACATGCAGAAGTACATTAACCCAATGACCCAGTGCCGGTTTGTTAGGTGCTTTGCCCCATTCAATGGCAAACATAACCATGGAGAGCGGGCGGTAAAGCCAGTCGTTCTGTCCATCCAGTCCATACCAGAATGCAGTACGTAAAAGCGTTG
This sequence comes from Bacteroidia bacterium, assembly GCA_044230205.1. Classification (GTDB taxonomy): domain Bacteria; phylum Bacteroidota; class Bacteroidia; order AKYH767-A; family OLB10; genus JAEUTH01. The sequence goes on from JBGARN010000042.1 coordinate 15,883, forward strand.
GAATACCGGCAAATCCCATCATGGTTACCCTGTTGCCATAAATGGTAGGATAATCATCAAATGCATATTCGTGATTCAAAGTATTGGCATAAAGTAAAAAGGCAAAACCAGCACAAATTATATTACAGGTAAGCCAAATGCCATTTGAGTAATCTGATTTAAGAGATGTTGATTTATTTGGTGACTGTTTTACCGAAGTCTTGTTTTTTTTCATTCAGTTATTTTAAAAGTTTGTTTGAGCGAATCTAAACTAAAATTTGAAAATCAAATGAAGTGTGTATTATTGAACTTTGAAATAACAGTTGAACAAATATTTCTGAATTAATCATACAGTTTACTTTATGAAAAAAGAACAAGGCAAGGAGGTAGCTGAATACAAGAACGGGCACAGAAATCCTAATAGCCCACGTTTAATGACGTTTGAATCGGGGGAGGAAATAGAGCGCGAAATAAAGAAGCCACGTAAATCAGCTAAGAAGAAAAAGAAAGCAGCTGATAGTAATTTGAAAAAAACTAAAAAGAAAAAAGGTAAAGGCAACATAGACCCGGGAGCAAATTAAAGCTGTTGATGCTTAATTACTTTTTATTCCAGGTCGTGCAACACTAAACCACTCCTTAGTTTTGGTTCGAACCAGGTTACTTTTGGAGGCATGATGTTGCCACTATCAGCAATATCAATAAGTTGTTTCATACTTACCGGGTATAGAGCAAAAGCTACTTTCATTTCGCCTGAGTTTACCCTGCGTTCCAACTCACCTAAGCCGCGCAAGCCACCAACAAATTCAATTCGCTTATCAGTGCGTAAATCTTTTATACCTAAAACAGGTTCAAGAATTTGCTTCGATAAAATTGAGACATCAAGAACATCTACAGGATCACTATCGTTATAGGTTCCGGGCTTTGCATTTAGCTGGTACCATTTTCCATTCAGGTACATGCCAAATTCGTGTAGTGCAGCAGGGCGATGTGTTGCAGCACCTTTTTCTGTTACTGTAAAACCTTGTTTCAGTTTAGCGATAAATTCATCTTCAGTTAAGCCGTTCAAATCCCTTACTACACGATTGTAATCCATAATCTGTAATTGGTTATCCGGAAAGTGAACAGCAAGAAAAAAGTTATATTCTTCATTGCCGGTATGATTAGGATTGGCAGCACGCCTCTCCTTACCAACACCAGCTGCAGCGGCTGTGCGGTGATGCCCGTCAGCCACGTAAGTATATTTTATTTTTGAAAAATGATTAACAATTTCATGGATGATTTTATCATCCTTGACCACCCAAAAAGTGTGAGCTATTCCATCATCGGCAACAAAATCATATTCGGGTGCAGCCTTAATAACTGCATTAACTATTTCGTCTAATGCACTCACATTAGGATATGCAAAAAACACAGGCTCATAATTTAAATTACTCACACGCACATGGTTTCTGCGGTCTTCTTCCTTATCAGGTCTGGTGAGCTCATGTTTTTTAATAATATCATTAAAATAATCGTCAACCGATGCAGCTGCAACAATTCCATTTTGCTTGCGGCCGTTCATAGTTTGCTGATAAATATAAAGGCACGGTTTTTCATCGCGGAAAAACACACCTTCCTTCATCATGTTCTCAAAGTTTTCTTTACCTTTTTGATAAACCAAAGGCGAGTAATGATCTAAATCTTCCTGCAAGTCAATTTCAGGTTTTATAACATGATAAAATGAAAGACGATTATCTCCCGCTTCGGCTTTAGCTTCTTTTTCATCCAGCACATCATATGGTTTGGATGCAACCTGTTTTACGTATTCTTTTTTAGGGCGTATGCCGCAGAAGGGTTTTATTATAGCCATATTTTTGGTAGTTACTTAATTTAAAGCCGGGGCGTTTGGTAATTCAGGTTAAACACTGAACCATTATTCATTTTGCCTTTATTGTGATTGATAATTTCAAGAAGGAAATAATCAGGCATTTGCATTCTCAAATTGCTGCATCAAATCAATCAACACTTTTACACTTTCAATTGGTAAGGCATTATAAAGCGATGCCCTGAAACCGCCTGAGTACCTGTGCCCTTTAATACCTACTATGCCTGCTTCTTTGCAAGTACTTAAAAATTTATTTTCAATTTCAGGATTCTTTGCAGTAAAACAAACATTCATTTTCGAACGATCTTTTATTTCAACATTACCCGTAAATAAACTGTTCCGGTCAATTTCTGCATACAATAAAGCAGCTTTCTCATCATTAATTTTTTCAACAGCCTTTACGCCTCCCATTTCTTTAAGCCATTCAAGCGTAAGCATTGCAACATATACAGCATAAACAGGTGGTGTGTTAAACATTGATTCGTTATCAATGTGAATTTGATAACTCAGCATTGATGGAATATTACGGGCTACTTTACCAAGACAATCATTTTTGACTATTACACAGGTGGTGCCTGCTGCACCCATATTCTTTTGTGCCCCTGCATATATTAGAGCAAATTTTGAAACATCAATGGTTCTTGAAAAAATATCGCTGCTCATATCGCAAACTACAGGAACAGGCGAGTCAGGAAAGAAATGCATCTGCGTACCGTATATGGTATTGTTACTGGTAATATGAAAGTAATCTGCATCAGCCGGAATCGTAAAGGATGAAGGTATGTAGTTATAGTTTTTGTCGGAACTTGAAGCAACAATTTCAGTGTTGCCAATTAACTTAGCTTCCTTAATTGCCTTGCTGGCCCATACACCGGTTTCAAGATACGCTGCTTTTGTATTTAATAAATTATGTGGAACCATAGTAAACTGGGTACTTGCTCCTCCACCAAGAAATAAAACTGAATAACCTTCAGGCACATTCAATAATTCTTTAACAAGATTTCTTGCCCGCTCCATAACTTCAGTAAATGCTTCACCGCGGTGCCCGATTTCAAGAATACTTAATCCTGAATTATTATAGTCTATAATGCTTTGTGCAGCTTTTTTTAAAACTTGTTGTGGAAGTATGGCTGGCCCGGCACCAAAATTATGTTTCATCAATGATAGTACTTCTAAAGTAGCATTCATATTGTATGTCTGAATTAAATGACAAAGAAAAACTTAACGTTTCAATACTCAAATTAAAAATTCGAAACTTTAGTAAAGTTTAATCTTTAGGTGGATTGTAAAACTCCCTTTTCTTTTTATCAGTAAATCCCGGTTTATCAGAATCACCCTCATTGCGTACGTCAATATCATGAAAATAATTCCATTTACCTTTTTTCCATTGCAAAGCATCATAGGTTAAGTCGGGCCCATACGATTGCCTTTGATTTTTAAATGCCTGATTAGAAGGAGCAAGGTGGTCGAAAACAATTTTATGAATATTTTCATCCCAATGCAGCAGCATGCTTACTTCTGCGTTAAATTCAAAAATTATTCGCGATTGTGTTTTTTTTTCGAATTGAAGAACCGGTGCTCCAAACTGTGCTTCGTTATTGTTAAAAGTTAGCACATCTATTACTTTTTTTGTGGTTTGCTTAGTATTCCCTTTCCAGCCTAATAAAGTGTAATAGGTAGTTTTTTTATTTTTAGTTTCAATAATCTTATAGTAAAGGGCACCAAACCATTTGTCGGCCTTCAATTGTTTTTTTAGCAGTAAAGCTGAATCAATTTGCCCTTCCTGCAGTTCAATTACTTTGAATATTTTCTTCTTTGGATTGCGGTATTGAATAAAACCATAATAGCGATACTTGCTACCGGAGTCAGTCGGTAGTGTCCAGCTGTATATTCTTACATTCTTATCATCGCTTATTATTTTTGATACGTTCTTAATTGAATCAAATGAATAGCTGAATGTGTTAGGTGATTGCAACACATTTTTCATTTCATAGCGCAGATTATTACAGGCAGAAATTCTTACGGAATCATTACTGCCCTTTAAAATGGAATCACCATATAATTTCAACTGCTCTTCTTTAAGCCTGATACTTTGTTCATCTAAAAGCATAAGCTGTTGGGCAAATAGTTTGAAGCCACAAACAACCATTAATGAAGTTAAAGTAAGAGTTCTCATTGTTATTTATTCATTAAAAACGTTTTAATGGAACAAGAATTATGTACCAATTAAAACAAAAAATCCGCCAAGTAAGCGGATTTTTCATTTGTTTATAAGTGAATGCTCAAACGTGCATTTTTTGTTTCTTGGCAAGCAGTTCTTCTCTGGATTCACGAACCATTTCATCATCCACACAACAATCAACCGGGCAAACTGAAGCACATTGTGGTTCGTCATGGAAACCAACACATTCAGTGCATTTATCTGAAACGATATAGTAATGATCCATAAATACAGGTGCCTGAGGAGCATCAGCATCAACACTACTTCCATCCATTTTTGCAAATGCACCTTTTATGGACGTTCCATCAGAAAAACGCCATTCTGCACCTCCTTCATAAATAGCATTATTAGGGCACTCGGGCTCACAAGCCCCACAGTTTATACATTCGTCAGTTATTTTAATAGCCATAATGGTTACAGTTTTTAATTTTGTCGCAATAATAATTCAAATTTTTTAATCGCATAAATTACTTTACTCAATTAATATAAACGAAAGTCATAGTAATAAGTTTTAATAATGGCTTCCGAATCTTATGATGAATAATTTAACAACCTTTATTGAACTTGGCAGACGCATTGAAAAATTAATCAGCATGGATGCTGCGGGAGCAAATGGACTTGCAGCTCAATTTAAATTGTTTGAAAATGCCGTGAACAGGTCAAATGTTGAGAATCCCTGGTTTACGCGCTCCAATGTTATTTTGGCATTTAAGGGAATAATTAAGCTGCTTGAAGAGAGTGCTTTGCGAACATTTTACTCTCAATACCCTTTAAACTCCGCTAATGATAATAAAAAGCGTATAGGTTTGGTAATGGCCGGCAACATTCCAATGGTTGGCTTTCATGATTTAATGAACGTTCTGTTAAGCGGTAATGTTGCTGTGGTTAAGCTTTCCTCAGTTGATAAAATCCTAATGAATTATCTCATTGACTTGATGTTGAGTATTGATCCCGAGCTCAAGCAATCCATAATCAAAGTTGACAAACTTTCCGGGATTGACGCTGTTATTGCAACAGGCAGCAATAATTCATCAAGATATTTTGAATATTATTTTGGAAAATATCCTCATATAATTAGAAAAAACCGCAATGCTGTATCCGTGCTTACTGGGAATGAGACAGAGGAAGATTTGAAACTTTTAGGGAATGACATTTTTAATTATTTCGGTTTAGGATGCAGAAATGTATCAAAACTTTATGTCCCGCAAGATTATACGTTTGATACTTTTTTTAAAAGTATTAGCTCATTTGGCAATGATCTGCTAATGCACAATAAATATGTAAACAATTACGATTATCATCATGCACTTTTTTTACTTGAAAAGGTTAAGTTTTTAACCAATAACTTTCTTATTGTTAAAGAAGATGAATCAATAGCAACGCCTGTTTCGGTTTTGAACTATGAAATGTATGATGATATAAATACTCTTGTTCAGAAGTTAACGGAACAAGCCGATGATATTCAATGTATAATAAGCAGTAATGAACTAAATATGCCAAAGATTAAAGAAATACATTTCAATTTTGGGGAAGCACAATATCCTGCTGTCAACAATTTTGCTGACGGAATCGACACCATGAAATTTATAACTGAATTATAGCCAGTTATTGAAAAGTAAATAGGGTAGAGGTTAATGCAAAATTATATCTACTATCGTCCTAAGGAGTAAATGGAAGAAGTATAATCAAACGTACTATTTGATCCTGAATTAAGTCCTAATCTAAGAATGTGAAAATTGAAAGTAGTTATTTCACTCTTTCAACATAGGTTCCGGTACGTGTGTCTACTTTTATTTTTTCGCCTTGTTCAACAAATAAGGGAACATTTATAATAGCACCGGTGCTAACTGTTGCCTGTTTTAAAGTATTGGTAGCTGTATCACCTTTCATACCTGGTTCTGTATAAGTAATTTCAACTTCAACAAATGTAGGAGGCTCTGCAAGTATTACTTCATCATTTTCAAAAGCTACTTTTACCGTAGCTCCATCCATTATAAAATTTACTTTATCACCGAATAACGCTGCTGGCACTGGTATCTGCTCGTAGGATTCATTATTCATGCAAATTAAAAAGTCACCATCGGTATACAGGTACTGCAGATCATGGTATTCTACTCTTGCAATTTCCACTTCTTCACCTGTTCTGAAACGGTTTTCAGCCAGCTTTCCGCTTTTCAGGTTTCGCATTTTTCCCTGGTAAAAAGCTCTAAGGTTACCCGGAGTTCTATGCTGCCATTCAATAATCTGACAAAGTTCGCCATTATACCTTATTACTGTTCCTACACTTACATCGTTTGTTGTTGCCATTTTATTATTCTTAAAAGAGTAGTTATGTTTTGGTTTTATTAAAAAATCCTTCCCATTTGGGGAAGGATTTTATTGAAGTGAATAATATGTTTTTGAATTACTTTTCTTCAGCTGCAATTACTTCAAAATTGAGCTTGCCTTTTACATCGCGATGTAAAACTAATTCAGCGACATAAGAACCTAAATGTTTGACATGCTCAGCAGGCATTGCAATTTGTCTTTTATCAATGCTGTAACCCATGTTTTTAAGTTTGTCAACTAATTGCTGAGAAGTAATACTTCCAAACAGTTTTCCGTTTTCACCGGCTTTGGCAGTAACTGTAATTGTAATTCCGCTTAATGCATCTGCTAATCCCTGTGCATCCATACGAAGTTTTGCAACTTTATGCGCACGTTGTTTTACGGTTTCTGCATTAACTTTTTTATTGGTTTCATTGGCTATAACTGCAAGACCTTTTGGGATCAGGTAGTTTAATCCATAACCATTACGAACTTTTACTACTTCGTCTTTATAACCTAGAGATTTAATATCTTCCTTTAATATAATTTCCATTTTTTAATTTTTAATGATTAACAGAAGGGTTAATACTTCTTAATCGATACATAATTATTTCAACAGATCGCCAACAAATGGCATTAAAGCTATATGACGTGCACGTTTAACCGCCTGTCCAACCTTACGTTGAAATTTCAATGATGTTCCTGTAATTCTGCGAGGTAACAATTTACCTTGTTCGTTTACGAATTTCATAAGGAATTTCTCATCCTTATAGTCAATGTACTTAATGCCTAATTTCTTAAATCGGCAATATTTCCTGCGGTTTGTATCAACATTTACCGGGTTCAAATACCTGATTTCGCTATTGCTGGGTCCTGGACTTACTGTACTCATTTTTATCTGAAATTAAGCGTTAGAGGATTCGGCTTCAACTAATTTAGCTGCAGCATTTTTACGTTTCTTTTCGTTATATGCAATAGCATGCTTGTCCAATGCTACTGTGAGGAATCGCATAACTCTTTCATCACGCTTGTACTCTACTTCAAGTTTGCCGATAATTTCTCCGGCACCCTTAAATTCGACCAGGTAATAAAATCCCGTATTCTTTTTTTGAATAGGATAAGCCAATTTGCGCAATCCCCAATTGTTTTCGAAAACAATCATGGCACCGTGTTCGGTGAGGATTTTCTTGAATTTTTCAACTGTTTCGTTTACCTGCTCCTGCGACAAGACCGGATTAAGAATAAACACAGTTTCATACTGATTTGGCATGTGTATTTAATTGATTTTTAAAATGGGAGCGCAAATGTAAAATTTGTTTTTTAAAAACCAATCTATATAAAGGCTTATTTACCAATAGGTAAATGTTAGTTTGTTTTTAACAAACCTTCCGGTTTATTTAAATTATTGGAAAAGTAATTTACTTAAAAGCTGATTTAAAGAGCTTCTTTGCTAAAATCCTTTAGGAATTTTCTAGTAGTTTTTGTGCTGGAATTTCAGAAGGGATAAAATTAAAGCCAGATATGAGTGACTATAGTATTAACTACTTCAATGAAAACCAATATGATAATTATCCATTCTAACTTTAGACTTGAACTCTGATGAATCATATTGCTGAATAACTCCAGGTGTTCTGTTACAATTTTTAGTTGATCCTGTACATTATTCAGTTTGTTCTCAAGGCGCAGTGTTTTTTTCATGCCTATGTCAATTTTTAAAAGTATTTCATTTTGCAAGGCATCAGCGGGTGAATCAACAATGTAGAGGTTTTCAAGAATTTCATTTTTCAGGTTTAGAGTAACTCCAATAAATTTTTTCAGCTCATGCACTGAAAGTCCTAAGTGACCCTTCTGACCCAGTCGGGATGTAAACAAAGTCGTTTTGTCCAGAAGCTGGCGGGTTTGAGAAAGGTAATGACTTAAAGCAACTGATTGAGCGGTGTTGAGCAGTATCAACCTGATTATTTCAATTTCAGGTTCCATTATTTCTATCTTATTAAAGCCAAACCGAATGTTTAATGCGTTCGCTTCAATAACAAATTCTTCTTCTAATAAAAAGCCACAAACATTCGTTGCAAAATCTGAGGCAACTTTAATGAAATCATATGCTTTTACCGGATCATAATTGACAAAGCAAACTACACCGAATTTGTAAACGGTAATAAACTGGTCTTTTGCTAATTGGTAGTACAATTCATCAGGATCGGTGCCTATAAGCCCAGCCGGTTGAGCTCGCTTGAAAGAATCAATATCAATAGAATCTGCTACCTGGTAGCTTGAAATATTAAAGGTAACAATGTCTTTCCTGTAATTATGAAGCGGGCTTTCTTTATTGCTTTTTAAAATTCTGGGGTGTATTGCATAGAATGACTAGATATTTGTGTATGCTCTGATGTTTTTTCAAGAGTTGGAGTGAAAATCATAAAAAATTGGCGAATGAAATATTTAAGTAGGTCAAATGTATAAAATATCAAGCTAAAAAACAAATCATTGTTATCCTGATAATATTTATTTAGGAGGTAATGCGCAAATTGCATTAGCCAGAATTAGAAAATGGGATAACTAGAATAAACTCAAAAGGTTAATTAACCTTGAAAGGAAGGTGCAAAAAGGTATTAGCTAATTACTACAGAAAAGGCACCTATTTTTTCTCTTGAGTTCCACCTTTACCAAAACTATCACGCATAGAGGTATCGGCCTGAATATTCTGCATTTTGTAGTAATCCATTATGCCAAGGTTGCCTGAGCGAAAAGACTCAGAAATTGCCATTGGGATTTGAGCCTCAGCTTCAATTACCTTTGCTTGCTTCCCTGAGCTTTAGCTTTCATTTCCTGTTCATAAGCAACTGCCATTGCTCTGCGTTCTTCTGCTTTTGCCTGAGCAACTTTTAAATCAGCAGAAGCCTGATCTGTTTGTAGTTTGGCTCCAATGTTTTCTCCTACATCAATATCGGCAATATCAATAGATAAAATTTCAAAGGCCGTACCTGCATCAAGTCCTTTATTTAATACAGTTTTACTAATTTGATCAGGATTTTCTAAAACCGTTTTATGATCGTGTGCACAGAATTGTAGTTACAATACCTTCGCCAACTCGGGCTAAAATGGTTTCCTCTCCAGCACCACCTACAAATTGATTAATATTGGCTCGCACGGTTACCCTAGCTTTAACCATTAACTGAATTCCATTTTCGCTACTGCTGATACAGGTGGAGTGTCGATAACTCTAAGTTAACAGAAAGTTGAACAGCATCTGCAACATCTCGCCCGGCAAGATCAATAGCTGTGGCCATTTTAAAGGTTAATGGGATATTGGCTTTGTCTGCTGAAATAAGGGCTTTAATTACATTGTTAACATGCCCACCAGCTAAATAATGCGTTTCTATTTCATTTTGGTTACTGCCAAACCTGCTTTTGTTGAATTAATCAGCGCATTAACAACGATTGCTGGAGGTACTTTACGCAACCTCATTGTAATTAAATCAAAAATGCTGATTCTTACATTTGAAAAGACAGCTGTAATCCACAAACCAACTGGTACAAAATACAGGAATAGAAATAATAAAATTATTCCTCCTATTATGGCAAGTATCATAAATGGTAATGAGCTCATATTTTCAAATTGAATAAATAGGTTAAGTAATGAAGTGATTATTTATTTAAGGAAGCGATACTAGTAATTTATTCGACATAACTTTCAAAACAACAACATTTGTATTGGCTTCAATATAAGCGCCATTTGTTTGCGCTTCATATTTTTCATTGTTGATTAACACAATACCCATTGGTCTTAAGGCCGACAGTGTAATAGCCGACATGCCAGGTTTTATATCAGTTTGAGAAAGATCAATAACTTTTGAATCAATTGTGTCTTTTAATCCAAAACGCTGCCAAGATTTCGATTTTAGAAAGTAAAACACTATGAATCCCGTTAAAGATATTGAAGATATTAATGTAATATGGCCATAGGTTGATCCAAAATTGTTATACATCATTACAATGCCAGTTATCATAAATATAGCTCCTATTATACCGGCTATAAGTCCTGGCAAAATGAGAATCTCAAGAACAATTAAAAAAATTCCAAAAAGTATAATTGTAATAATTGATGCCAATAACATGGTGTTATAATTATTCCGGTTTATTTTTTATTCAATAGTTGTTCTTACACTTTAATTAGCAAAGCAACAAAAGTAAATTGGCTTTAGAATACTGCTTTATTTCTTTTTTCCATTTTGTGATAAATTATAATACTTCATTGCTTCCGGCATAAATTTTCGCATTTCAGCCGCTCTGTTTGCATCGCTGGGGTGTGTACTTAAAAGTTCTGGAACGTTGCCACCACCTGAAGCTGACATTCTTTTCCAGATTTCAGGAGTCGGTCTTGGGTCGTATCCTCCAAGTGCCATAAATATCATTCCCAATTTATCTGCTTCTGATTCATGTATTCTTGAAAATGGCAACATAACGCCAACCTGTGTACCTAAACCATAAGCAGTATTAAACAGCTTCCTGGTTTCAGCTGGTTTTTGTGCCATATAAATATCCAAGGCCATTCCACCAGCAACTGCAGTTAATTGCTGACTCATTCGTTCATTACCATGCTGTGCTACAGCATGCGCAATCTCATGTCCCATAACAAAGGCTAAGCTGTTTTCATCTTTGGTAATTGGCAGTAACCCTGTAAATACAACAACTTTTCCTCCGGGCATGCACCATGCATTGGCTTCATTTTTATTTACCAGGTTAAATTCCCATTTATATCCAGCTATTCTGCTACTCATCTTTTTCTGTGCTAAAAATTTTATAACAGATTGCGAGAGTTTATTACCAATTCTTTTTACCATTTCAGCATTTGGATCAGTTAACGCAACTGGTGGATTTTCTTTTATATACGTTCCGTAACTAGAAAAACCCATAGCAATCATTTGGCTTTCAGGTAATAAATGCAATTGTTTACGGTTAGTAATAGGAACCTTACTGCATGATATGAAAATAACAACTACTGCCGTAATTAAATATGACGGTTTAACCATTGTTTGAAGAAATTAAAGTGGAGTAATTTTTATTCAATCACTGCTGATAAGCCCCTGTCGAGAAGTGCAGAGCACATAGGTTTAAGTTTAATATAGGAGCCTTCTTTAACTGCGCATTTACCGGTAAAGTGAACTATGTGAGCGCATTGCTCTGCCTGCTCCACATCATGTTTGCATATTTTTACAAGGCATTCAATAACCCAGTCAAAAGTATTTACATCATCATTGTACAGAATAATTTGCTGCTGATCAATTAATTCTTCAATCAGCAGGTCATCAAGTTCATTTTCGGTTTGCGTGCTAAAATTTGTATTCATTGGAGGCAAATTTTCGGCTAATTTAATAATAACTAATTAACGTTAACACTAAGTGTTCAATTGCCCTGAAAATACTAAATAACTATTATTATGATGGCATTTCATAAGCTGTTCATAATCTGCCAAAAATTTGCTTATGGCATTATCTTTATTTCTATTTTTGAAACATATCAATTATCAAGTCTTAAGTTGCCTATTAGCTTGTTAACCATGAAAATTATTTAACAGACAAGTTATTATTTCTTAAACTGATTGATGTAGTGTTGCATTTGAAAATGAATCCTTACCGCAAGTTATTATTAACCATAGCATTTGTTTGTAGTGCTCTTTTTTGCGCTCATGGGCAAAGCTATTTTCGTTCTGTAGCAAGTGGCAACTGGAATGCAACATCAACTTGGGAAAGTTCGCCTAATAATATTACATGGACTCCGGCAGTTTCAACACCAAGTAGCACCGAACTAGCAATAACCATTCAAAGCCCCAATTCAGTAACAATAAACACTACCATTACCATTGATGAAGTTACTGTTAACCTTGGATCAACCTTAATTATTACTGGTGCAATTACTTTAACTATTAATAACGGAATAGGTATAGACTTAATAAATAACGGAACCATAAATGACAATCTAACAACAGTTGGGGGTTCAATAGCTTTCCCGGGTGGCGCCAAATGGAGCATGTCTTCTGGAGCCACTTTATTAAAAACAACAGGCTCAGCTAACAATACATGGCAAACCGCCTATCAGGGAGGTATTGCAACTATTCCGGCAACTTCAAACTGGATACTAAGAAGAACAGCAGGAGGCAATCCGCCTATTTCTACAACCGTTGCTGGTGGTGCATACTATCCAAACTTAATTATAGAAAATGCATTAGCCGGAACATGGGTTACCACAGCAGGAAGCACCTTCACAGGTTCAACCGGCTATCCGATTATTAAAGGAAACTTCGATCTTGGGGGTACTGGAATTGGCACAGTCGATTTCCTGAATGCTCAAACTAATGCATCACCTACACGCATAATTGGAAATTTACTTATTCGAACAGGTAACATTTTTAGAAATCAGGGTACAGGTATTCAGTTGGAGTCAAACCTTACTGTTAATGGAACGCTTAATTATTCCGGAACTTCTAAGGTGCTGTTTGCAGGTAATATTGCACAAACTGTGGTGTCAGCTCCCGGTAGTATTGCCATTTACAATCTTGAAATAAACAAGCCACTTAACGATGTTACAATTAACAAAGCATTTACGGTTGATAATAATGTAAATTTTATTCAGGGGAAATTCAATACAACAACAGCCACTCCAATAACATTTGGAGCATTAGCAACAGCAACTAACTATTCAAACACCAGTTTTATTAATGGACCTTGCCTGAAATCAGGTACCAACGGTTTTACTTTTCCGGTAGGGAAAGGAAATAATGTACAGCCGTTAGGAATGAATGCCGGAGCAGTTGGCATTACTCCACCATTTTGGACAGAAGGTTTTGTTTCCGGTGCTGGGTGGACTTTGGCTAATGTTTTAGGCCCCGAAGGTTCTGACCCTAACCCATTTTATATAGGTGCCTGGGAAGGTGGAGGAATTGCACCTGGGGGATGTGGTGTGGCTAATAATGGTAACAACACTTTGCATGTAGGTAGTGTTTTTAATCCAACCGGTGGAGCGGCATATGATGCAGGTGGACTGTGCGGATTATTATATTGTCCTCAAACTAATAGAAGGGCACAATCACCAGTGATAAATTGCACAGGATACAGTTCAATAGTTTTAAGTTTTAATTATCTGGAAAATGGTTCTGGTGTTTTAGATAACATGACGCTTTGGTATTATGATGGATCCGCATGGACTCAAATTGCTGATCCTCCGAAAACATTGTGTTGCGGAGGCGTTGCCTGTACGGGTTTTAATCAAGGGCAATGGACTGCGTATTCAATTGCATTACCGGCAAGTGCAAACAATAATCCTAACGTTAGGATAGGTTTTCAATGGCAGAACAATGATGATGGTGTTGGTACCGATCCTTCATTTGCAGTTGATGATATTGCTTTAACATCAATAGTACCTGAAATTTTTTCGGCAGAATATTTTCCGGTTAATCCACAATCACTTTTTGGCAATAACCTTGAACCAACCCTTGATCATATAAGTTATTGTGAATACTGGGATTTCTCGAGACTTTCAGGTTCAACTAACAGGCAGGTTACTTTAACCTGGGATAATGCAAGTTGCGGAGTTACATCCATGAATGATTTGCGAGTAGCAAGGTATGATGCTGGTGCAAACATTTGGCGCGATCATGGAAACAATACACCATTATTAACAGGCAATACAAGTGCAGGAACAATTACTTCAAGTTTAATTTCAACAGCATTTTGTCCATATACGCTTGCATCAGTTAATGCACTCAATCCTTTGCCAGTATCATTTATCAATTATGAATTGAAAGAAGTTAACAATCATGCAAATATTTATTGGAAAACAGCAACTGAGCCTTTAAATAGTTTTTTTACTGTTGAAAAAACAACCAATCAATTTGATGTTACCCAGGTAGCAACAATTGCCGGAAAAGGCGATGCAAATTCAGGAGCAGTATACATTGTGGCTGATCCTCAACCATTGGCCAGTGGATTAAGTTATTATCGTATCAAGCAAACTGATGTAAACGGTCAAAGCAACTTTACAATCTGGAAGTCACTTAGTAAGGAAATAAAGAGTGAACAACAGTTAAATGTTATCAGTGATCAATTTGGAATTTACTTTTCAGTATCAGATTTTAATTCTAAAACAGCTACATCAGTTTTTATATTTAATAGTTTAGGTAAATTAGTTTTCAGTCAAACTGCAAATCTCACAGAAAACAACCATTTAAATATTCAACTGCCGTCTGGAATTTATTTGCTATCAGTAAATCTGCCAACAGGTATTATTACAAAAAAATTCCGATTTGGAGTTAATTGATTTCATTTTAAAAACCTCCTGATTTCAATCGTTCGCCAATAATTATTGTTTTTTACCCAATAAATATTGTCATTAACATCATCTCTTTTAGTTTATATCCAAATTTCTGAAAGATACGGGGTCTATGAAATATATTTAGAGACTAACCTTTTTCAAATCGTCCCCTATGCCTGTCAGATTTTCATTCATCATTTTATTATTCTGCTTTGGATTAATCGAATTTTCCAAAGCTCAAATTACACTCGTTGAATGGAATTTTCCATACAATCCAGATGATTCTATTGCCGATATAGCTTCATCAATCCCGAATAATTCTCAAAAAAAATTAACAGTATTTGGTGGTGTTAAT
>JBGARN010000187.1:0-3763 GCA_044230205.1 Bacteroidia bacterium
ATCGCAGGCATCTTTTATGGCTATTGTTTTGGCAATAGGAAAAGCCATTGAAATAGCGCCATTATTAATGTTTTCAAGTTGTGCAGGCGAGCATCCCGATTTTGTTTGTAGCTGGCATGCACCTATTCCATCATGGTAGCTCATTTCATTAGTTACAGGGTTATAATAATGTACCCTCACAGTTACCCACACTCCGTTAAAAGCTGTACCCTGGCCGGTAATTTCAATTTTGTATTTTATAAAAATTCGCCTGAGCAGAAATTCTACTTTATCAATAGGGATGTATTTATAACCTTTGATGTATGGATGTTCTTTTATCCATTCCTTTTTTGGCTCGCTGTTAAGCAATGCATTAAGCTTTTCTTCGTTTTTTGTTTCCTCGCTATAAAGGCTTTTTATATCAGGAAGTGCAATTTGATTTTCCATAGCTTTATTTGATTTTAAGATTTATTAAAATGGCAGGTCATCAATATCATAATCCTGCTCTTTTGGATTTGTTTCTGCTACCGGCTTTTCAGCTTGTGAGGTGTAAACCACCTTGCCGCTACCGCAATACACTTTCTTTTCCTTACGCTCGCGCTGTTCTTTGCTTTGCTCATTCCATACCTGAACATCCTTGCCATATCGGTCAGGTTCATCATTAACTGCAATAGTTAAGTTGATGTATTTATCACCGGTTTTACCTGTGATAATGTTTGCTTTATCTAATTTTGACAGGTTCAGACTAACCCCTATTAGTGTACTCATTGTTTTATTTATTAAATTATTTGATTCCAAAAGGTTTTAAAATATCCTGAAATACCGGGTGCATGTTTGATTCGTGCTTTTCCTGGTTGAGGTCCATAAGCGGGCCGTCATTTAATTCAGCCAGCTCCACATCAATCATATCAATTGCATTTACTGATGTTTCACGCTTTAGTTCTTCATCTTTATTAAGCAATCGTTCAAGGTGGATAATTTGAGATTTGGCATTTTCTAAAGCCAGTTTTAATCTCATTTTTTCAATAGTCATGTTAGTTAAGATTAAAGGTTATTGTTTGATTTTTGCGGGTGTATATCCCATTGTAATTTTTTGTAATTGTTATCGTAAACACTTCATTGTATCTGACAACTTTTGATTTGATAGTGATGTTCATGATGCGAGTTTGTTATAGCCTACGGTCCACATTTCCATTTTCTCAGGTGATGCTTTTATTCTGATTAACTCCTGCTCTATCCGGTAAACCTCACTAATTACTTTATTAATGCTGCCCATTGTTTTTTTCCAATCTTCCACCTGTGCAGGGTTGAGGCGGGCATACTTCTGATCTTTTTCATAACATGGCCTTGTTTTGTAAAGCCAGCTATTAAGGCCGTTCAGGTATTGCTGCAGCCGTTCTGTGTATTCAGATTTTAGCATTACTCACCTTCCTTTCCTGTTCTTCTTTAATAAATTCTTTGCATTCTGTGCAGGTATCATCACCGGCATCAGCTACATTATCAAGGCAGAGCCTGCACATGATAGGCTCTTCAAAATCCTCCTCAATTTCCGGTGTGAATGCAGCACCGTATTTATCTAACCAATCATCAGAAGTTCTTTTCATTTTGTATGTTTTTAATTTTCGTTTTTAGAAAAGGGGGCCGGTAAACCACTCCGGCCCTTGTTACAACCCCATTACTATTTTTGTGATGATCTCACGATACAATGCTTTTTATTTTCCGGTTGACTTTTATTTCAATTTCGGATTTGTTAGACTTGAGTTCCTCTAAGTATGATATTGCACAATCAATCACATCTTGTTTATAAACATCACCCCTTATGACTGATGCTATTTTATAATAGCTGTATTGAGGCATTCGCCTTGCCAACTCGCGTATTGCTCCATGTGGCAACTCCCTTTTTAACAACTTTATTTTTGGAATCATTTGCTTTTTAAATTTATATTGATATATATTTGCACTAAATATTATACAAATTTAATAACAAGATTTATAAACTGCAAACTTTATTTATAAATTTTGTTAAAAAAGTTATTAACAATATGAAAAACATAGTAATATTAATTGCAATAGCTGCAGCAATTTCGAGCTGCAAAAAAAGTAATGATGCGATGCCAAAGCCATCATTTGATGCTACCTATAACAATGTGTGGGTTACTGTGGCAGGGCCCGAAGTTGAAAGCGATCGCATTATGCGCATTGTGGTTACAGGATCAGCAGTAACCGGGCAATACATTAAAGGAACTGATACGCTGTTTATTAATGCTACCAAAACAGCAGAAGGTGCAGCATCCATTCAAACGGTTGATGGTAAAAGTACCACCGGCACCGTAACTTATTATCCCGATTCAGCTTTTTTTGGCTACCGCAATTATAATAATATTCAAATAACAATGAGGTGTTATAAATAATGTCAAGGCCTTAAACCTTTGATATTATTGAAAAGTAGTTTTATGGTTGACATATAAGCGACAAAATAATTGGTTTGTTTATCAATAAGTTACAATAAAATTGATAATTTATTTATGAAATAGTTTGCACTTTCAAAATATGTGTGTATCTTTGACCCATAATATTTAAAACAAAAACGAAATGTTACAAACTGCAAATCAAATAATCGAATCACAAAACGCTTTAATATCTAAATTCGGAAAAGAAAATTACGAAAAAGCAATTGCAAAAATTGACAATGTTATTTCAAGGGTTGCATCCGATTTAAAAGTAACTAAAACAGATGCAGCAGCAGCAATGTTAAAAGTTGCTCATAAAGAAAATAACAACATTCATATTTTAGTAATAATATCATGGTTTGGAAATGAAAACTAAAAAAGAAGCCAGAGGCGGCACTCGCAAAGGGGCGGGTGCCAAACCGAAATTCGGTGAGCCAACTACAACAGTTGCTTTTCGTGTGCCGGAATCAAAGGCCGATGAAATTAAAACATTGGTTAAAAACAGCCTTAAAAAATATTTAGTTATTCCCAATTATTAGGATCACCGAATTTAACCCATGAGTTTAGCATCTTTGGGTTATCCGGGCCAAGTGATTTTGATGAATCATATTCATAGGTCGATCCCTGCCACTTTGATGCAAGAGGAATATATTTACCACCCAGCCAAATTCCCAAATCACGCTTGTATGGAATACCTACTTTCATGTTAGAAGTAGAGCTGCGCCATAATGTGATTAAATGCCTTGTTCCAAGTTGCTTTACTGCACAAACGGTTTCATAATCACCTGTCCAAAAAGAATACGATGTGCCACCATAACAAAGCCATGCAGCGTTTCTATCACCTTCTAATAATGTGCCGTTAATTACTATATCCCAACACTTGCTAACCGATGCCTGAGCATAAGCAGCACTTGCCATTTGATAAGCATAGCTGGATGGGTCGGGATTGTTGCCGCCTTGCACATACAATGCAGGGTACATTGAAGGCGAACCGCAGCCGAATAAAAATGTTTCCATTCCTATTGTGCTTGTAGGATTCATGTCCTTTGTATAATCCCCCAAGTAGCCAACCCCGACAAAAGGAGTTGATAAACTATGATTATCTTTAATCTGGCCACGTTTATTCAATAGGTAGCTGTTGAGTACACCCCGATAATCCCCTGCGCCTATAAGCGACCTATACATACTTCTTGGGTAAACCTGTTCACTACCCATGTTGTTTTTATTCAGCCCTACCCTGTACTTAAATTCAGCATCATAATAATAGCCACATTCGTCTAATGCGTTCACATCATACTCAATTACCTGAATACCTGGAACAGCCCTTCTTATTC
>JBGARN010000188.1:0-3712 GCA_044230205.1 Bacteroidia bacterium
TGGTATGCACTCTACCTCATTAATGCCGCAGTTATTCTTGGAACGCTCTTTTTAATGGCGGGTATTAACAATGGTGGTGGCGAATACCGGGAATACATTTGGCCAGTAATGTTATTATTCGGTATCGGGCTGATACTTACCCTGATCAATTTTATTCAAACCATTGCAAAACGAAAAACAAAAGAAATTTACATTTCCAACTGGTACATCGTTTCTGCCATTATGTTCGCTTTAACCATTACTGTTGTAGCTTATGTTCCCATTTGGCAGGATGGCCTTGGAGAAACAATTATTCAGGGTTATTATATGCACCAGGGTGTAGGCATGTGGTTTATGCTCTTTACATTGGGCATCGTTTACTATATGCTTCCGCAGCAATTAAACAGGCCTATCTATTCCTATAGCCTCGGCATACTTGCCTTCTGGACACAGATTTTATTTTATACGCTGATCGGCACACACCATTTTGTATTTAGTGCTATCCCCTGGTGGTTGCAAACCATCGCTATCGTTGGCAGTGTTGGTATGGTAATTCCTGTTGTGGCAGGCACCACTAATTTTATCATGACATTCAAAGGCGCATGGCATAAAATTGCCGGAAGTTATACACTGCCTTTTTTCCTGGTGGGTATTATATTTTATTTTACCGGTTCGTTGCAGGGCACTGCAGAGGCATTCCGTTCCACTAACCTCATGTGGCATTTTACAGACTTTACTGTTGCCCATTCTCACCTTACTATGTATGGTATCATTTGCTTTTTCCTGTGGGCTGGTATGTATGCAGTGATTCCCAGGCTTACCGGTAAAGAAGCCCCACAAATAACAGTGGGTGCTCACTTTTGGTTAGCACTTATAGGGCTGCTGTTTTACACTGTGCCGCTGATGATTGGCAGTACATTAAGGGGGCAAATGTGGATAGCCGGAAAACCATTTATTGACTCGGTTGTACACATGGCACCATACTGGTTATGGCGGGCTATCGGTGGCAGCCTTATGTGGTTGTCGCATATTTTCTTTGCTTTCAATTTTTATAAAATGATTAGCAAATATGAAACGGTTGATGTAAAAGAAGCAGCGCTGGAAAAATTAGGACAATTGATTCCGGCCGAAACAAAAAATGATTAATTAATTTTTATACAGTACAAATGGAATTTTTCAATAATCATAAAAAGCTTTTCAGAACAGCATTCCTATTTTTCGCAGGGTTAACCATTTTGGTAGCCATTCTGCCTGCGCTGAATAATCAGAAAAATAATAAGCCTTTACCAGGGGCAGAACCTTTAAGTGCAGATGCAGTAAAAGGCAAAAACATTTACATTGCCAATGGTTGCGTAGCCTGTCATACGCAGCAGGTACGAAATGTGGATATGGATAAAATGTGGGGATCAAGGCCGGGTTTAGCAGCAGATTATGCAGACATACATCGTACAGATATTTGGCGCAATACGGCTACATTAATGGGTACTGAACGTACGGGGCCTGACCTTACCGATGTAGGTAACCGGCAACCAAGTAAGGATTGGAATTTAGTACATTTATTTAATCCGAGAACCGTTGTAAAAGAGTCTATCATGCCTGCTTACTCATGGCTATTTACCATTAAAAAACAACCTGCAAAAAGCGATGTAATCGTGAATGTTCCTGTAGCTTACCTGAATGGTGAGGAAGGGAAAGTGGTAGCAACAAAAGATGCACTCTATTTGATAGCTTACCTGCAATCGCTTAAACAGGTTAAACTGCCCGATGGTACGCCAGCTTCGGATTTCCTGTATAAACGGCAACAGGAAACGGCGGGTGCAACTGGTGCAACAAAAGAACTGAATGGCACTACATTATACACTGCTAACTGCCAGAGTTGCCATCAGTCAAATGGTGAGGGTTTACCCGGTGCCTTCCCTCCATTAAAAGGCAGCCCGGTTGTTAATGGAGATAACCTGGAATTATATGTGGGTATCATCATGAACGGCTACAGTGGACGGCCAGGCTTTGGCGTGATGCCACCGGTTGGCACAAATGCCAGTTTAAGTTCTGCAGAAGTAACTGCCATTGTGAATCACGAACGCAGCACCTGGGGCAATAATGCAAAAAAAGTAACTGAGGAAGAGATAAAAAAGATCATGGATTTTGTAAAACTTCAGGCTCCTAAATAAAAGCAGCAAACAAGTACATAACATTAAATTGATTACAATGAAAAAGATACTGCTGATCGTTACTATGCTGGTAACAGAGTTATTGGCTTTTGCCTGCCCTACTTGTGAAATAGCTCAACCCAGGTATTTACGGGGTATAACACATGGCACAGGCCCACAAAGCAATTGGGATTTTCTGATCATATCGGCAATAACCGTTATTGTTATCGTCACGCTTTTCTTTTCGATAAAATGGTTGGTAAGGCCCGGCGAAAAATCAGTTACACACATCAAACATTTGATATTAAATATTGACTAACATGGAAGATAAAAGCAAAATAATTGTTTTTATAGATGATGAAGAGCAGCCCGTTGCCGCCTTTACGTCACCGGTGAATTTTGAACTTGACACCCTTAAACTGGTAGATGGTAAACATACACTTAAAATTGTAAGTAAAGACCCTACAGGCAAAGAAGGCGTCAGGCTCATTCCCTTTGAAGTAAGAAATGGCCCTGCAATTGATGTGGAAGGAATACGCGAAAATGCAGTAGTGGATGGGGTATTGCCCATTATGATTAATGCTTACGGTAAAGGTGACCAAAAGATGTTTTTAATAGAGGGAAGTGAAACACCTAAAAGCATTCCTTCCTGGGTATGGATATTGATCATTGGTTTTGCAGGGTGGGCATTATATTATCTATTCACCTATTTATCACTGAAACCTTAATGACAATGAAGCAGGATATTCTTACTATAGAAGATGTAAAATTATTGGTGGATCGATTTTATGAAAAAATAAGGGTGGATGAATTATTGGGCCCCATCTTTAATGAACGCATTCAAAATCGCTGGCCGGAACACCTTGAAAAAATGTACCGTTTTTGGCAAACCGTTTTACTGGGAGAACATACTTATTTTGGTAGCCCCTTTCCCCCACATGCCCAATTACCTGTTGGCCACCAACATTTTTTAAAATGGATGGAGTTGTTCGTTCCAACTGTGGACGAATTATTCACTGGCGAAAAAGCAACAGAAGCAAAATGGCGTGCCACAAAAATGGCCGAAATGTTTGAAATAAAAATAGCACATTATAAAAAGGTGGGTATTAAAAATCTGGTATAAGAATGAAGGATGAAAGAAAAGAAATATCCATTACTATCATATATGCAGGTGAAGCACATCTTGTAAAAACTTATTTGCATCAATACAGGAACCTGATGGTACTGCTTAACAACAGCATCTACCTTGAAAATTTTGGTGAGTGTGGCGGGCAGGGCCGGTGCGCCACCTGTATGGTTAAAGCAGTTGGTTTAAGGGGTAATGCCAATAAGATGGAGCGAAATGAAGCAGCGACGATTGGCAAAGCAGGATTAGGAAATGAAGCCATTCGTTTATCCTGCCAGTTATTGATTAATGAAGATCTCAATGGAGCTGTAATTGAAATTGCGGGAGAGTAATTTTAATTGCTGTCATTACTTCTTTAACAGGATTAATCTGGATTGGTACAATAATAGTAGTAACTTATAACTATCCTCAGTTCTTTTAAACATTTAAAACAGCAACGCATGAAAGAGAGTTATGG
>JBGARN010000043.1:0-29541 GCA_044230205.1 Bacteroidia bacterium
AATCAGCCCGGGCCATTGCCACATTAAATATTCGCTTGGCGCGCTGTATCTGTGAGCTTATTTTGGGCAGGTAGGTTAGCTTTAGGGGTGTACCATATTGTTCAATCACATCCATTAAAGGAATTCCGTTCCAGTGAAGTTGATTGTCGGTTACTTCAAAGTCCTCCTGCGGAAATTCGAAAGTTTGTCTTATTAAGTCAATGTATTTATTCTTCATATTCAGTGTTTTAAACAGTTTACCGGCATCATGCCTTTTAATGCCCGGTTTTAAAAATAGTTATGAATTTTAAATAATAGATAAGATTTTGATAATGTAACTTACCCCGTTTGCCGTTAATTTGCCAATGTAAGTAAGGTACATTTTCATTTAGGGTGTAAAAAAAGCAAATTTATTATGATAAAGAATATTAAATTTATTGAAGTTAAAAGCGAAATAGGTGCCGGTACAAGGGGTGCAAGCCTGGGTATAGATGCCATTAAGGTAGCCGCACTCGACTATGGCAGCAACCTGTTTAACCAGGTGCAAACTGTAGAAATACCTAATGAAAATAAGTTACTTTATGAAAACCAGGGCTCGCTTTTATGCCAAACGTATAAAGGGTGTAATTACTATTTATGAACGCCTGGCTAAGGAAGTAGCATCGGCCCTTAAGCAAAAAGTGTTTCCTATAATACTTGCTGGCGACCACAGTTCAGCCGGTGGAACAGTGGCCGGTATTAAAGCAGCATGAAGTTGCGCTGCATAATTTGGATTACGCTCATGCCGATTTACACTCTCCTTATACCACACCATCGGGCAACATGCACGGAATGCCTCTTGCAGCCATACTGGGTGAGGATAATATCTCCAACAAAATTAATAAGCCCGATAAGGATACCGTTGATCTTTATGAACTTTATTAAAAAGATAGGTGGTACATCACCAAGATTACTAATAATGACCTAAGTAGTTTTGTTGGTCTGCGCTGGCTGTGGAACCCAGAGGAAAATTTTCTGCTTAAGAAACATAAGGTTAAAATATTTACCACTAACGAGGTTAAGCGAAACGGTGTGGAAAAGATAGCGCGCGATGCCTTGTCGCACCTTAATCATTGCACCCACATTTACATTTCATTTGATGTAGATTCTATGGACTCCTCCATTAGCAAAGGAACAGGCACACCGGTACGTAACGGTATTACTGAAAAAGAAGCAGGCAGTTTATGCGTAAGGCTCGTCCAGCACGAAAAAGTTTGTTGCTTTGAAATTACCGAAGTAAACCCAACGCTGGATAAGGAAAACCTGATGGCTGAAAATACTTTCGAAATTTTGCAGAAGGTAGTAAGCCAGATAACCTGACAGGTTTTTTTAAAATCTATTCTTAAGAGATGCTGTGATACTGCCAGCCGGGTTTGGACCTGCGGTCGGTTGTAACAGTGTAGAAGGCTAAAGGTAAAGCCGAAACTTTGCAGCCATTTATAAAAATAACTTCTATTATTTGTTTTTATTTCACTTATTCGCAAGTGTGGTACAACCTGCTTCACTTCATGCATTGAAATAATAATTCAATACGCTCTTATAGCAGTATCAAAAAAGTTTATGACTATTGCAGCTACAATCGGGTAGGCTGATAGCAACATATTTAATCCGTGCATTAATATTACCCAAAACAATTAGTACAATAAAACAGATTCCGTTATGCTTTTTGCCGAACAGATAAAAAACCAGGTTATTGAAGCCGTAAATGCTATTTACAAGGTGCAGGTAAGCGATGATAAAATCAGCCTGCAGCCTACCAATGCCGATTTTAAAGGCGACATCACGCTGGTGGTGTTTCCATTATTAAAGGATTCAAAAAAATCGCCTGAGCAAACTGCAACTGCAATAGGGGAGTGGCTTATGGCTAATTCTGGGTTTATTGATGAGGTTAATGTTGTAAAGGGTTTTTTAAACCTGGTTATTAAACCCGCATTGTATACCAACCTGTTTTTTGAAATGCTGCAGCAGGCATCAAAAGATCAGCCGCAACAAGTGAGTACAGGCAACTACCTGGTTGAATACAGTTCACCTAATACCAATAAGCCGCTTCACCTGCTATATATACGCAATAACCTGCTGGGCTATTCAGTGGCCGGGCTGCTTAAAGCCGATGGAAAAAAGTATTTAAAGTAAATATTGTAAACGACCGTGGTATACATATCTGCAAGTCTATGCAGGCATGGTTGCAGTTTGGTAATGGCGAAACACCACAATCATCAGGCCTTAAAGGTGATCATTTGGTAGGTAAATATTATGTGGAGTTTGATAAAGCCTATAATGAGCAGGCCAGGAAATTAATGAGTAACTGGATAAGCGGAATTTTTGAAAGTCCTGAAAGTGAAGTGAAATATAAAGCATGGGTTGACCAGTTATCAAATACTGCTAACGAAGAAGATAAGGAAAAGATTATTGCTGAAATAAAGACCTATGCCAAATCGGTTACACCAATATTTAAAGCGGTGCAGCAAATGCTCATACAATGGGAAGCAGGCGATGCCGCTACATTGGAGCTGTGGAATAAAATGAACGGATGGGTTTATGATGGCTTTGATGTTACCTATAAAATACTCGGTGTTGATTTTGATAAGATTTACTACGAATCGAAAACATACCTGCTGGGCAAGGAACTGGTTATTGAAGGGCTAAATAAAGGCATCTTTTACCGCAAGCCCGATGGATCAGTATGGGTTGATTTAACCGGTGATGGTTTAGACCACAAGTTATTGTTACGGAGTGATGGTACATCGGTGTATATAACCCAGGATTTAGGAACAGCTAAATTGCGCTATGACGATTTTCAATTCGAGAAAATGATTTATGTAGTAGGAAATGAACAAGACTATCACTTTAAAGTTTTAAAGCTGGTGCTCAGGAAGCTGGGATATGACTGGTGGGATAAGCTTCATCATATGTCGTACAATATGGTTGACCTTGCCGGTGGTGGTAAAATGAAGTCGCGCGAAGGCACTGTGGTTGATGCTGACGATTTGATTGAAGATACGATTTCAAGTGCAGAAAAAATGACGCGCGAGCTTGGCAAGCTTGATGATTATGAAAGTGATGAAGCAAAGCAGTTGTATAAAACGCTGGGGCTTGGTGCTTTAAAATATTTCATCCTGAAGGTTGATCCGGACATAGATAGCTTGAAGAATTTTATGGAAAATGCAGCACCTGAAAATATAGCAGTTAATAATAAAGAGAAGGAATTGCTTAAGCACCTTCTTTCGTATAATGAAACCGTTAGTGAAGCAGCCAGGCGACTTTCGCCAGCATTAATAGCCAACTATGCTTACGAACTTTCAAAACTGTACAACCAGTTTTATCACGAAAATGTAGTAGTAGATGCTGCAAATGTTCCTTCATCAATATTCAGGCTTAAACTTTCTCATCAAACTGGCATCATCATTAAACGGTCATTTGCACTGTTAGGAATTGATGTGCCCGCCCGTATGTAAATCTTGTAAACAGTTATTGCAAAAATGAACAAGTGCTTTATTTTTTTGACGCTGCTTACCAGCTTTTTAGTTATTAACCTTGCTGCTATTAATGCGCAAACGGATTATAATCCAATCATAGATAGTTTGCGCAAAGAGCTTGTTACCGATCCGCAAAGTGTATTAGGTAAAGTCGACTCATTTTTAAACAAGGCAAAAGCACAGGGCGATAGTTTTGCAGTTGCAAAATTACTTGATGCCAAGGGCCTGGCTAACCGTAATGCGGGCAACTATGACCAGGCCATAAACAATCACCAGCAGGCTTATGAAATTTATAGCAAACTTGGCAACCAGCGATCAATAGCAGGCAGCCTAAACAGTATTGGTATTGTATTGCAAAGAACACTGCAATATGATAAAGCAATCGGGTATTATAATAAGGCGCTTCTACTTATTCAACCTTCCGATTCGCTAATGCTAAATATTCTTTATACCAATATTGGAGTTTGCTATGATTATTCCGATAAGCAGCCGCAAGCCATTGAAATGTATAAAAAGGCCGAGGTTTATATTAAGCCTGGTGATTTTTATTCACTTGGTGTAAGCAATCTCAATATCGGGGTGTGTTATGATATGCTTGATAATTTTAAGACTGCTGAACAGTATTTTTTAAAAGCACTTGAATTCCAGCAAAAAACTGACAGCAAAGACTTGCTTGCTCGTATTGGTATTTCACTGGGTCAAATGTATCTCAATCACAAAATGCTTAACAAAGCAATTTATTATTTCGAAATGGGAGGAAAAGCTGCTGATGAAAGCAACGCTGTAGAATTGCTCGAAAATTATTACGACAACATAATACCGCTTTATATTGAAAAAGGCGATGCAAAGAAAGCATTATACTGTACTGATAAATTGAATGAACTACGTAAGAAGATGTACAGCAATCAGAATTCAAAGAACATAGCTATTGCCGAAACCAAATTTAATGTAGCATTAAAAAACAAAGAGATTGAGAATTTAAAAATAAGTCAATCGTTGGCAGAGCTGAAAGTTGAAAAACAAAGACAGCTGCGCAATGTACTTATCGGTTGTATTGCACTTGCATTGTTACTGCTGTTTATCGTTTACCGAAATTACCAATTAAGAAAAAATAATTTCAAATTACTGGCACGTGAAAAAGAACTGGTTGATCGCGAAAATGCTGTTTTGGAAAAGAACAATGAATTGCTGCAGAATGAAAACATGCTTGCACGCTTCGAAATACTAAAAAGCCAGGTGAGCCCGCATTTTCTGTTTAATACTCTTAATGCCTTAAGCTACCTTATAGAAAGTGATGCCGAAAAAGCAATTCGCTTTTCAACCGCCTTTTCAAAACTATATCGAACGATACTGGAGATAAAAGACAAACATTTAATACATTTATACGAAGAGTTAAACCATGTGGAAGATTACTTTTTTTTACAGCTAACAAGGTTTGGCGAAAGCTTAAAAATTGAAAAGAATATAGCACAGCAATCACTCGAGTTAATGTTACCGCCATTCAGTATACAGATTGCTGTTGAAAATGCTATTAATCATAACGTAGTATCGCAATCACATCCGCTATACATTTACATTTACACCGAAGGTGATGAGTTGGTTATTTCTAACAATCTTCAACTTAAAAACAATTCCATAAAATCAACATCAATAGGTATAGCAAATATTAAATCGCGGTATTCATTTTTTACAGAAAAACAGCCGGAGTTTATTCAAACAGAAAGCCACTATGTGGTGAAACTTCCGCTATTGCCAAAGCAATAAGTAATTAAAAAGCAGGAGGCAGGTTATAGTTTTATATGCCCTTCCAGATTAGTAATTCCCCAGTTGTCTAATTCTTCAGTGGTCCACAGTGACGGGAAAAAAATTCGCTTCTGATAACGTGGATGCATGTACTTCTGCCAGTTACTGCCACCGGTTGCTTCGCCACCTCCAATATATTTTTGGGCAGCATTCAAATGCGCCATTACCCAACGTACATTAA
This sequence comes from Bacteroidia bacterium, assembly GCA_044230205.1. GTDB lineage: Bacteria > Bacteroidota > Bacteroidia > AKYH767-A > OLB10 > JAEUTH01. The sequence goes on from JBGARN010000043.1 coordinate 5,479, forward strand.
CGGTATGGTCATAGTGTCTCATAGCATTGATAAGCTCTTTATTTTTACGATCGGCTTCGGGTAATGCTTTAAACTTAGTGTACAGGTTAGTAGTGTTGTATTCTTTCATAAATGAAGTAAACTCTTCCTTATATCGCTTTTCAAAATTCACCAGCAGAGTTGATTTATTTCCTGTTTCATAATCTTTACCTGCTGCCTGCCAGTATAAATGTTCGAAAGCATGTTCAAATGGTGTATTGCGATCAATAGTGGCTCGGAACCGGTTATCAATAAGATTAATCAACTCAGTTGATGCAAATTCAATTTTTCGGTATTGCGCGCTTTGAAATCCACTGGCAGGGGTAAGCGTATCGCGGAATTTCATGTACTGATCCACTTCCATTCCTTCTTTCATAATATTGAACGACTCAGCCAACATATCAAAATAACGGCTGATCCGGTTCAGATGCATGGAAAACTTTTGAGTGGTAACAGTTGCAGATTCTGACACCTGTGATATTTCCCACAATATCATTTTAAACAACAATTCGTTGATCTGGTGGTACATGATAAAAACCATTTCATCGGGCTGTTGTGTTCGCTTTATCTGCAATCCAAGTAAGGCATCAACCTGTATATAGTCCCAATAAGTCATGGGTTCAGCATTCAGCAGTCCTGATAAATGCACATCAGGATCCTGGCCAATTGCTTTATATTTTTTATCGATAGCTTCTAAAAGTTCTGCTCTGTTCATAAATTGAAATCGTAATTAGAAAGTTGTAACGTGCATTTTTTACATCAGCAAGGTTATTGGACTAATGCCGGTTGGCAAAAAAGCAGAAAAAAACCATAAAAACAATGATAAGGGCTATTGTTAGGGCATTAGTAAATTTTTTGAAGTATTCCTTAAGCATACTTGTTTAAAATGCATCAATCAGTTACGTTTGCACCCCTAAATTATTTTTTCTTGGGAACGACAGCTTCCACTCATCATTCCAAACTTACACTTGCAGGTTTAATTATTACATTAGGTATTATCTATGGTGATATAGGTACCTCTCCTTTGTATGTAATGAAGGCTGCAATTGGTAATGAACCAATAAGTCCGGAAATTATTTTTGGAGTTATATCCTGTATTTTCTGGACACTTACCTTACAAACCACTATTAAATATGTAGTACTTACCCTTCAGGCCGATAACAGGGGAGAGGGTGGAATTTTTTCGCTGTATGCACTTATCAGGAGAAGCGGAAAGTGGTTACTTTATCCTGCCATTATTGGTGGTGCAGCATTGCTTGCTGATGGATTTATTACTCCGCCAATTTCAATTTCGGCTGCTGTTGAAGGTTTGCGCTCTTATACCCACGACCCGGAATTTCCAACTCTTGGTATTGTTATTAGTATTTTGACGGCATTGTTTGCTATTCAGCAATTCGGAACAAAAATAGTTGGATGGGCATTCGGGCCTATGATGTTTACCTGGTTTTCCATGCTTGGCATTTTAGGTATTCTTCAAATCATTAAACACCCCAGTGTATTTGAAGCTATAAATCCGGCTTATGCTATTGCTCTTCTTAAGGATCATCCATCTGGTTTCTGGATTTTGGGAGCTGTATTTTTATGTACTACAGGTGCTGAAGCCTTATATTCTGATCTTGGCCATTGTGGTAAACAAAATATCAGGGTAACATGGGTTTTTGTAAAAACCTGTTTACTGCTTAACTATTTTGGACAAGGAGCTTGGGCAATGGATAACGAAGGAATGGTATTAGGCAAAGAGGATAATCCTTTTTACCTCATTATGCCGCATGGCTTCTTATTATACGGAATTATAATTGCAACACTGGCATCAGTTATTGCCAGCCAGGCATTAATAAGCGGATCATTTACCTTAATCAGCGAAGCAATGCGACTTAACCTTTGGCCAAAGATCAGGGTTAATTTTCCTTCAGATTTAAGAGGCCAGATTTTTGTTCCAAGCATTAATGCAATTTTATTTACGGGTACCATACTTATTACACTTCATTTTAAGGAGTCATCGCGAATGGAGGCTGCCTATGGTCTTGCCATAACACTTACCATGTTAATGACAACATTGTTATTCAGCTCTTACTTAAGATTGAAGCGCGTTAACCCGGTACTTATCTGGACTTACCTGGCAGTTTTTTTAAGCATCGAATGCTGTTTCCTGCTTGCTAACCTGGTTAAATTTATGCATGGTGGTTATGTTGCAGTATTTCTTGCCGGAATTTTAATGTTTGTAATGTATGTTTGGTTCAGGGGACGCAGGGTTCGAAACAGGTTTGTTGATTTTGTAAACCTTAGTGATTACATACCATTAATTAATGAGCTGAGCCATGATGAAACTGTTCCAAAATTTGCAACGCACCTGGTGTATCTTACCAGTGCCAATAATGCTTTGCAAATAGAGAATAAAATTATTTACAGCATTTTGCAACAAAGGCCAAAACGGGCTGATATTTATTGGTTTGTTCACGTGGATGTACTTGAAGCGCCACATACCATGGAATACACGGTTAAATTTCTTCATGGCAAAAATATTGTACGTATAGATTTTAGGTTAGGATTTAAGGTTGAACAGAAAATCAATTATTACCTGCGTAAAGTAATTGAGGAAATGGTGGAGCTGCATGAAATTGATGTTTACAGCCGTTATCAGTCGCTAAGCAAAAACAAGGTGATAGGCGACTTCAGGTTTGTAGTTATAGAAAAGCTGATTTCATACGAAAACCGTCTTGGATTTATTGATAGGATCATAACTTATTTCTTCAACTATCTTAAGAAACTCTCAACCAGTGATGAAAAGTCATTCGGGCTTGACAGCAGCAATGTATTACTCGAAAAATTCCCGCTTTTAATTAGTCCTAAAGAAGTAAAACTTAAGAGAGTGCCTTATATGTCGTATATGGCCGATTTAGTGGAAGAGGATGAAGATTAATAAAAGTTCAATCGTAACCATTATAATGTTGGTGTTTTGCCTGAGTTTTAAGGGAAATTTTTTAAACTTATAAATGAAGTCAAATCCATCAAGGGCAGGCATTTGAATATCAAGCAGAATAACATCCGGAAAAGGCTTGTCATCATTATCCTGAAGGTATGACAAGGCTTCGTCAACATTTCCAAAAGCTGATGTATTACTGGCAATTTGGTTGAGCCTTAAATATTTTTCATGCAGGTAAAGGTCAACCTCATTGTCATCAATCAGCATGATTGACAATTTATTGGTCATAGCGTAGCTTTTTTATTTGGAACAACAATATCGAAGGAAGTGCCAATAAAAATTTCGGAGGAAACATTAATTGTACCTCCAATTTTTTCCAAAGCCTCCTTAACAATAAATAAACCGATACCGGTTCCCTGTTTAGAAGAAGTATTAGGAGTTCGGAAAAACATTTTGAAAATACTTTCAATATGTTCCTGTAATATACCAATACCGTTATCGGAAATGGTAATACTTGCTGATTTTATATCTGATCTAACTTTGATAACAACTTTTGGTTCAGGGTTCTGAGGATTCTGGTATTTAATTGCATTTGATACCAGGTTGCTTAAAATAACCCGTAAACGAAATTCATCACCTATAAATTCTCCATCCTGAACTATATCAGTTTCAAATTTCACATTCTTATCCTGGTTTTTTAGTGTATCAATTACATCAAGAGCAAGTGCTTCAAAATTTACACTATCTAAAATTTCATCGGCCCTTGAATTCTGATAATAATCAATGATATTCTTAATGTATTTATCCAGCTTTAATACACTTGTTTCAATGATATTGAAATATTCTTCAGCCACTTTCATTTCATCTTCCATCTTGGCCAATTGTACTACACCAAGTATAGACATCAATGGCGATCGCAAATCGTGTGAAGCACTGTATACAAAGCGGTTCAATTCATCGTTGGTTTTGGTTAATTCCTCATTTTTATTTTTTAATTCAATTTTGCTTTTATACAAATCAGCACAGTTCTCCATGATCAGCCTGAACTTTTCCCAATCCCAGGGCTTTTGAAGATATTTTGAAACCTGTCCGCGATTGATGGCTTCAATAACTGTGTCAATATCAGATTGACCGGTGATTAACAAACGTATGGTATCAGGATGTTTTTCAATGGTTCTTTCTAAAAACTCAATTCCGGAAATTACAGGCATGCGTTGATCAGAAGCTATAATCTGCATATCAACACTGTCTAATATTCTGAATGCTTCAGCTGCACTGCTGGCTGTATAGACTTCATAGTCTTTACGAAAATATGCACGAAAAGAAATTAGATTGTTTTCCTCATCATCAACATATAAAACCCTTATGTTGTTATTATCTGACATTTTAAAAAGTGATTTATAAATTAGTTATTCTTATGACTTAACTTTTTAGGCAGCACAATTGTCATCTTAGTTCCTCTTCCAGGCTCGGTATCAATATCTATCCGGCCACTGTGGCTTTCAATAATTTTAAAAACGATTGACATACCTAACCCGGTACCTTGTCCAACATCTTTTGTAGTGAAAAAGGGTTCGAATATTTTTGCTTTAACTTCAGGTGTCATGCCTGTTCCTGTATCTTCAACACTTACACAAACATTTTCACCATCAACATAGCTCTTAATAGTAAGTATGTGTTTTTCCTCTTTTTTAACTGCCTCCATTGCCTGAACAGCATTATTAAAAATATTCATAAAAACCTGGTTAAGTTTTCCGGGATAACATTCAATTATCGGAAGCTGTCCAAGTTCCTTTACCACATCAATATTCTTTGGTATAACACTTCGTAATAATACTAACGTAGATTCTATACCCTGATTAATATCAGCATCCTTAATGTCGCTTTCATCAAGGTGTGAAAAGTTTTTAAGCCCCTTTACAATTTCGGCAGTTCTCTTTGCACCGTCTTCAATTCCAGCAAGCAGGGTGTTTACCTCTGTTCGCACATAATCAAGATCGATGCGCTTTTTAAATTTTTCTATTTCCTGTAATTTTTGTTCGATGCCGTTATTAGGTGTGATAGCTTCATACTTGTTTATCAGTTCCATCATATCCGCTATATCCAGCTGCAGCGGTTTTATATTGGCGCTAACAAAGTTTATAGGGTTATTAATTTCATGAGCAATACCCGCAGTAAGCTGACCAAGTGAAGCCATTTTTTCAGCATCAACAAGTTGTGCCTGCGCCTCTTTAAGGTTCTTCAGAGTTACACTTAACTCACCATTCATTTTCTGAAGTTGTTCTGTGCGTTCCGCAACTTTCCGTTCAAGAACAATATTCTGTTCTCTCACTAATTTTTCGTTTTCCTGCAATGCTAAAAGAACCTCGGCCTGTGTTTCTTCTTTTTCTTTCTTTAAAATATTAATCCTATCGGCAAGTGCGAATGAAAGTAAAACCACTTCAACAGCTGAGCCTAATGGCATGGTGTAATAGGTAAAATCATTATAAGGTAGAACACCAAAATCTTTTAAAACATAAATGGTAACACCAAGCAAAAAGAACGCCCATGCCAGCAGGAAAAAACGAGCAGGTCTGTATCCTTTTCGATTTACCATCCATGCTATTGCAAGCATGTAAATTGAAACAACTGTTGCACAAATTTCAATTAGCAGAAAGCTGGTTTTAAAGTAACCTGCAAATGCAACTGCAGTGGCAAGCAGGTAAGCAGCGGTAAAAACATGAAATACTTTATCAAGCTTTGGAAAGAAAGTGGAAGTGTGAAGAAAAACCCTTAAGAATGAATAACTGGCAATACCAACCAACGGAGGGAAAATAAATGAACTGTACTGAGCAAGTGCCGGAAAATTTGGCCATAAATACTGGTAAGTATAGCCTTGTATACTGGCCTGTGTTAATATTACTGTGCCTAAGTAAAGCACATAATATAAGTAACCACGGTCGCGTACAGTTAAAAACAAAAAAGCATTATAGACAAACATAACCATCATAATGCCTATGTAAATGCCTGCAAGTGTGTCTTTAATTTTATTGCTTTCAAAAATTGTTTCTGAAGTGCCAATTGTAATTGGAACCTGTATGTTGTCACGTGCTTTTACTTTAAAATAAAATTCAGAAGAAGTTTGCGGTAACAACTTAACCCTGAAGATATAATTTGCATCAGAGAATTGGCGGTTATGAAAAGGTAAGAACTCACCTGCAATTGCAGAGTCAACCAATTTGCCATTGTTAAACTGGTAGAATTCTATTTCGTCAAGACCTGGTTGAGATATCTGTAATAAAAAAACATCTCTGGTCGTATTATTCTTAATATTAAACTTAAGCCAAAATGCAGATTTGCTTACTCCAAAATTTGGTATGTCACCATCAATTTTTTTAAACTCCTTTATTTGAGTAACCTCTTTTAACGTCAACGTATCCTTTTCATCTTCATAAGAAACAGCATTATTACGAATAGCAATTTTCTTATCAATTTCATTTATAGTAACAGTTTGCCCGCTGCACCAATTGACAATAAATGCTAGTAATAAAAAACAGATATTTTTCTTGTAATTCATCAATATCATACTGTACTATGTTTATTTAGCATTAATGAATACTGTACTTCAATTTCAATTCCATCCGGACCACTTTCAATAAATCGTTGGGTGGGGTCATTTCTTAAACTTACCATACGTTCATGATCAATAGGTTCGGCAGTTGATAAATCGGATGCATTTAAAATTCCTAAAACACGAGCTATGTAGTTTTTATTCGGGTAAACAAATTCACCATTCTCTCCCAGTGAACTATCAACAACAAATCCAACCTTTCTAAACATTTTCATAGTGTAATCAGCACAAATGCCCATAAGCGTTTTGCAATTAACCTGGTTAACCATAGAAATTCCTGCACGTGTAAGCAACAAACTTAAACCAAGACCAGCAACTTCCTTAGCATTCCATAACGCGCATAATTCGCCAACACCGTCAGACAGGTAACTATTAACAATGTTATGAATGTTAGGATCCATATGACCGATTGCTTTTTCAACCGGCAATAAATGCAAACCATCTGCTAACTGAATTCTTATACCACCTACTACTGTACCATCTTCTTTTTCCGCAACAATCCCGTACACACACTCCCATTTCATCCATTCGTTATTATTGGAAGTAATGTTAGTGATACCATAGTCCTTGAGAACCTTTACGTGCCCGTCAAGAAACTTATGGCTTGTTTCCAAGTCCCTTATTGCATGAAAAGCCCTAAATGTGTACATTCTTTAATTCTCTGAATACCAAGCTATCCTCTAAGTTTCTTCGTAAAGATTTCTTTGATGGGTTTTCGCCTTTATAAAGCCTAAAAAGGAAAAAATCTGTACAGGTTTTATCCTGCGGAAATATGCGTAAAAATCTTTGTTCCAAGTCAAATAAAATTTGGTTTGTTTCTTCCGGCAAATCATTTAACACTTTAATTCGTTTGAAGAAAAACAGAGGTGCTGAAACCGGCTGCACTTCTAAACCTAAGTTATTAGCAGCTAACCAAACACGTTGTATAACTTCACCACCTTTTATAAATGCTGGTATTATTCCATTTTGTAATCGTATCAATGCAATTGCCGATGAATTTAAAACTGCATATTTAGTGAGATTTTGTAATGCAGCCCCACCTTTCCATTGTCTGGTTTTTTCTATAACTTCTGGATCGCTGGCAACTCTTAATCCTACCTGGTCTTTAAAAGAAAGTTCAAGCGTTGCTAATTCTAAACCATCCTTAGTCTGCTCTGCTTCTTTTTCGTTCCATCTTAATTCTTTTATAAAAAATTCTTTGTGACCTTCGGGATGAAGAAATCGTTCTTTCTCAACAGCTGAAATTATTTCAGCAAGTTCTGTAATTTGTTTTTCATCTTGTGTGTATATCAACTCACCATCAGGCATTGCTGACATTGACAGCTGATCAAATATTTTCTTTTCGATTGGCTTTCTATCACCTTTTTTCCTGTTCGTACATCGAAATGGAATTGCTTTAAAAAGTGATTCTTCCAAAGTAGGTACTGTTTTTTCAGATGCTTTGAATAAAATTTCTGCTATTAATAATTGATCACCTTTTGATGGCTGATAAATAACCTCTGCTATATATCCATGATGAAGTGCAGACAGTTTTAGATTTTGAATTGCAGCGCCAAGTCCGATGTGTGCCAGATCATCAAATGGATCGCTCCAGCCGGCCGATTTATTTTTATCATGAAACAGAAAAATTCTATCATCAGTAGCATACCATTTCCAGGGCTGATTATTACCTGCTGATGGAGCTTTAATAGCATCTTCAATCAGGGTTTTAATCAATGCTTTGTTCAGCTTTAGTCCATCATCAGTTTTAGAGTTCAGGCCAAGATGCAAGATTGCCTGTTCCATTTGTGAAACACTTAATTCAGGAAAATCCTCAATGTTCGATTTTGAGATACTTTTTGCTTGGTTTTTATTGCCAATTAATTCTTCAATATCTACATGATACCTTCCGCTTTCAGTATATTGATTTAGCAACATTCTGCGACTGATATCTGCAGTTATACCACCACCCATAGTTACCGCACTTGCAAGTTGTGGCCATGTATTAATAGTTTGTTCTATCTCAATCATTGAAGCCTTTAGTCTTACTGAACTTGTTTCCAAGCCTAGAATGTCAAGCATGTATGGAATTTTTTCTTCCGTAGTTTTCAGGCTTTTAAGTTTGGCAATATCCAGATGTTCAACAAGTCCATGAAGGATACTTCTTTTAGGTTCAAGGTCAAAACGCTCCACATCTACCATACAACGATCACTCGCTTCCATAATAACTGGTACTCCCAACTCACGCGCTTTATACCTGCTGATAATTTTGATATCAAAACCATCCGATTCTTCAACCATCAAATCCAGTTTTCCTCCTTCAGTAAAAAAAGCATCAATATTGTCCTCAGTAACACCTTCCGGAAAGCACTTCACATTAAAAAACGGATCTATTTCAGAAATTTCGCGGGCTACAGAATATACTTTATGTAGGCCAAGATTGTGTATTCCGGTTCGGATACGATTAAGGTTTGTCACTTCAAGTGTGTCAAAATCAGCAAGACGTATTTCACCACAGATTCTTTCCATTACCAGAGTTACAGCAACTGACTGACCTACTGATAATCCTATTACTCCAATTTTCTTTTTCTTTAACTCCTGCTGTTCCGCCCAGGTTATTTTGTTTTGATTACGACTTGTTCGCAACCGGATATATTCCTCTTCATCAAGAATATGAATAAGCCTGTTTGTCCATGAATAATAAACCCAAACACCATATTCGTCAGTAGTTACCTTACCAATATGATTTAAAGCCGCTTCAGTAAGCTCATCAGGCGTAAATTTTTTTGCTGGTGAAAGAAGTTTGACATATTCTTTTACCTGGTCAATAATAGTATCGCAAATAGATAGGCCAGGGGTGTTCAGGAGCTCAATAAACTGTTTCCTGTCATCTGCATTTGCCAGCCTGTAAAAAAGTGGCCTGTAAATGTGTTTTGATTTTGAATGCTCTTCGATTAAAAGCGAAAGCTTATCCTTAAAATTTGTCATCTTAATTATTGGGGGCTAATGTGATGTGAATTCAGAGATGGGGGTCTCAAAATTTTTGTAAATTTGATAGTTGCATTAATTTGTTGGAGTGAAAATATAAATTTTTATGATCAAGTTTTTAACAGTTCATTAATGTGAAATTGATATTTTTGAGAAACCTAATTTTTTATAACCGAAAATATTTTAATAATTGCGTTCGTTTTATTTTTAAACATCGATAATTAATGGATCAGGAAGCGAAAATTCAGGTACTTTACGTAGATGATGACGAGGAAAACAACCTTATTGCCTTTAAAGCTTCTTTCAGAAGAGATTTTACAATTTATACTGCACTTTCTGCTGATGAAGCAAAAAAGATACTTGCTGATACAGAAATACATGTGTTGATAACTGATCAGCGCATGCCCGGAACAACCGGTTCTGAGCTTCTTGCTCAAACTGTAATAGATTTTCCTGACCAGATACGAATACTTCTTACCGGTTTTTCTGATATTGATGCTCTTAAGGATGCAATAAACCGCGGACAGATATATTGCTACCTTCAAAAACCCTGGAATGATGAAGAGTTGAAAGAAACAATCAAAAAGGCTTATGATATTTACCATCTGAAAAAAGAAAAAGAAGCACTTACTCAGAAACTAGTTCAAACAAACGAACAATTAGAATTTTATTTGCGTCAAAAATTACTCTCCTGATTTTTGTTTTTCAACTGACTAATATTGTGGAGTGTTTTTTATAAGCTTTTATTAATAGTTCTTAAAAGCATTTTACAACATTAATCGAAAACAGTATTCGCTTTAATTGAGGTTTCAAAATTAAGATTTAATTCGATAAATCCAAACTTGAATACAACTTATTTATGGGTTAAAGTATTTTTAATTTGGGTGAAATGTTGTTTTTTAAAAATTATTTTGCTTTTTGAAATGCCAATAAGCGCCTATTGCATTGTTTTACAACCTTTTATACGGTACAGATTATCGTATTGTGGCATTTTTATATGACTGTAGTTGCTCAAAATCAGATTGGAGATTATCCGATTTATTCAGGAGGAACTTTGCTTTTCTAATAGCTCTTCGAAAGAATATTTACGAAAAACAAGGGTCTTTACTTTGTTATTTGATTCGGCTAATAAAAAAACTAAGGCATTATAATTTTAATATTTTTGCCGCCCCTTGTCGGGAGTTGAAGTTCTCCACACATGCAGGTTTATTGATCAATTTCAGTAATACACTCTGAGACCTGATTACCTAAAAACCCTGAGTAAAAAATTACACTCGGGGTGTAGCGCAGCCCGGTAGCGCACTTGCATGGGGTGCAAGTGGTCGCAGGTTCAAATCCTGTCACCCCGACACTTAAAGCCACTGTAACAGGTGGCTTTTTATTTTAAAACCTATGTAGGAATGCAAACTTTCCCTCAATTGCAATGTTTTAAAATATACTAACTTACTGAACGATATCAATAGAATATGCTTACAAAAATTACCAGCAAAATTAAAGATGCATTAAGCAAGTATCATTGTCAATTTAAAGAGCGAAGTATTGATATTTTAGCATTTAATGATATCAACCTATTACCATTTACTGACTGGAACAAAATAACCAAGAATGAATTGTTCTGGAGTATTGAATATCATAGTGCGCTTCAAAAAGGCAGTCCTAAATCAATAAGTTTCAGGTATCTTTTAATCTATGAAAACAATGTAGCAATAGCTGCCATGTACTTTCAATTATTGAACTTAACGGGCCGTACAATTAAATCAGTTTTAAATGGTGAGTATTTAAGTTCATCGCTTTCAAGTATGAATGGACTTAAAAACCATGAATTTGGAAAGAATCAAAAGGAATATTTATGCATTGCTGGTAATTTATTTGTAAGCGGTAATTACGCAATTGTTTATCGAAAGTCTGAATCTGAAGCATACTTGAAGTATATAATTAAAGAGGCTTTACAACTTATCAACAAGCATTTGAAAAGTGACGAATCAATAATAGCAACGCTTTGCAAAGATTTTAGCGAAAACGAAACGAGATTAAATAATGCCTTTAAAGGATGCGGGTTTGTAGGATTTGAAATTGATCCTGAGATGGAACTAGTGTTAGATAAGAAATGGAATGGTTTTGAAGATTATTTAAAAGCATTGTCTTCAAAATACAGGATTCGCGCCAAAAATGTTCTGAAAAAATCAAACACCATTAATGTGATAGACCTAAATGCTGATCAGATTGCTAATTATAAAGCTCAAATTAATTCACTATTTAGTTCTGTTTATTCACAAGCTCCAGTTAAGCTGGCATCTAACAACCCAGAATATTTCTATTATTTAAAGACCAATCTTAAAGAACATTTTCGTTTCAAGGGATATTTTTATCAGGGTAATCTTATTGGTTTTTCCTCTGCGTTTTATTATAACAAGTGCTTGCGAGCGCATCATATAGGTTTAGATTATGACTTTAATACTCAATTAGCATTGTATCAAACCATTCTTTATAACTATATCGAAGATGCAATTCATTTGAAAGCAGATCGGGTTAATTTTGGTCGTGATGCGCTTGAAATAAAAAGCACAGTGGGAGCAGCACCGGTTAAGCTTAAATTGTACATAAAGTTTGCAAATCCAATTACGCAACTAATGCTTGATTCATTTTTTAAGATCTCCAATAAAAAAGAATGGACGCAAAGAAGACCATTTAAAGAGACCACCTTACATAACGTTGAATCAATTTAATAGCTCAGTAAGCTTTCAATAAAGCCGAATTAGTTATTAACCTCAAGCGATTGCTTTTACTTATTCCATTGGTTTGAACTGAGGCTGACCTGCAGGACCAATGTATTTTGAGCTTCCAAAAGCCAGAACAGGGATAAAGATAAACGGCAAGAGCAAAACACCTATGGTAAATCCAACTCCTTGCCCAAAGCTTTTGCAAAATAGATTTAGTACCCAAATGGAGAAAATGATGTTTGCAATTGGAAGTAGTAAAAGAATAATCCACCATACTGGTTTTCCTACAATTTCCAGCATTACAATCTGGTTATAAATAGGAATAATTGCAGCCCAGCCAGGCTTTCCTGCTTTTTGAAAATAATCCAAAGACAGATAATAAAAAATATTGCAAGGGCGAGAACAGGCAATAAGATTACACTTATTAAACCTGCATCGATGTCAGGAGGAGTTGATTCGTACATAGTGAAGAGTTAATGTATAATGTTTGGTACTTGATTTATGGCACTAACATATAATTTTTACTTTATGAATTTACTGCATTGCTTTTTTCTTTTCAACAGCTATAAACAATGTAAGGTTGTTATCAAGGTTGCTTAAATCCTTATAAAAACTATCCTGTAAGGTATTGTAGGTTTCATGCATTACGAAATCAGTATTGTTAAGCATCAATTGTCGGTTAATAACCTTGTTTCTATTATTTATATGAATTATCTCTTCTAGTTTTCTGATCAAATTATCCATCATGTCTTGTTTCATTTTGATTTTATAGGATAATGTCATTTCGGTTGTAAATGTTTTGTACAAACTGTCTAATTGGGCGGCACCTGATTTAAAAAATGCATCTTTCTGTTTATCAAATATTATGGCATTTAGGTAATCAGCAACTTGCTGTGAAGAATCATTAAATGTTCGTTTAAGAAATAGTTTAGCCCCTTCTTGCCCAATAAATGTTGCAAGATTTTCATTATAAGTGTTGGAGTTTTTATTAAAAATAGTAGCATGAGTTAATTCATGTAAAATCAATTCAGCAAGTTTTCCATCGCTTTTTTTCAAAAAATCAGATAAAACAGGATCGCTGAATAAACCTAATGTTGACCATGCACTAACCGGTGATAGGTCAACATCGAATCCTGACTTTTTTAAAGAATTATATTCCGGTATTGCATTATGCTTTTTAAAGAATCCCTTGTAGCTAACATATCCTATAACCGGGAACTTCCATTCATATGACTTTAGTTCGAACGGAGGACTGGCTGTTAATATCCATAAGACAGGTAGATCATGCTGTTGATAGAATCTCGAATAATTATCTTGAACAACTAATCCTAATGAATCAGCAGCAAATTTTTTTATCTTTTCAATAAGCTGCAACTTTTGTTTCTCCTTTGTACTTAAAGCATCAGATTGCAAAGCCTCATGTATATCAATGGTATTACTGACTAGGGCAATTTGCCCAGAAAGCTGTTGGACACCATACCTTATATAATTTGAAAAGGAAATTATAAGGCAAACAATTACAACTGCGCAGAAATGTTTTAGGTATTTCAGTATAGCTCCTGACATTCCAAAAAAATGTGGTAAAAAATGAAAAGAATAGAAATATAAGCAAATGAAAATTCTTATAGTGCTGCAGGCATCAATTGAACGTCACTATAAAAAGTACGATTTCTTAAATCGTAACCATTACCCTTGGCCATAACATGCACTACCAGATTCTCAATACTTATTGGTGATCCATATTGAACATCGGCAATATTGGTGTGCTTAATTTCATGTCCATCAATAATTATAACCAGGCCACTACCAATTGCCTCCATAATGGTTCCGTGTGTTACCAATAAACCTGTATCCTCACCAAGGCCAATACCAATACAGCTTGGATTACTTGCAACAGCTTCTGCCAAGCGCCCAAATCTTCCTCTTTTTACAAAATGCGAATCAATAATCACATCCTTAAGAAATCCAAGCCCTGTTGTTAATTTAACTTCACCTTTCAGCAATGCTTCGCTGCTGCTTCCCTGGTAAATCATGGTTATACTCATTGCCATGGCGCCTGCACTGGTGCCTACAATTAAAAAATCTTCTTCAACATAGCGTTTATGCAGCAACTCTAAAAAAGGAGTGCCACCAAAAAAAGTACTAAGTCGCATTTGGTTGCCGCCTGTAAACATTACACCATCGCACTTCGCTAACCTGTCCATATACTCAGGTAGCAGCGTGTCCTCTCGTTTTTTAATATGCATCAGGTTTATATTGGTGCAGCCCAGCCTGCCAAAGGCATTGAGGTAGCCGGCACCAACTTCATTTGGAATTGAACTAGCTGATGTAATTACTTCTATATGTTTATCCGGACCGCCAATTTCTTGTACAATACGCTGCAATATCTGCAACTCAAAAAAATTTAGATTGTTTTTCTGAATAAAGTTAGGTTCGGGATCGGTGCCTTTATCTTCGGCTCCACCAATTGAAATTAATTTACCGCGTGGTATCTGCATATTACTGTTTTAATAATACATAGTTCTTTTCATTCGTTCTGTTTTGTAGTATGAGGCTTGCCAGCATATATGCTTATATTAAATTTAAGAAAAGTGACCTATTTAATAATTTAAAAACTGATTAATAAAGAATTCAAAACAGAAAGATTAAATGATAAGCCATATGATATTCTTCTAGCTAATGGCAAAGTTAGCGTATTACAATTAATTGCAAATTGAACCGAATCTTTATACTAACAACATTATTCACAATTTGGTTTATTAAAAAAACTTTGCACATTAGCCAATATTCATTTTTTGTTTTTCAAAGGTATCTGAAACGGGTAAAACCTGTTGTTAATTGAGCCGGATAAACAATTATTAAACCTATATACTTCAATAAACTTTCACTTTATGCGGATATTAGAAATCAGAGCTATGCGCGGGCCCAATTACTGGAGCATACGCAGACACAAGCTCATTGTTATGAAACTGGACCTTGAGCAATTGGAAGAAAAACCAACAAACCTTATTGAAAACTTTCCTGAGCGGCTTGAGAAATTTATGCCCTCGCTATTCAATCATCGTTGTTCTGAAGATTATGAAGGAGGTTTTTTTCATCGGGTTCGCACCGGAACCTGGATGGGACATGTGGTAGAGCATGTGGCACTTGAAATTCAGACCCTAGCCGGAATGGATACAGGCTTTGGCAGAACAAGAAGTACAGGTCAAACAGGCATATACAACGTTGTATTCAGTTATGAGGAAGAGAAAGTGGGGATCTATGCAGGTAAAGCTGCAGTCCGAATTTGCCAGGCATTGGCAGATAATAAGATGTATAACCTGGAAGAAGATATCCAGAAAATGCGTGAAATACGTGAAGAAGAACGCCTTGGTCCCAGCACTTCAAGTATTGTTGATGAGGCAGCTTCAAGAGGAATTCCTTGGGTGCGATTAAACAGGCATTCGCTAGTGCAATTAGGCTATGGTATTAATCAAAAGCGAATTCAGGCTACAGTTGCTTCAACTACCGGAAGTATTGCAGTTGAAATTGCATGCGATAAGGAAGATACCAAATTGTTGCTCGAATCCCAGTCAATACCGGTTCCTCGCGGCCGAATTATTTATACGGATGAGGACTTAAAAGATGCTGTGGATGACATTCGTTTTCCTATTGTAATAAAGCCGATAAATGGAAACCACGGACGCGGAGCAACAATAAATATAAATACGTGGGACGATGCAGTTGTGGCAATGGGCCTGGCTAAAAAAATCTCGCGTGCAGTAATTGTGGAAAAATATATAACCGGTTACGATCACCGTATCCTTGTTATCAATTACAAGTTTGTTGCCGCAGCAAAACGAACACCTGCTGCGGTTAAAGGTGATGGAAAATTAACTATTCAGCAACTTATTGACCAGGTAAATAGTGATCCGCGAAGAGGCTATGGCCATGAAAAAGTACTGACCTCAATAAAAGTTGATGAAAGTACATTGGCTATTCTTAGTGAAAAAGGGTTAACCATTGATTCAGTTTTAAAGCAGGGTGAAGAATTATGGTTAAAGCGTACAGCTAATCTTAGTACAGGCGGAACAAGCACTGATGTAACAGATATTATACATCCTTATAATGTATTTATGTGCGAACGGATTGCTCGAATTGTTGGCCTTGATATTTGCGGAATTGATATTATGACACCAGATATAACACAACCATTAACTGATACAGGAGGTGCAGTATTGGAAGTAAATGCAGCGCCTGGATTCAGGATGCATATTGCACCAACGGAAGGGCTTGCAAGAAATGTAGCTGCTCCTGTTGTAGATATGCTTTTCCCTCCTGGCAGTTCAGCGCGTATACCTATTGTAGCAGTTACAGGTACGAATGGTAAAACCACCACAACACGTTTGATTGCTCACATGTGCAAATACATGGGACATAAAGTAGGTTTTACCACAACAGATGGTATCTACATTCAGAACCATATGCTACAACAGGGAGATTGCACAGGCCCTCAAAGCGCTGAATTTGTTTTAAAAGATCCAACAGTTGATTTTGCAGTACTTGAATGTGCACGTGGCGGAATATTGAGGGCTGGCTTAGGTTTTCATAAATGTGATATTGGGATTGTGACCAATGTGGCAGCCGATCATTTGGGGTTAAAGGGAATTAATAGTATTGAGGAAATGGCTCGGGTTAAGGCAGTTGTTGTTGAAAGTGTTGCTGAGAATGGTTATGCCATCTTAAATGCTGACGATCCGCTTGTAGTGCAAATGTCTGATAAAGTAAATTGTAAAGTGGCTTATTTTAGTCTTGATGAATCTAATCCTGTGATTAAAAGACATTGCGAAAGGGGAGGATTATCAGCAGTTGCAGAGAACGGTTATATTACTATAATGCGCGGCACATGGAAAATGCGGGTTGATAAAATTGTAAATATTCCTTTGACGTTTTCAGGCAAAGCAATTTTTATGATTCAGAATATATTACCGGCTGTACTAACGGGATTTATACGCAACTTTAAACTTGATGATATAAAATTATCACTTGAAACCTTCATTCCTTCACCAGCACAAACTCCTGGAAGAATGAATATATTCAATTTCAGGAAATTTACCGTGATGGTTGATTATGCACATAATCCTGCAGGTTTCCAGGCTATTAGTAAATTCCTTGAAAAAATTGATGCCAAACCAAAGATTGGAATAATTGCAGGAGTGGGGGATAGGAGAGATGAAGACATTATTCAATTAGGCACTTTGAGTGCAGTGATGTTTGATGAAATTATTATCAGGCAGGACAAGAACCTTCGTGGAAGATCAGAAAAAGAAATTATTGATTTAATGATGAAAGGAATTCATGGGGTTGATAAAGACAAAGTTGTACATAAATTTTCATCTGAAAGGGATGCAATAGATTATTCAATAAAACACGCTAAAAAAGGTTCTTTTATTACTATATGCAGTGATGTAGTTCCTGATGCTCTGGATCAGATAATGAAGTACAAGGAAAATGAGGATCAGTTTGAAATAACACTTGAGGATATCCCTAATCAACACTGAGCACAAGTAAAATCTTAATTGTTTTTGAAATTTATTGTCGGGATGGATTGAATACTTACTGACAGTTACTATATTATCTATTTTTTCAATAGGAAATATATTGCTGAATTATTTAAAAAAGCCACTCTTTTTAATTGTAACTAATTGTCGGAATCAAGTGTTACTACATTTATAAATACCACGGGAATATCAAAAAAAG
Source organism: Bacteroidia bacterium (assembly GCA_044230205.1). Classification (GTDB taxonomy): domain Bacteria; phylum Bacteroidota; class Bacteroidia; order AKYH767-A; family OLB10; genus JAEUTH01. Next base: position 23,456 of record JBGARN010000043.1, read on the forward strand.
CTGTGCGAATGAGCTTTTTTTTTGGGTAAATTGTTTTTTTGTTATATCTTTAATGTCCTCATTTTTCATTTTTATTGTTTAACATCTAAAATCCCCCAAAACAATGAAACATCAGATATTAATACTTGCTACTACATTGTTTATTGTTTCATGCAGCAAGAACAATGATGAATTAGCAGTTCCTGAACAGGATTCAACAGAACAGGTTGCTTCAAAAAAGAAATCAGAGCCCTTTAACGGAGTTCTTACAATGCATCCGGATGCAACTGCACAACTATCTTGCGGTTGTCAACCGGGTTATTTTGAAATAGGACCTTTTGCAGGTAATGGTACTTTAACAAATTTCGGTAACACCCAGGCAATAACAACCCCATGTGTTGGTAATATTCCGAATGGAATTACAGCAAATACACAATGTGTTACTTACATAGATGATCAGGGACATGAACTTTATTCAGTTGCTACTACCCCATATGACAATGTTTTGGATCCTAATACCTATTTAATTGTAGGAACCGGAAACTTTACTATAACAGGTGGCACAGGCAAGTATCATGATGCAACAGGAACCTATACAGCAACAGTTATCAATAATATAATGATTGCAGCACCGGGTACTGCTACTGTGACAACAATTATTACCGGCTCAATAATTAAGTAGATTATTAAGAAACTTTTATTGTTACCTGCACTATGTAAAAGTGATCGGGCTGGTTTTGTTATTGTACTTCGACTTGAATCATACAATCAGTGCCTGATAGAGCAAAAAAGATATTCTGAAGAAAATGAACCGTCATATCCTCTTGTTGATTAATGCGGTTTCTATGTTCGTAATCTCCTCTGTATAGGTATATATACGTTATTTTTCCAGGCTTTATGGCAATGGTATTTCCATCAGGCATTATTCGTGCATAATAATCTGCATTTACATCCTTTAAAAACATCATTCGTTCAAGTAAATCGCCTGTCAGCAATACCGGTTGCAAGTCCTTAGTACTTAATTCTCCTTTAAAACCAATTTGCCCAGTAATTAGTCTTGTTTCGACCATTACTTTATTATTGCCTAGTATTCCTATAATAGTGGTAAACTCGTTATTAACAATATTTCCTAAGCGTAATTCTGATTCGTGTATCATAAAAATTATATTCCCGATAAATATTATTCAAAATGGTTAGTTTGATTTGGGTTATATGATTAAGTTTAATTTAGTTAATTATAATTTTTTAATGTGGTAATTTGATTTTTCCAATTCAATTTGGTGACAATTTATGTAATGAATGGCTAATTTTATTTTGAATTAGTTAATTCTGGTAATTTTAAACAAACATATTAGTTATTTTTTTAAATTAAAATCAATTTACAATCAAAAGTTTTCAAAACTAATAAAGTTCTTGCGAGATTAATATAAGCATATCTTGAACCATTAAGTTGTTTATTCAATAAAGGTAAATTTATAATTCCTATAAACTTCTGTTCTTTGAATTCAAGAAATCTATTATGAGAACGCATACAAGAGAAGTAATAACCTTTTGACATTGTAATGCAATCAATAAAGGTGTTTAAGCTTATCAGAATAGAAAATAATTAGCCACCAATTCAGATGGTTTAATACGAGGCTAGTTATAAGCCGGGCAGTAGCCTTTACTGCGTTTGCCACTCTTACCGCTTTTATGATTATTGATTTTTATACCAAAATAAAAATCTATACCATCAACATCCCATGCATCAATAACAGGTCCAATTTGTCGGTTCCTAAAAAGAACCATTAGCGAAAAATACTGAAAGCCAACCTTGTGTTTATAGTATTCATAATATGTATAGGGGACTGCAACTTCAAATTTTGATGTTTCATACCTTGATTCAACTTACCTGGTTAGCACGTTGCACCTGCGGATTAAAATGCCAATCGTTGAATCCACGTAAAATTGGCATAAAAATCATTATAAATGGCAAATCAAATTAGGCAGCTGCTAGGTAAAAATACATTAAGGCTGGTTTTATTTAAAGTACCATCAGGTGTACCCGTATTGATTATTTAATGTTTCGTCAAATGCATTAATGCCGTCAAATTTTACAGTATCAATGCCTGGCCAAATGGTAAAATTGTTGTTAAATTTCAATTCTCAGGATTTATTAAAATAATGAATCATTCCGGCATCTATAAGGGAAACACCGACACCATTTATATTTCCCCTCTATTAACGAATTATAATTATACGCTTTTTCATTACGGTCCTTGTAGTATTGCACACCCATGTTAATACCACCGCCAATACCTTTCACACCAATATAATCAGTTATACTCGGGTCGTTAGTAGTTATAGTATGGCCATAAAGCCCAGTTAAATCATACACTATCAGAGTATCGCTGGATGGTACAATGTAATCCATTTTCGATCAATGTATAGGCTGAATTTGCCACCGAGGTTAAGATTAAAAGTGCCGCCAACCGTAAGCATATCGGTTTTAACATTAACGTTACTCCATAGGTATATCCTAATTCATACCATTGAAGCATGGTAAACTGATAAGGATTAATTAAGAAATATCATGCTGCGGTTCATAGTCAAACCCTTCCCATAAAAATTTTGCAATATGATAGTTCAAATGCTGCACACTCATATTGGTACGCAATGCTGTGTGAAATGCCCAACTGATTCAGTTGTACTGAATAAAACAGAAGGGCCAAGCAGAAATACATTGGCATACATTTGCTTATCTGGTGAAACAGTATAATAATCCTTTGCATTATCGTGGCTTAGTCCTTGCCCGGTAATTAGCTTACGCAGGCCGTGTTCCCCAGCAGGTATATACAGGTAGTTATTATGCGCTGATAAATCTATTGAAAAGAAATTAATTTCTGAGCCAAATGGTGTGCCTACAACAGATGCCGGATTTAAAGTTACACCAATATTACCTGAAAAATTGCTGTTAATTATCCCAAGCATTTCCTGACCAGTTGCATTCAGCGTATACATCAAAAACAGAAATACTAAGGATTTATGTTTCATTATCGATTTTAATGCGCTTTTGTATAAAATTGAAAAATTAAAATCCGCTGGTACAATCCAATTATTATTTGTTACTGATAAATCAGTTTAAATCAGGAAATATCTTACCCGGATTTAAAATTCCATTGGGATCAAAAACCTGTTTTATCCCTTTTTGTAAATTCAACTGAACTGTATTAAAAGGTATATTCATGTAATTTTTTTGAACATAGCCTATGCCATGCTCACCAGAAATAGTGCCCCCAAGTTTAACGCACAATTGAAAGATCTCTTTTATGCCTTTAGGTACATTTGTATTCCAATTGTCATCACTCATGCTTTCTTTAATAATATTTACATGAAGATTACCATCGCCTGCATGTCCATAACAAACGGAACGAAAGCCGTATTTATTTCCAATTTCTTTAACACCCTTAAGCAATTCAGGTAACTCTGCTCTAGGCACAACAGTATCCTCTTCTTTATAGATGGAATGTGATTTTACAGCTTCTCCCGTTGCTCGTCTTAATCGCCATAAATCTGCTTTTTGCTGGGCAGACTCTGCAAACATTACGTCCAGGCATTCATGCTGGTACATTATCTCTGAAATTTTTTCGCATTCCTTCATCAACACATCAGTATCATTACCATCAACTTCAATAATCAGGTGTGCTTTAACATCATCCGTAATCGGAATTTTAGCATCAACATATTGCATCGTAAATTCAATTGCATCTCGTTCCATAAATTCCATGGCAGAGGGAGTTATGCCTGCTCTGAATACAGCAGAAACTGCCTGGCATGCTTTTTCAGCAGATGAAAAGGGAACAAGCAATAACAAATCATGCTTCGGTAGTGGTATAAGACGAAGTACAATTTTGGTAATAACGCCAAGAGTACCTTCACTCCCAATAATCAATTGGGTTAAATTATAACCTGTTGAGTTTTTTAGAACATTAGCGCCTGTCCAAATAATTTCTCCTGTTGGAGTAACTATTTCTGTATTCAAAACATAATCTTTTGTAACACCGTATTTTACTGCTTTAGGTCCTCCTGCACATTCAGCAAGATTGCCACCTAACATACACGATCCGCGTGAAGCAGGATCAGGCGGATAAAATAATCCTTTAGCCTCAACAGCATCTCTGAAGACCTGGTTAATTACACCAGGTTCAACAGTTGCCTGTAGGTTTCTTTCATCAATCTGTATAATTTTGTTTAAGTGCTCAGTTGATAAAATAATGCCACCATAAACCGGCAATGCGCCACCACTTAGCCCGGTACCGGCAGCCCTTGGTGTAACGGGAATTAGTTGTTCATTACATAGTTTTAAAATAGCTGAAATTTGTTGCGTGTTGGCAGGTTTTACAACTACTTCAGGTAAGAAAGAGAGGTCTTCAGTGTAATCATGCGAATAATTATTCAACGTTTCCGTATCGGTACTTACATACGCTGATCCGCAAATTTCCTTAAGCTTCTCTATAATGCCGCTATTAATCTTATTAAATTTCATTCGGCAAATTTAGAAATAGCTTTATTTAAAATAATTTATTTATAGTTGGTTATCACACCACAATTGTGGTTGATTAAATAGGGTGGAGCCGGTGGGATTCGAACCCACGTCCAAACAAGGAATCAAAAGGTTTTCTACATGTTTAGTGCATTTTTATACCGGCATAACCGGTGTGTCAATAAACCCGGGTAAACACACCAACCCATAGATTCACCTAGCTTCTAAAGATTCACAGCATGCCGAAGCTTCATGCTGCTATCACTGCATTTGCGATACTCAGGCCAAATCGGGGCAGTGAGGCTCTACCTGGCGGAGTATTGCTGGTTAATACCTCGTATTAAGCAGCAAGAGCGAAGTTATTTTCGCCATTTGAATTTGATGAGAATTAAGATTAACGTGTCATATTCACAACACACGACATGCTTGCCTGTCAATTACACCCGCTGTCGAAACCTTTCGGCCCCATTTTGTTAGTAATTGAAAAGTCAATTGAATTTAAAGAACGCAACTTTTATTGAGACAGTCTTTACAGAATGCTTTTCATATGATGCAAAGATATTAAAACCACTCATCATGCTTTCTTTATTTAACCAATTATTAAACATAACAAGTTAAGTAACTATTTGTATAAATGTAAATGAGATAAATTCCCATTCAAGCTTCATTTATTTTTGCTTCCTTGTTATATTGGTTTTCTGAAATGCAGACGTCTTCCAGTTGTATTTTAGTGACAGAAGCCGAAGAGTAGTTATAATTATAATACACGAAATAGCAGCGTAATAAGAATTGAATTCAAACCCTACAACCATCGTCATATAAATGAGTAAACCTATTATTGCAGCTGCAGCATAAAATTGGCCGGGTTTAAATAGTTGTGGCTCTTCATTAGTTAATACATCTCGTATAACCCCTCCAAATGAAGCATTAATAAATCCAATTATCATTGCGGCAATAACGTTTAAGCCAATATCAATGGTTTTTTGTGCTCCAATAACTGCATAGATACCAAGAGAAATAGCATCAACAACAGTAATTAGAACTGATATTCGGTAAACATGATTTTTGAAAAATATAGCTACGATGCTACCTGCTATAACAGCCAAAAGAAAATTATAATTCTTTAATGCTACCGGTGGTCCGGCATCAAGTAAAACATCACGAACCAAGCCTCCGCCAACACTTGAAACCAATGCGAGTGAAAATAAACCTATATAATCATATCCTTTTTCAATCGCCTTCATTGAACCTGAAATAGCAAAAAGGAAAGTAGCCACTATATCAAACCAAACGGGAGTTTGATATTGATATTCTAATATCGGACTCTTTATGTTGGATCCAATTTCGTTAAGTGATTCAATTGCTAGAAGCATAACAATGCTATTTACATAAAGTAACAACGCTAAGAAATTAATTCAAACCACTTAGTTTTAATAAAAGCAATTATTTAGGATTATCAAATGATTCCTGGCTTTGGTTGCCAATAAACTGATGTCGTTTCTCAATATCCATATTATCTGATTGAGAATTCCTTTTATAAAGTTGCATGCTCCAGTTTGCATTTGAAATTTCGCCAGGCATATCT